>JAUROO010000036.1 GCA_030829765.1 Miltoncostaeales bacterium | reverse complement strand
GGGCACCGGAAGCGGCGTGGGCACGATCGGGCCGACGTCCTGCCCCGCGGCCTCCGCCACCAGGATGCCCCGGTCGACGGCCACGAGGCCGCCGGGCACCTGGGTGGATCCCGCGCCCGACCGGGCGCGCGCGAGGACCGCGTCGATGACGTCGGCCGAGCGCGCGTCAGCGGGGAGGCCGGCGTCGGCGAGGAGTCCGCGCACGAGGATCCGCGCGATAGCCACCGGCTCGGCTGCGAGAAGGCCGGCGTCCAGCCCGCCGTCACTCCGCACCCGGTCGCCCGCGACTGCCACAGCCGCCTCCACCACGTCCGTCTCATCGGCCAGCAACTCCGCCATGCGGGCCAGGTTGGCCTCCGCCGACGGGTGCACCGCCCTGAACGCCGGCAGCAGGCCGTGGCGCACCCGGGCCCGCGCGGTCGCCATGTCGTCGTTGGTCGGGTCGTCAACGAAGGGGATGCCATGTGCGCGGCACCAATCCCGGGTCTCGTCGCGCGAGAGGCACAGCAGCGGTCGCACCCACCTGCCGCGGCGCGGCGCGATGCCGAGGGCACCCGTGCGGCCCGTTCCCCGCGCGGCACGGAAGAGAATGGTCTCCACGTGGTCGGTGCGGGTGTGACCGGTGGCAATCGCGTCCAGTCCGAGTTCGGCACGCACGCGCTCAGCAGCGGCGAGGCGGGCATCCCGGGCGCGCTCCAGCGCATGCGGCCCCGGCGCCAGCCCGAGCTGCTCCACATGGGCGGGCAGGCCGAGGGCACGGGCGCGGGCGGCGGCGTCGCGGGCCTCGCCCGCGGAAGCGGTGCGCAGACCATGATCGAACGAGAGGACGTGCACCGGGCCGTCGTGGACATCGGAGAGCAGGTGCATGAGCGCGGTGGAGTCCGCCCCGCCCGACACCAGCGCCAGCACGCCATGACCAGCGGGCAGCAGGTCGTGACGGTCCGCGAATGACCGCATCCGCGTGCTCAGGTCGTGCGCGCCGGAGGTCACGACTCGTCCACCAGGGGGTCCGTCAGCCGCGACAGGTCCGCGGCGGTCACGGGCCCGGCCCACGTGGCGGCCAGACGGCCCGCGCGATCCAGCACGAAGGTGGTGGGGAGCCCGGTCACGCCGTAGCCATCCCCCACCGCGTCGTCGCGGTCGATGCCGAGCGGGAAGGTCACCGCGACCTCGCGGGCGAACTCGCGGGCGCTGTCGGTGGTGTCATCGATGGCGATCCCCACCACGCGGACGTCCGGGTGGGAGCGGGCGAAGGCCTCGACCGCGGGCATCTCCTCACGGCACGGCCCGCACCATGATGCCCACAGGTTCACCAGGGTCGGGCGCGCCGTCGGCCTGCCGACCTCGAGGGACCCGGCGCCGGTGAGGCGCGGCACCCGCACGACGACCGGATCGGGGCGGTCGGCCGGAGCCTGGACCTGGGGCGCGACCCCCGTCGTCGAGGACCCGCAGGCGGACATGCCGACGACCGCCGCAGCGGCGGCCGCCACGGCGGCGGCGGGAATGATCCAGCGAGGAACCGGCACGCACCCGAGCCTAGCCGGGCGCGCGGACCGGGGCTGTCCTAGCGTGAGCCGGGTGCAGGCCGATGACGTCACCCATGCGATCCTCGTGGCCGACCGGCGCGCGGGCGACGGCATCCGCGCCGCCGCCGCAGGGGTGCCCGGCGGCCGCGACTGGGCCCGACTCGCCGCCGATGCCATGGCACCGGCATTCCAGGGGCTCGCGCTCGCGCTGGTCGTGATCCCCGGCTCGCGCATGCTCGGCCTGCGCGCCGTGATGGCGGGCGCGATCGCCGGCACCCTGGCCAAGGTGGCGCGCGATGCCATCGACCGCCCGCGCCCGGGGTCGCGCACCGAGGGGGGCTTCCCCAGCCGCCACGCCGCATCGTCCGCGGCCATCGCGGTGGTGGTCGCCCGCGAGCGACCGCTGGTGGGTACTGCCGCGCACGCCGCAGCGGCGCTCGGCATGGCGGCCCGGGTGGCCGCCGCCGATCACGACCCCCTGGACGTCGTGGCCGGCGCGGGGCTCGGCGCGGCCGCGGGCCGCCTCATGCGGCGCCGGCGACGGCGACGGCGCGGAACTCGCCCGTGACCTGCTCGTCGGGCCGGCCGGTGTCGCCGGTGGCCATGTCACGGCGCAGGTCCGCATCGGCGCGCTCGATGAGCGACGAGGGGCCGGTGTCGGCGGGCGTCCACGCGGCGGCACCGACCGCCACCGACCCCGCCGTCACCCGAAGGCCGTCGTGGTCGCGCACCGCCACGGCCTCGAGGGCCGTCGCCAGGCGGTGCCCCAGGTCGCGGGCGGCATCCTCGCCCCCGGCAACCAGCGCCACGTAGCGCCCCGGGGCATCCTCCATCACCAGATCGCCTCCGCGGGCCACCTGCGCCACGGCGTCGGCGCAGGCCTTGAGCAGATGCTCCAGCACGTCGTCGCCATGCACGGCGCGGAGTGCGCGGATGCGCGGGATGGCCGCAACCGACACCGCCACGGGGCTGCCCGTCTCCGCCGCCCGGCGGCAATCGCGCTCGGCGATCACGTCGAACACCGCGGAGGGCGCCATCGCCGGTCCCCCGGCCCCGCCGCGAGACCCCCAGGAGGCCCCCAGGCCCTCGGCCAGGCCCGCATGCGCCGCACCCAGTGCGGCCACCACCACGATCGCGATGAACCCCATCGCGGCCTCGGCGGTGGCGACATCACCCGACGATGCCGCGGCCAGCGCGATGGCGGACGCCAGCAGGGTGGCCATCAGGCCCGTTGCACCCGCGAGGGGGGCCGCGAGGGCAGCGGGAACCACCAGCAGCGGCCAGAGCCACCACGACCCCATCGCCACGATCGGCACCACGGTGGCCACGAGCAGGGCTCCCAGCAGAACGAGGCGACGTTGCCGGTACCGCGCGGCCAGGGCGGCATCCCGTTCGACGTCATGGTCGGATCGGCTCGGCACCGTGTGAGGCGTTGACCGGTGCATCACGCACCGGTCTGGGAAAACCTACGTGCCACCCCGGACGCGCCACGGTAGGCTCGGGCCATGCGCTCCATCGGCATCATCGGCGCGGGCACGATGGGATGCGAGATCGCCCACGTCGCCGCGGTCGCGGGCATGGACGTCCTCATGGCCGATGCCGACGCCGAGCGTGCGGCCATGGGCCGCGACCGGTCACTCGCGCTGGGCGCCCGGTTGGTGCAGCGCGGGCGGCTGGCGGAGGCCGCCGCGCATGCCGCGGCGGGGCGCATCCATCCCGTGGCCTCCCTCACCGATCTGGCCCCGGTGGACGTGATGATCGAAGCGGTGCCCGAGGACCTGGCGCTCAAGATCGCGGTGCACCGGCAACTCGATGACGTGATCCGCCCCGACGCCCTGGTGGCCACGAACACCTCGGGGCTCTCGGTCACCGCGCTGGCCGATGCCACGCGCTCACCCGGGCGGGTGATCGGCCTGCACTTCTTCAACCCGGCCAGCGTGATGCCGTTGGTCGAGGTGATCGCGGGCGCGGCCACGACGGAGGACACCGTCGCGAGGGCCCTCGCCCTCGCCGCGGAACTGGGCAAGACGCCCGTGCGGGTGCGCGAGTGCCCGGGGTTCGTGGTGAACCGGGTGCTGGTGCGCGCCATGGCCGAGGCCTACCGGGCCGCGGCGGGGGCACCCGTGGACCGCGAGGGCGCCGACCGCGCGGTGGTGGACGGCGGCCCCGCCCCCATGGGCCCCTTCGCGCTCGGGGACCTCGTGGGCCTCGACGTGCTGGAGAGCATCCGCGCCGACTTGGAGGCGGCATACGGGGACCGGTTCGCCGATGCCGGCACGCTGGCCCCCCTCGTCGCCGCCGGCCACCTGGGCCGTAAGTCCGGGGCCGGACTGCTGCCCGGACGCACGGGGGGTGGTGCCGGTGCCGAGCCGGTGGTCGCCGCCGTGTACTACGCCGCCGCGCTCGACGAGGCGCGTCGCCTGGCCGACGAGGGCGTGGCCGGGGCGGACGACATCGACCTCGCCATGCGGCTGGGTGCGGGATGGACCGAAGGCCCCCTGGCCGCGGGATGACGCGCTAGATCATCACGGGCACGGCCCAGTCGGGATGGATCCCGAACCGCTGGGCCACCGGCGTGAGGACGTCGCCCTCCAGCACCTCGATGTGCGCGAGCGAGACCTGCGACGGATGCGCGACCCCCGTGGATCGCGACAGGCGGGTGATGTCCCGGCGCATCGCGATGACGTACGACGCCGCGCGGGCGGACTTGAGGGTGGGG
Organism: Miltoncostaeales bacterium; assembly: GCA_030829765.1. GTDB lineage: Bacteria > Actinomycetota > Thermoleophilia > Miltoncostaeales > Miltoncostaeaceae > SYFI01. The sequence continues at coordinate 5,682 of JAUROO010000036.1, read as the reverse complement.
TCGATCCCCCTCTGGCGCCAGTGCGACTGCGTGGCCACGCCGCTGGGGCAGTGCCCCGTGTGGCATCGCTGCGCCTGGATGCAGCCGATGGAGAGCATGGCCTCGCGCCCAACGTTGATCATGTCGGCCCCCAGCGCGAACGCCATGATGGCCTCATCGGGAAGGCCCAGGCGTCCCGACCCGATCCATGTGACGTCATGCTGGATGCCCCGCTCGGCGAAGGCGCGCAGCGCACGCGCCTGGGCAAGGCGGTACGGCAGCCCCACGTGATCCACGAACGACAGCGGTCCCGAGCCGGTCCCCCCCTCCCCGCCGTCGATCGTGATGAAGTCCACGCCGCGCGTGCCCCGGTCCATGAGCCGGGCGAGCTCCCCCCAGAACGCGCTCTCCCCCACGGCCGACTTGATTCCCACGGGCACCCCGGTGGCGTCGGCGATGCGCTCCACGACATCCAGCATGCCGTCGGCGTCCGAGAACTCGGGGTTCACGGGCGGGCTGATGCAGGCAACTCCCGGCTCGACCCCGCGGATGCGGGCGATCTCGGGCGTCACCTTCGATGCGGGCAGCATCCCGCCCACGCCGGGCTTCGCGCCCTGGCTCAGCTTGAGTTCAATCGCCCGCACCGGGAACCGCTCCACGAGATCCACGAGCCGTGGGAGGTCCAGGCGTCCCCGCGCATCGCGCGCGCCGTACCACCCGGTGCCGAACTGCAGCACCAGGTCGCCCCCGTGGTCGTGGTACGGGGTGATCCCGCCCTCACCCGTCGTCTGCATGCACCCCGCAAGCGCCGCGCCCGCATTCAGGGACTCGACCGCGCGCGCCGACAGGGCACCGAACGACATCCCGGAGATGTTGACCACCGACGACGGCCGGAACGCCTGCCGCCTCCCGCGCGGGCCACCCAGCACCTTGGCCGATGCCAGGGGCCAGTCGTCCGGGTCGCCCTCCGCCGGCGGCGGGGCCGGGAACGCGGCGGGGCTGATGATCAGGTACCCCGGGGACCGCTCGAATTCGGCATCGGTACCGAAGGAGAATCCGGCGTTCTGACGCTTGCTGCTCGCGTAGATCCACCGGCGCTCGTTGCGGCTGAAGGGCCGCTCGTCATCGTTGCTCGTGACGATGTACTGGCGCAGTTCCGGCCCGAACGCCTCGAGCACGTAGCGCAGGTGCCCGACGACCGGGAACACGCGCAGGATCGAGTGCCTGCGCTGCAGGATGTCGTACAGCGCCACCAGCGCGATGAACGCGCCGATGCCGATCAGCACCCACCAGCCCGCCGCCATGGCCGCCCCCCGGTCGTCGTGTCGCCCCGATCGTGCCGCATGGCCCGGACGGGAGGCCCGCGAACGTCGCGATATCCTGCACCGGTGATCGACCACCCACCCCACCCGTCACTGGCCGGCCATTCGGTGCTGAGCCTTATGAACCACCCATCCGATGCCGTGCGCCGGGTACTTGACCTTGCCGTCGAGCTCAAGGCCGCGCCGCAGTGGCCGGCCGCCCTGGCCGGCCGGAGCGTGGCCCTCATCTTCGAGCAGCCGTCCACGCGCACGCGCGTGTCGTTCGAGGTGGGCATCGCGCGCCTCGGCGGGCATCCCGTGGTGCTCGCGGGACGCGACATGCAGTTGGGGCGGGGGGAGTCGATCGAGGACACCGCCCGCGTCCTCTCGCGATTCGTCGACGCCATCGTCATCCGGACCGTCGATCACCAGAAGGTGGCTGCCCTCGCCCGCCACGCGGATGTGCCGGTCATCAACGCCCTCACGCATGACCACCACCCGTGCCAGGGGCTTGCGGACCTCATGACCATCCGCGAGAGATTCGGGGATCCGGCGGGCCTGCGGGCGGCCTACGTCGGGGACGGCAACAACTGCTGCCACTCGCTCATGGTGGCCGGTGCCCACATGGGCATGGAGGTGGTGGCCGGCTGCCCCGAGGGCTACCTGCCCGATCCGGAAGTGGTCGCGCGGGCCGACGGGATCGCCCGCGCCAACGGCGGCGCGGTGCGGGTGGTGACCGACCCCGGGGACGCCGTTGCCGGCGCGCATGCGGTGTACACCGACGTGTGGGTGTCGATGGGTGACGAGGAGGAGGAGGCGGAGCGCCTGCGGGTGTTCGCCCCATACCGCGTGGACGAGGCCCTGATGGACCGCGCCGGCCCCGAGGCCATCGCCCTGCACCCCCTGCCGGCGCACGACGGCCTGGAGATCACCCGCGCCGTCTACCACGGGCCGCGCTCCGCGGTGTGGGACGAGGCGGAGAACCGCCTGCACGTGCAGGCGGCGTTGCTCATGCACGTGCTGGGGTAGCCCGCACGCCGTGGCGCGGATCCTGTCGGACGACCAACCGCGTGATCGCGCGCCGGTCCTCACCTATGTGCTCATGGCGGCATGGGTGCTGCTGTGGGTGGTCCAGTCGCTCCGCCCCGATGACGGGAACATCGCGGATTCATCCCAGGCGCTCGCCTGCCGCTGGGGAATGGTGCCCGCGCACCTCACCGGCGATACCGCGGCGGCGGCCGACCCCTGCGTGGTGCTCTCTGCGGAGCGGTCGCCGTGGATCGAGACGGCCTCGGCGCAGTTCCTGCACGCGTCGTGGTGGCACCTTCTCGGCAACCTGCTGTTCCTCTGGGTCTTCGGCCCCTCCGTGGAGCAGCGTCTGGGCCGCGTGCGATTCCTGCCCGTGGTCATCGCCTGCGGATACGGGGCCTTCCTGCTCGAGGCCGTGGCCGACGCCGGATCGGCGCAGCCGGTGGTCGGCGGGTCGGGCATCGTCGCCGCGGTCCTCGGTGCGTACCTCGTGCTGTTCCCCCGCGCCCGGCTGCATCTGCTCTCCGGGCGGAGCGGCAGCGGGGCGGGGCTCCCGGCGTGGATCCCCATCGCCGCGTGGATCGGCCTCGAGACCGCCTACGCGGTAGCGGGCGTGGGGTCGGGCACGGCCCACTGGGTGCACGTGGCCGGGTTCGCACTGGGCGCGCTCGTGGCGCTGCCCGCGTCCGCCGGGCGAGGCACCTCGCGCGCCGCGCGGCCGGATGCCGGGCAACCCGCCTGGGTGCGCGTTGCCGTGGCCCGGAACCAGCCCGAAGCCGAGATGATCCAGGGCATCCTCGCCGATGCCGGGATACCCGCCTATGTGCGGCGCATGGCGGGCTTCGACGTGCCCGACTTCCTGGCGGGTGGCCCCCGGGACGTCATGGTCCCCGAAGGACGCGCCCTGGAGGCCCATGCGGTGATCGACCCGCTGGACCCCGGGCCCGGGGACGCCGGCTAGCGACCCAGCACGATGGGCGACCGCCGCACGGGCCGACGGCGGGCCACGCGGACGCCCAGGGCGAACAACACGCCGCCCACCCCCAGGCACGCCACCAGGGCGATCCACCACCGGCCGAGGATCGCGACTGTCGCCGTCGACACCACCTCCCCGGGGTTTCCGGCCTCCACGAACGATGCCGCCACCGGCGGCACCGCCAGGCGCATCGCCAGCGGCAACAGCGCAGTCACCACCACCGCGGCGCCTACCGCGCGCAGCATGCGTGAGCGACTGCCGCTGGCCCACAGGCCGACCGCACCGAGGGCGACCGCCCCCAGCAGCAGCCACAGAGGCAGCCACCGCAGCATGTCGGCGGCACCCGCGATGGTGCCGGCCGCGCTCGGCAGGTCCCGCGGCTGCACCGTCACCACGAGGTCCTCATCCGGCGGTATGGCGGACACCAGGGCGGGGTTCACCTGGCGCACCCTCTCCTCGGCGATCGGCCGGAGGGCGGAGAAGTCGATCGTGACCGGCCCGGAGGGATTGGCCTCGAACGCGCGCCGGGCCTGCTGCACCGCGGGGCCCAGCAACCCGGGGAGGTCCGCGCCGAGGATGACGTCCTCCACCTGCGCGCGCACGATCTCGCGGGATGATGGCGTGAGGGACACCCCACGCGCGGTCGCGTACTCGTCGACCACCTGTGCCAGGGCGTCGGTGACGGCCTGCGCTCCCGGCGGGCTCTGCACGGTCTCGATCGTCACATCGGCGAAGCCGGTGTCCGTGGTGACCCGCCCGGCTGTCGTCCACACGACGACCGCCGCCAGCCATGCGAGCACGCACAGGCCTGCGGCGACCGCTGCAAGCACCCTCATGGACTCGGCGGGGTGTCGGGATGACGACGCATTCCCGGGAACCAGACCAGCCGTGCCCATGGGTGTCAAGTCCCGGGCTCCATGGTGCACACTGGGCGCATGATCCGCGCTGCATCCGCCCTGGTCGCGCTGCCGGATGCCGCAGAGGCAGCCCGCGACGCCGTCGCGCAGGTGAAGGCGGCGCTCGGGGGCGAATCCCCCGACCTCGCGGTGCTGTTCGCCACGCCTGACCTCATGGCGAACGCACGCGGCATCGCCGCGATCATCACCGCGGGCATCCACCCGGGCGCGCTGATCGGCTGTACCGGGGAGGCCATCGCGGGCACAGGTGGCACGGCGAAGCGGGGGCCCGCCCTCACCCTCTGGGCCGCCGTCCTCGGCACCGGGGCACCGGAGGCCTTCGCCCTGCGGCCGGGACAGGACCCGGACGGACGGACGGTGCTCACGGGATGGCCCCCGCACCCCGACCCCGCAGCGCCGGGGCCGCTCGCCTCCGGCGACCCCATCCTGCTGCTGGCCGACCCCTTCTCGTTCCCGCCCGGGGCGCTTACGGGGCCCGACGGGCGAGCGGCGCGGCGGACCGTGGTCGGTGGGCTGGCATCGGGGGGACGACGGGCGGGCGACCACCGGCTGGTGATCGGCGAGGAGGTACTCACCGCGGGCGCCGTGGGCGTGGCCGTGCCCGGCATGCGCGCCGTGGTGTCCCAGGGATGCCGGCCGGTGGGACCGGAGATGACCATCACGGGATGCACGGGTCCGGTGATCACCCACCTGGCGGGAAAGCCCGCGCTCGAGCGCATCCGCGAGGTGGTGGCCGGGCTTCCCGACGACGAGCGGGCCCTCATGGGGCCGGGGGCGCTCATCGGGCTGGCGCTCGGCACCGACGCCCCCGTGCTTGCGCCCGGCGACTTCCTGGTGCGGGGCGTCGCCGCCGTCGACGAGGCCACGGGCGCCATCGCGGTGGGCGAGCAGCCCCGTCTGGGCCAGGTGGTCCAGGTGCAGGTGCGCGACGTGGCATCGGCGGACGCGCACGTGAAGCGGGCGCTCTCCGGCCTGCCCGCCTCCGCGGCCGGCGGTGCCGTGCTGTTCACCTGCACCGGCCGGGGGGCACCCCCCTCCGGCACGCCCCACCACGACGCGCGGGCCGTGCACGATGCGCTCGGCGGCATTCCGCTGGCGGGAATCGCGTGCAACGGCGAGATCGGCCCGGTGGGCGGTGGGTCGTACCTGCACGCGCACACCGCCACCATCGCGGTCTTCACGCGCGACTGATGCACATCAATTGCCGGTTTCATTACATCAATTGACGTGGGTCAATTGCATGTGAGATAAGGGACATCAATCAACGTGGAGTGATGCCGTGATGAACCATGACGACACCGGAGCGACCCCCGCACCGGCTGCGGGCGCGCCCGAGACAGGACGCGCGCCGGAGACGGCCCCCCGGGGCGGCGTGGCCGAGGCGATCTTCGCCGAGGTCGAGCAGATGACCGCGGGCGGGGCGATGTCGAAGAGCGATGCCTTCGAGGACATCTCACGGCGCACGGGGCGCCGGGCCGGC
>JAUROO010000035.1 GCA_030829765.1 Miltoncostaeales bacterium | reverse complement strand
TCCGACGAGGAAGAGGTCGTCGTCGGCAGTCGCATAGACCGACGAGCGGTCAGCAGGGAAGAAGCCGGTGCCCACCAGGGCGCTCTCACGCACCAGAACGGGCGGGATGACGGGCGTGAACCCCTCCCCCTCAACCAGGTCAACGGCCCACGACACCAGCGCCATCTGGAGGCGCACGAGGGGGCCCATGAGGTACGCGAACCGCGCGCCCGAGGTCCGTGCCGCGCGCTCGAGGTCGAGGCCACCGAAGCCCTCGGCGATCTCCACGTGGTCACGCGCCCCCCCCTCGAAGCGCGGGATCTTCCCCACTGTGCGCAGTTCACGCGCATCGTCCTCGCCCCCGTCCGGAGCATCGTCCTGGGCGAGGTTGGGCAGGGAGAGCAGGAGCACGTCGCGTCGTTCCTCGGCGCCGCGCAGGACCTCCTCGTCTGCGGCGGTACGGTCACGCAGTTCGCGCGCGGCATCCTCACGCCCCGGCGGGACCTCGCGACCGGACTTCCTCGCCATTCCGATCTCCTTGGCGATGCGCCCCGACTCCGCCCGCTGCTCCTCGACAGCGGCACGAAGACTCCGGCACTCGGCGTCCACGGCGATCAGCGCGTCCAGGTCCGCAGCGTCCCCGCGGCGCGCAAGGGCAGCACGCACGCGATCCGGGTCCTTCCGGATAAGCCGCAGGTCCAGCACCGGTCAGTTGCCCCCCGCGTCGGCAGTGACCTGCATGGCGTCGATGAGCGAATCGACGTCGTCGGCGAACGCGAACGAATCCCGGGTGCCCGTGATGTCGAACACCCTCAGAACCTGCGGCGTGGCGCCCGCGATCGCCACGCCCGGGCCCCCGGCTGGCAGGCGGCTCCTCAGGCTGATGATGGCCCCGAGGCCGCTGGAGTCGAGCACTTTCACCCCGCGCATGTCGAGCACGATGCCGGTGCATCCCACCTCATCGACCTCGCGCCGGAAGACGGGCACGGTGTAGATGTCGAGTTCACCGCTGAGCATGGCGACCCCGAGGCCGCCCCGGCGGTGCGTGGCGACCTCGAGGCCCATTGCAATTGCGTCCCTACTTGATGCTGTCGACGTAGGCGACGACGTTGTCCAGGTCGGTGCCGCTGACCAGCCCGCCAGGCATCGCGCCCTTGCCATTGACGATCTGGTTTCGCACCTGATCCGTCGACAGGGACGATCCCACCAGCGCCGGCCCCACGCCGGCCTCGGTGCCGCCGTTGGGGTGGCAGCCCTGGCAGTTGGCCTCGAACACGGCCTTGCCCGCCGCCACGTCACCGGTGGCAGCCGCCTCGCCCTCGCCGCCGTCCGGGGCCGGGGCCTGGGAATCGGTCGCGGCTGACGACCCGCTGTCCGCCGCCGGCGCCGACACGGTCTTGCCCTCGGAGTCGGTCTGCGCCGCGACGTTGTCGATGGTCGTGGCGTCTGCCGGAGTGACGGATGCGGAGTCACTCGAACCGCAGCCCGCGCCGATGCCGATCAGCGCGGTGGAGGCCACGACCGCGGTCGCAATGGTTAGTCCTCGACGCATCTTCTCTCCCCGGAGACGCAGTGCATTGCCTACGTGGCAACCCTACCATCGGGTCGTACGCCCTTTCGCCCGCCTCTCCTGCGAGGGGGCGCATTCCGGGAGGTTTGGCACGTGATTCAGGGACTCGGCCGGGACATCCCCGACATCGCTGCGGACGCCTGGGTGCACGAGGCGGCCGTGGTGATCGGCAGGGTGCGCCTGGGGGCGCACTGCTCGGCATGGCCGACCTCGGTAATCCGGGGCGACATCGAGGGCATCGAGGTGGGCGAGGGAACCAACGTGCAGGATGGCGCCGTGCTGCACGCCGATCCCGGAATGCCATGCATCGTCGGCCGGTACGTCACCATCGGCCACCAGGCCACCGTCCACGGCTGCACGGTGGGCGATGAGTGCCTCATCGGCATCGGGGCGACCGTGCTGAACGGCGCGGTCATCGGCGCGGGCAGCATCATCGGCGCCCATGCCCTGGTGCCCGAGGGAATGGTGGTGCCCGAGGGGTCGCTGGTGGTGGGCGTTCCCGCGCGGGTGCGCAGGGATCTGACCGACGATGAGCGCCGCGGCCTGCGGGCGCAGGCCGAGCGCTACGTGGCGAATGCGGCCCGGCACCGGGCCAACGCCACCACCGCTACGTGAGGGTGTACTCGGGCCCGCTGCCGCCCTCGGGCGGCGTGAGCTGCCCGCCCTTGGCGGTGATGGCGCCGCACTGCACGCAGTTCGGGTTGTTCATGCGCACGTGCACCATGCCATCGGCCGTGGCCGAGCCATCCACGATCTCGTACACCTTGGCGGGGCACATGTTCTCCCACGCCACGGCCAGCTCGCGGGGCACCTCGGTGCGGATGCGGATGTGGTTGGGCTGGTCATCGCGGGTCTTGTTGCCGCTCAGGAAGACCGACGAGAGCTTGTCGAAGATGTACTCGCCGTCGGCCTTCGGGTAGTCGCGGTCCGGCCCGATGATGACCGGCTCGTCCCGGTCGGCCTTGATCGTGACCTTCTTCGGCAGCTTGCCGCGCGTCACCGTGGTGAGGCCGGCGACCATGCCGCCGTAGATGAACCCCTTCTGGAATGCGGGGCGGAAGTTGCGCACCCGCCAGAGGTCCTTCCACACTTCGGAGTCCTTGATGGCCTCGGTGTAGTTCCACAGGCCCGTGGTCTGCTCGGCGGTGCCGGCCTTGATGGCCTGGGCCACCTGCTCGGCGGCGATGATGCCCGACTTCATGGCGTAGCTCACGCCCTTGAGCGCGGCGAGGTTGACGAAGCCGGCGGAGTCGCCGCACAGCACCGCACCCGGCACGTGGAAGCGGCTGGGCAGCCCGTAGATGCCGCCCGACGGGATGGTCTTGGCGCCCCATGCCACGCGCCGGCCGCCCTCCAGGATCTCCCTGAACAGTGGGTGGGTCTTCGCCTGCTGCAGCAGGTCGTGCGCCGAGATGTTGGCGTCGGCGGCGTCAAGGCCCACGACCATGCCGATCGACACCATGTTGCCGCCCATGGGATACAGCCAGGCCCCGCCGTACTCGCGCCACTTGGCGCCCATGCGCAGCGGCCACCCGATGGTGTGGATCACGCGGTCCAGTGGCTTCTCGACCTCCCAGACCTCCTTCACACCGATCTCGTAGATCTGCGTGGCGTCCTGGTCCAGCTCGAAGTGCCGTCGCAGCACGCCGGCCAGATGCCCCTGGGTGCCCTCGCAGATGACGGTGACCTTGGCGCGCAACTCCACGCCGGGCTCGAACGTGGAGAGCTCCTCGCCCTCGCGCCCGCGGCCCTTGTCGCCGGTCTTCACGCCCACTACGCGACCGTCCTGCACCAGCAACTGCTGGGCGTCGCTCTCGGGCAGCATGTAGGCGCCGAACTCCTCGGCCTGCTCAGCCATGAAGCGCGACAGCTGGCTGATGGACACCACCCAGTTGCCGTGGTTGTTCAGGTCGGGCGGCGTCGGGATCTTGATCTTGCCGTTGCGCCGAAGGAAGTAGACCGACTCCTTGTGGACTTCCTCGAAGATGCCGGGCGTCTCCCCGGGTGCGGCATCCGGGAACAATGACTTGAACGGACCGGGGCGCATCACCGACCCGGAGAGCAGGTGCGAGCCGGGGCCCTTGCCCTTCTCGACGATGGCGATCGGCACCTCGCCGAGAGCCTCCATGAGCTCCTCGTCCTCGGCCATCAACTGCCCCAGGCGTATGGCCCCCGCCAGCCCCGAGGGACCGGCCCCCACGAACAGAACGCCCACCTCGATGTACTCGTCCTCGCCCGCCTCCGGGGCGATCACGTAGTCGGATGGCCGATGGCGCGGCGGGTACTGGGCGGGGATCGTGCTCATCGTGGCGTGCTCACCTTGCGAGTCTTGTTTGACAAAAAACCCCGCATTTGCAGGGCTTTCATGGAGCATAGCGGATTCGAACCGCTGACCTCCTGGGTGCGATCCAGGCGCTCTCCCAACTGAGCTAATGCCCCCGGCAGGCGCCAATCCTAGCGACTGCCGGCGACGTCGTCACCCCCGCTATCCTCCCGCGCCGTGCTCGACCTCAACGCCCACATCCTCCCCGGCATCCACGCCGCCACGCCAGACCTTGCGTCGGCCGTCAGGGCCGCAAGCGACCTGGTGGCGGCAGGGGTGCAGACGGCGGTCGCCCCGGCACTGGTGGCAGATGCCACCGCACACGACCTCGATCAGGCCGACGCCGCCCGGGAGACCCTGCGCGATGCCCTTGCCGCAGCGGGCGTGCCCCTGCGCCTGCTGCCCGGGGCAGTGGTGGCCGTTGAGGTGCTGGCCTCCCTGCCCCCGGAACTCATGGCCCGGTGCACCGCCGGCGACGGCGGACGCTGGATCGTGACGACGCTTCCCGCAGCGGGATG
>JAUROO010000034.1 GCA_030829765.1 Miltoncostaeales bacterium | reverse complement strand
GGCGACGTGCACGACATCGGCAAGAACCTCGTGGGCACGATCCTCAAGAACAACGGCTACACCGTGCACGACCTCGGCCGCCAGGTGCCCGTGACGGCGATCATCGATGCTGCCGAGGAGCATGGCGCCGATGTGATCGGCGTGTCGGCCCTGCTGGTGAGCACCAGCAAGCAGATGCCCCTGCTGGTGCAGGAACTCGCGGCCCGCGGCATGGACTACCCCGTGCTCATCGGCGGAGCGGCCATCAACCGGCAGTTCGGGCGCCGCACGCTCTTCCTGGAGGGGGGCGAGCCGTATGCCGGTGGCGTCTTCTACTGCAAGGATGCATTCGACGGGCTTTCGGCGGTGGACCGCCTGCAGGACCCGGACGGGGGACGGGAGGCGTTCCGGCAGGAACGCCTGGACGAGGCCCGCGAGAGCGCGGAGAAGGTGACCGAGGCCCGGGCGCGCCCGCGACCTGCCGCGAAGCCGGTGGAACTCGACGAGGGACCTGTTCCCGAGCCGCCGTTCTGGGGCGCCGTGCGCGTGACCGACTTCGACGTGGACGAGATGTTCGCCCGCATGGACGAGAAGTCGCTCTACAAGATGTCGTGGGGTGGGCGCGGGCAGGACGACGCCGAGTTCCAGCGCATCGTGCGCGAGGAGTTCCAGCCCCGACGTGCCGAGATGGAGAGGCGCTCCATTGACGACGGCTGGATCGTGCCGCGGGGCACCTACGGCTACTTCCCCGCAGGGCGCGATGGCGACGCCGTGGTGGTGTTCGACCCCGAAACCGGGGACGAGGCCGCGAGGTTCGACTTCCCGCGCCAGGACGAGGGGCGCCTGCTGTGCCTGGCCGACTACCTGCGCCCGGTGGACTCCGGGGTTCGTGATGTCATCGCGCTGCAGGCCGTGACCGTGGGGCAGGAGGCCACCGAGCACCTGGACCGCCTGCAGGCGGAGGAGGAGTACACCGAGGCGTACTTCGCCCACGGGCTCGCGGTGGAGGCCGCCGAGGGCATGGCCGACCTGGTGCACGCGCGCATCAAGCGCGAACTCGGCCTGGGCACCGACCAGGGCCGCCGGTACTCGTGGGGCTACCCGGCCTGCCCGGACATCGAGCAGCACGTGGACGTGCTGCGCCTGCTGGCGCCGCACCCCGACGAGATGGGCATGGGCCTCACCAGCGCGTTCCAGCTCACGCCCGAGCAGAGCACCGCGGCCATCATCATGCATCACCCCCAGGCCACCTACTTCTCGGCGCGCCGCCGCAACCGTCTGCCGGAGGGCGCCGCCTAGCCCCCGGGATCAGTCGGGGTCGCTCTGCTGCTTTGACAGCCACATGCGTGCCATGCGGGTGCCCTCGCACATGGCCTCCAGCTTGGCCTGCGCGACATCCTCGGGCACCGAGGACAGGTCGGGGGCCGCGACCCATATAGCCGATGCGCGGCCCCCACGGGCGGCGTCCAGCACCACCCGCGCCACGTCGTTCGCATTCTCCGCGGGGCGGTCGGCCGATACCGCGATCACCACCTGCTCATCCGGGTGGAAGGCGTAGGCACCGGGGGGCACCGGACCACCCGTGGCCACGATCCGTGCCCCGGCGGCCACCAGGGCATGCGCATCCGCCCCACGCGCGAGCACGGGGCGGAACGGCACCGCGGCCACGGCCTCCTGCACCGTGGCGGCGTCATCCGCCGCGGCGCCGGTGGTGATCACATCGAGCCCCGCGCGCTCGAGGCGCGCAGCCCATTGGCCGGGCTGCGGCAGGGGGCCCGCGCACACCGTGGCAAGCACCGGAACGTTGATCCCGGCCGTCTCCAGTTCATCCCGCCGCATGGACCGACGCTATCAGCGGTACGAATGGCCCTTGCCCCGGAACGCCGTCCACCGGGCCGAACAGGTACTTTTACGCGGCTGATTAACCCCATCGGAGGGATTGCATGAGCAACGGCAGCGGCCCCGTCGGTCTGGACGCCCACGGCATCACCACCTCGGGCACCATCCACTGGAACCCCACGACGGAAGAGATCTACGAGCACGCCCTCCGCCGCGGCGAGGGGGAGATCTCGGCCGGCGGCCCCCTTCTGGTGAACACCGCCCCCAACACGGGGCGGTCCCCCAAGGACAAGTTCACCGTCAAGGAGCCCGGCAGCGACGACCGCGTGTGGTGGGGCCCGAACCAGCCCATCTCCCCCGAGCACAACGCGCACCTGCGCAAGGACCTGGTCTCCTGGCTGTCCGACGGCCGTGAGCTGTTCGTGCTGGACGCCTTTGCCGGTGCCCACCCCGAGCACCGCCTGCCGCTGCGCCTGGTGAGCGACTCGGCCTGGCACACCCTGTTCGCCCGCACCATGTTCATCCCGGCATCGCCCGAGGAGATCGCCGTGCACCAGCCGCGGGCCGTCATCCTGCACGCGCCCGAGTTCAAGGCCGACCCCGCCACGCACGGCACCAACGCCAGCGGGTTCGTCACCCTCAACCTGACCGAGCTCGAGATCCTCATCGGCGGCACGCGCTACGGCGGCGAGATCAAGAAGTCGATCTTCACCCTGATGAACGACCGCCTGCCCGAGGAGGGCATCCTCTCGATGCATTGCTCGGCCAACGTCGCCGACGACGGCCGAGTGGCGGTCTTCTTCGGCCTCTCGGGCACCGGCAAGACCACGCTCTCCACCGACCCCGAGCGGCGCCTCATCGGTGACGACGAGCACGGCTGGGCCGACGACGGCGTGTTCAACATCGAGAACGGCTGCTACGCGAAGATCATCAACCTGTCGGCCGAGGCCGAGCCGGAGATCTTCGCCACCACCCACCACTTCGGCACCGTGGTGGAGAACGCCGTGGCCAACCCCGCCACCCGCGTGCTCGACCTCGATGACGACAGCATCACCGAGAACACCCGCGCCGCATACCCGCTCACGCAGATCCCGGGCTCGGTGCCCGAGAAGCGCGCGGGCATCCCCAGCACCGTCGTGATGCTCACGGCGGACGCCTTCGGCGTGCTGCCCCCCATCGCCCGCCTCACGCCCGAGCAGGCGATGTTCCACTTCCTCTCCGGCTACACCGCCAAGCTGGCCGGCACCGAGGTGGGCGTCACCGAGCCGCAGACCACCTTCAGCACCTGCTTCGGCGCACCGTTCCTGCCGCAGAAGCCGAACGTGTATGCCGAGATGCTGGGCGAGCGCCTGGCGACGACAGGTGCAACCGCCTACCTCGTCAACACCGGGTGGACCGGCGGCCCGTACGGCGTGGGCTCGCGCATGCCCATCAAGGCCACCCGCACGCTGGTGCGCGCCGCCATCAACGGCGAGCTCGACACCGCGGAGACCCGCCAGGACCCGATCTTCGGCCTGCACGTGCCGGTCAGCGTCCCCGGCGTGGACCCGAAGCTGCTCGACCCCATCCAGACCTGGCCCGACCCGGCGCAGTTCGAGGAGACGGCGAAGAAGCTGGCCGCTGCCTTCCGCGAGAACTTCGAGCAGTACGCGTCGATGGTGAGCCCCGAGGTCGTGGCAGCGGGGCCGATCGCCTAGCGATTACCGCGCGAACGAGGACACCGTGGCCAGATTGATGGCCACGGTGTCCTCGATGCGCCGGCCATAGCCCCCGGCCAGCAGTACGCACACGGGCACCCCGGCCGCACGCATGTGGTCCCGCACCATCCGGTCGCGTTCCGCCAGGCCTGCCTGCGTCACCGCCAGCCGACCCAGCCGATCGTCCTCATATGGGTCCGCCCCGGCCAGGTACACGCACAGGTCCGGTGCGCCCCGGGCGAGGGCCGCCGGCAGCAGGCGCCCCAGCGCCTCCACGTAGGCGTCGTCGCCCGTGCCGTCGGGCAGGTCCTCCTCCACGTCGCCCGGCACCCTGCGGAATGGATAGTTCGCCCCGCCGTTGATGCCGGCGCAGGTGGTGAGCGGGTCCGGGCCCAGGAGCGCGTTCGTGCCATCGCCCTGATGGACGTCGAGGTCCACCACCAGAACGCGGCCCACGGTGCCGTCGCCGCGCAGGCGCCGTACCGCCACCGCGACGTCGTTGAACGTGCAGAACCCCCGGCCCGATGCCGCGAAGGCATGGTGCGTGCCCCCGCCCAGGTTCACCGCCGCACCATCCACGCAGGCGTCGCGCGCGGCGGCGAGGGTGGCCCCCACGCTCCTGCGCCCGCGCTCCACGAGCTGGGGCGACCATGGCAGCCCAAGGGCACGCTGCTCGCGGTCGGTCAGGCGCCCATGTACGACGCGCTCCAGGTAGCGGGGGTCGTGGGCCAGGAGCAGGTCCGCGTCGTCCGCCGGCGGCGCCTCCACGACCTCGGCCAGCCCGGCGGACTCGATGGCCTCGCGCAGCATCCGGTAGCGCCCCAGCGGGAAGCGGTGGCCCTCCGGCAGCGGATAGGTGAACCGATCGTGCGCGAACGCGCGCATCACGGGGCGCTCACGCGCCGCGGAAGTCGGGGTCCCGCTTCTCGCGGAAGGCCCCAAGGCCCTCGGCGATGTCGTCGCTGGCGAACGCCCGGTCACGCCACTCGTCGGCAACCGCCTCCGCCCGCGCCGGATCGGGGTCGTCCTCGATCGCCCGGATGATGGCCCGCATGCCGGCCACGGCGATGGGGCCATTGGCCGCGATTGCCCGGGCATCGGCCAGCGCGAGCGCGCGCAGCTCCAGGCGGTCCACCACCCGGTTCACGAGGCCGATCCGGCGTGCGGCCTCGGCATCGATGGGACGGCCGGTCAGGAACAGCTCGCGGGTGGCCGGGGCACCGATCGCCCGCACGAACCGCCGGATGCCCGGTGCCGCATACACCCACCCCAGGCGCGCCGGGGGCATGCCCAGGCGGGCCCCGCGGGTGGCGAGCCGCCAGTCCGCGGCCATGGCGATCTCCAGCGCCCCGCCGAACGCGTTGCCGTTCAGCGCCGCGATCACCGGAACGGGGCAGTCCTCCACCGCATCGGCGGCACGGCCCAGCAACCGCTCGCCCGTGCGGACCGCATCCGTGAGGGCCGCCCCGTCACGGGCCTGCAGGTCCACCCCGCCGGAGAAGTTGCGGTCGCCTGCGCCGGTCAGCACCACGGCCCGGGCGCCCTCCAGCGCATCGGCCGACAACGCCGCGACCAGCGCATCCAGCATCGGGTCGTCAAGGCTGTTGGCCCGCGATTCGTTCGTGATGGTGACCACGGCCACCCGCCCATCGCGCACGGTGTCGATGCGACCCGCGCTCACCGGGTGCGCGCCAGGTGATCGCGCATGGCCGCCGTCACCAGGTCCGGGGCCTCCTGCTGCGCCCAGTGGCTCACGCCCTCCAGCATCACCACCTCGAGGGGGCCCTCCACCTTGGTGATGGAGCGCTCGAGCAGGAGCGGGGTCATGTAGGCGTCGGCGTCCGCCCACATGATGGTGGTGGGCACCGTCACGGGGGGGAGGGCAGGCGGCGGCTTCAGCCAGTTCCCCGGGGGGATGTTGGCGCGGTAGTACTCGAGCGCCGCGGTCATGGCCCCCTCACGCATCAGCGCATCGGTGAACACCCGGCGCTCCTCGTCGCCGAATGTGCCCGGTGCGGCGGTGTCGAACACGAAGGCCGAGAGGTTCGCGGCGCCGTCCTTCAGCAGCCACTCCTCGGCCACGCCCTCGAACTGAAACAGCAGCATGTACCAGCTCTTCTGCTGCTGCTCGGGCACCTGACGGCACTCCGCGCTGGCGACCGGATGCGGGGCGTTCAGGATCATCAGCGTGCGGACCTTGTCGGGCATCAGCGCCGACGTGGCCCAGCACAGGCTGCCGCCCCAGTCGTGGCCTGCGAGGTGCGCGTATCCGTGCCCCAGCGCGTTGATCAGCCCCACCACGTCGCCCACCAGCTGGGGGAAGGCATAGGCGGCAGTGCCCGTCGGCCGGTCGCTGGCCCCGTAGCCGCGGAGATCCGGGACGATCGCGCGATACCCGTCCGCGGCGAGCGCCGCGGCCTGGTGGCGCCATGAGTACCCCATCTCCGGGAACCCGTGCCACATGATCACCGGCTCGCCGTCGTCGGGACCCAGGAACTGCACCGACAACATGGCCCCACCGCAGTCGATCCGCTCACGGCGGGCGCCCGGGATGTCGCCGTTCACGTGTCGAGCGCCGCCAGGTCGAGCATGTCAGCCACCGCGCGGTCAAACCCGATTCCGGCGACCTCGGCGGCCTTGGGCAGCAGGCTGGTGTCGGTCATGCCCGGGATGGTGTTGACCTCCAGCACCCACAGGCGGCCCTCGTCGTCGAGGATGAGGTCCACGCGGGCAATGCCCCGGCACCCGAGCGCACGGGCGGCGGCGATGCTCACGGCGGCGGTCTCCTGCACCGTGGCCTCGTCCAGGTCCCGCGGCGGGCGCAACTCGGTCTCGCCCGGCGTGTAGCGCGCCTCGAAGTCGTAGAAGTCGTGCCCCAACGGCACGGCCTCGATCACCGGGAGCGCCCAGGGGTCGCGGGCCATCACCACGCTCACGGCCAGTTCACGCCCGGGCACGAACCGCTCCACCAGCACGCGGTCGTCGAATCCCATGGCGTTCAGGATCGCGCCACCCAGGTCACCCGGCTCGCGGACGATCGAGATGCCGAGCGCCGACCCCTGCCGCGCCGGCTTCACGCACAAGGGAAGCCCCAGCGCCTGCTGTATCTCGGGCAGCGCCTCGGCGGCGCCCATCTTGCTGAAGGCCTCCTTCGAGAAGGCATAGCCGTGCGGGGTGGGCACGTCCGCAGCTCGGAACAGGGCCTTGGACACCACCTTGTCCATGGCCCGCTCGCTGGCCAGCACGCCTGACCCGGTATAGGGGATCTTCAGGATCTCGAGGATCTCCTGCACCGTGCCGTCCTCGCCGCCGCGGCCATGCAGCGCGATGAATGCCACCTCGGGGCGCGCGTCGCGAAGGGCGCGCACCAGGTGCTGGTCGGCATCGATGGGCACGACCTCGTGCCCCAGCCGCCCGAGCGCCAATTCCACGTTGGTGCCCGAGCGCAGCGACACCTCGCGCTCCAGCGAGGGACCGCCCTTGAGGACGGCAACGCGGCTCATCGTGCGCCGGGGTTGAGGGCCTGGTGCAAGGCGATGAAGTCGGTGACCACATCACCCAGCCGCCCGATGCCCTCGGTGATCACGCTCTCGGGCACGCCCGAGAAGTTCAGCCGCATGGAGTTGCGGCCGCGGCCGTCGAGGAACGCCCCCTCGCCCGGGACGAACGCCACCTGGCGCTCCAGGGCCTTGGCCTGGAGGGCGGTGGTGTCGATGAAGTCCGGCAGCGTGGCCCACACGAAGAGCCCGCCGCGCGGGTGGGTCCACGTGGCGCCCTCCGGGAAGCGGTCCTCGAGCGCCTGCAGCATGGCGTCGCGCCGGCGGCGGTAGATGCCGGTGACCCGGGCGACGTGCTCGCGGTAGTCGTAGCGGCGCAGGTACTCGGTGACGAACCGCTGGGTGAGGGTGCTCGAGCAGAGGTCCGCGGCCTGCTTGCCCAGGTTCATCTTGCGCAGCACCTGCGGGGGCGCCACCGCCCAGCCCACGCGCACGCCGGGCGCGAGGATCTTCGAGAACGTTCCCAGGTACACCACCCACCCGGCGCCATCATCCAGCTCATACAGGGTGGGAAGCGGATCGCCCTCGAACCGGATCTGCCCGTAGGGGTTGTCCTCGATGATGAGCAGCCCCACCCGGTGCGCGAACTCCACCAGGCGCTCGCGCCGCTCCAGCGACATCGTGACGCCCGCGGGATTCTGGAAGTTCGGGATGGTGTAGAGGATCTTCGGCGGGCGGCCCTCGGCGGCAAGCCGGTGATAGGCCTCCTCCAGCAGGTCCTCGCGCATGCCGTCGTCGTCCATGGGCACATGGGTCACGTCGGCGCCGTACGCGGTGAAGCACGGCGCGGCGCCCGGGTACGTGGGGCCCTCCGCCAGCACGGCGTCGCCGCGGTTCACGAAGGTGCGGATGCTGAGGTCGATGGCCTGCTGCCCGCCCGTGGTGATGAGCACGTCATCCGCGCGGGCGCGGGCGCCCTCGTCGGCCATCACCGACACGATCTGCTCGCGCAGGTCGCCCATGCCATCGGTGGGTCCGTACTGCAGCGAGGCCGCGAGGAAGTCCGTGCCGATCTCCCCGGTGATCTCGTCGAAGATCTCGCGCGGGAACGTCTCGGTGTCCGGCAGCCCGCCCGCCAGCGAGATGATGTCGGCCTTCTCGGTGATGGCCATCAGGTCGCGCATCACCGACGACGTCGTGCCCGACGCCAGCGCCGAGAACCGGGAGTCGTACCGGGCCGCGTCAGCGGGTCCGACGAGCGGCGTCTGCGGGGGCATCGGGGCCCCTGTGCCCGTGTTGTCGGTCACGTCACTGGTGCTCATGGGATAGGGCCCACCGGGGCCGTGCAAGATGATACGCCGCGCGGGCGCCCGCACCTGCCGCGCACGTGACGACCGCACCCGGGAGGCCGCACCCCCTCTGATAGCCTCACCCGCCTTGCCTGCGAACCAGACACCGGCGAGCGGGCGTTCACCGCTCGCGATGCTCCGCCTTCCCGACCCCCGTCGGGTGGCGCGATCGGACTGGTTGCAACTGGCCAGGTTCCTGGCGGTCGGCCTGTCCGGCTACGCGGTCAACCTTCTGGTGTTCTGGCTGGCCACGGCGGGGGGAATGCACTACATCCCCGCGGCCACCGTGGCGTTCGTCGTGGCGTGGCTCAACAACTTCGTGCTGAACCGCCACTGGACCTTCCGGGCTGCAGGCGAGGCCGTCATGGCCCAGGGGCTCCGCTACCTGCTGGTGTGCCTGGTTGCGCTGGGCGCGAACCTCGTCATCCTGCACGTGCTGGTGGATGCCGGACTGGGCGAGCTGTACGCCCAGGCCATCGCCATCATCCTCGTGACGCCGCTGAACTACCTGCTCAGCCGGCGCTGGTCCTTCCGCTAGGCGGCCGGACGGGCCCATGATCGGTCGGCGCGGCTCCGTGGTGATCGCGCTGGCAGCCGCCGCGGTACTGGCGCTGCCGCTCACCGCCGGGGCGCAGCAGGCACCGGGACCGGGCCTCGCGGTCACCACGCCCTCCGAGGCGCTTGCCGCCGCCGGAGGCGTGATCGACGGGGTGGCCGAGGGCGCGGGCGACCTGCGCGAGCAGGTGACGGGCCGCGACGGCACCGGGCGGGCGGCCACCCCATACGCGCCGGCCCTCACGCGCGACGAGGCAATCTCGCTGGCGGAGGCCGACCCCGGCCTGGCCGCCTGGGTGGCCGACCACCCCATCCGTCGCACCACCGCCGAACTGCAGGAGAAGGACCGCCGCTGGAAGGTCGCGTTCGTGGGTGGCACCGCCGATGACGAGGTGGTCGAGGCCGAGGTGTACGTCTCGGATGAGACCGGCGACATCGCCGAGGTGCGGACCGGGCCGCAGGTGGCCTGGATGATGGCCCGGGGCTACGAGGGAGCCTTCGGGCGCGCGGTGAACCGGTGGCGCATCTGGATTCCGCTGTCGCTGGTGTTCCTGCTGGTGCTTCTCCCCATCACGCGGCCACGCCACCTGCTCTCATGGCGCACCCTCGACCTGCTCGCGCTGCTGTCATTCACCGTCTCGTGGGCATGGTTCAACGAGGGCGACATCTTCACGTCGGTGCCGCTGCAGTACCCGCCGCTGCTGTACCTCGTGGCGCGCATGGCGTGGATCACGGTGCGCCGGGCACGCGTGCGGCGGGCGACGCCGGATGCTCCCCCTGCAGAGGGTTCGGGCCGCGCTCCCGGGCTGCCCGGGTGGATGCCCACGTGGCTGCTGGTCACCGTGCTCATCGTGCTCATGGCCCTGCGCTGGGGCCTGAACGGCCTGGACAGCAACGTGATCGACGTGGGCTATGCGGGAGTGATCGGCGCCGACCTGATCGTCCACGGCGAGACGCCCTACGGCAACTTCCCCTCCGACTGCGGACAGTGCGACACCTACGGCCCGCTGAACTACCTGGCGTACGTGCCGTTCGAGGCCGCCATGCCCCACACGGGGAAGTGGGATGACCTCCCCGCCGCACATGGCGCCGCGGTGCTGTTCGACGGCCTGACCCTGCTGGCCCTCCTGGTGCTGGGGTGGCGCCTCGCGGGCCGTCGCATGGGGCTGACGTTCGCCATCGCATGGGCGGCATTCCCCTTCACGGCGTTCACCCTTTCCAGCAACTCCAACGACGCCCTCATCGCCGCGTGCGTGGCATGGGGGCTGGTACTGGCCCCGCGACCCCTGGGCCGCGGGGCCATGATCGGGCTTGGGGTGGCCGCGAAGATCGCCCCGGCAATCCTGGTGCCCCTGTGGGCGCGCCACCCATTCCCGCGCCGTGACCCGGCCACCGGGCCCCGGCGCCTGATGGCCTATGTGGGTGGGCTGGCCCTCGCCGCGCTGCTTACGGGGTGGGTGCTCTTCCTCGATGGCACCGACGGCATCCGGGCGTTCTGGTCGCGCACCGTGGGATACCAGGCCGACCGCGAATCACCCTTCTCCATCTGGGGCCAGTACGACGGGCTGCGCCCCGTGCACATGGCGGTGGGCGTGCTGGTGGTGCTGGCAGCACTGCTGGTGCTCCGGTGGCCCCGTCGGCTGGACATCGTCCAGTGGGCCGCCATCTCGGCGGCGCTGCTGATCGGCTTCGAGCTGGTGCTCACCCATTGGTTCTACCTGTACATCCCGTGGTTCCTCCCGCTGGTGATCCTGGTGGTGGTGCCCGAGTGGCCGGACCCCGACCCGCAGCCCAACCCGCCCGATGGGCGACTGGTGGCTGCGACGCGGCGGATTCTCCGACGGGGCCCCGGCAGTGCCGCGCCCGCCGGGGGTGATGCCTGATGCGCCACGACGCCCTGCTGGAGCGATGGCTGCCGTGGATCATGGGCATCGCCGCCGTGCTGGTGTGGGTGGGCCCCATGCAGTGGGTCAACGCCTCGGTGGCCCAGATCTCCGACATCCCGGTGTACGAGGAGGCCTATCGGCAGATGTCCGGGGGCGCGCTGCCCTACCGGGACTTCGCACTGGAGTACCCCCCGCTCGCCGCGGCGCTCTTCTGGTTCGCGGGCGTGCTGCCCGGCACATACGCAGCGTCGTTCTCGTTCCTCATGATGATCGCCCTGGTGCTGACGGTGGTGCCCGTGACCCTCACCGCACGGGCGCTCGGGCTGAGCACCGCGCGTCAGGCCGCCGCGGGGGCGATCACGGCGTTCATCCCCGTGCTCCTGGGCGGCCTCGTATCCACCCGGTTCGACCTGGTGCTCGCCGCCCTGATCGCGTGGATCCTCTGGGCCGTGGTGACCGACCGCATGACGGCCGCCTGGCTGCTGCTGGGCGCCGCCGTGCTGGTCAAGCTGGTGCCCCTGGCATTCATCCCCGTGCTGGTGCTGGTGCACGCCCGCAGGCACGGTGGACGCGACGTCCTGCGCGGCGCGCTCTCGGGGCTGGCGCTGGTGGTCCTGGTGGTCGTGCCGCTCGCGCTCGTGGCGCCGTCGGGCCTGTGGGACAGCGTGGCCTATCACCTGGACCGCCCCCTGCAGCTGGAGTCCACCGGCTCCGCGTACCTCATGGGAATGCGCCTGCTGGCCGGGATCCCCCTGTCCGTGGACACCTCGTTCGGGTCGCAGGGCCTGCAGGGCGAGGCGCCCGATCTCATGGCCCTGCTCTCGACCATCCTGCTGGTGGTGCTGGTGCTGGCCATCGCGCTCACCGTGCAGCGGCTGCTGGCGACGCAACCGTCCTCCGCCGATTCCGCGATCTTCGTGGCCGGCATCGCGGCCACCGCCGTGGCCCTGCTGGTGGCCGGCAAGGTGCTGTCCCCGCAGTTCCTCGCCTGGATCATCCCGGCGGCCGTACTGGTGGGCGGGCGCTTCGGGTGGGGCGCCACCATCACCTCGGCACTGGCGCTGCTTCTCACCCAGGCGTACTTCCCGCGGGCGTACTGGGACCTGGTGGCGCTGCAGCAACCCGAGATGGGGCTGCTGGTGCTGCGCGACGCGGTGCTGATCGCGCTGCTGGCGCTGGCATGGCCACGGCCCGGGATGGAAGAGCCGTCACCGGATGACCCCCCGCGGCAGGGGGCGGGCGCGCCGCCGGGAATGCCGCACCGATGACCACCGCGCCAACCACGACCCTGGCCGCACTGGCGATGATCGGCAGCGCCGCGCCCGCGGCGCTGATGGGCGCTCCGGTGAACCCCGTCACGACGCCCGTGCAGGTGACGGTTCCCGTGCCGATGGCACACGGTGTCGGT
This sequence comes from Miltoncostaeales bacterium, assembly GCA_030829765.1. Taxonomy (GTDB): domain Bacteria; phylum Actinomycetota; class Thermoleophilia; order Miltoncostaeales; family Miltoncostaeaceae; genus SYFI01. The sequence goes on along the minus strand of JAUROO010000034.1, from coordinate 5,825 downwards.
GTGCGCATCGTGCAGGTGTCCGACGGCCGGGTGGTGGCCACCCTTGGCCCCGCGACCGGGGCCGCCATCCCCGTGGTGCTGCCCTGGACAGGCGGACGTGGGCCGGGCGGAAGCGGCCCGGTCGTGCCCGATGGCACCTACCGTGTGGAGGGCCTCGCCCCCGACGGGGTGACCCCCCTGCCCGCCGACCCGCCCCTGATCGAGGTGGACACCACGCCCCCGGCGCCGGTGGTCCGCCCGCCGGCGCCCACGATTCCCGCAAGCACGCGCCGCTCACTGCCGCTGCGCGCGGGTGGCGCAGCGGACGTGCGGGCCGTGGTCCGGCGCCCGGGGCGCGATGCCGTACTGGCCGCAGGCGCATGGAAGCCCGCGGGCGCGGAGATCGTGCTTCCCGCCGCCCTGTGGTCGAAGGGAATCGTGGGCACCATCGAGGTGACGGTGGAGGGGCGCGATGCCGCGGGCAACACGGGCACGGGCGCGCCGGTGGTGTGGTCCGTCCAGCCGCGGGGGTCGGGCACCCGGGTGGTGCGACGGGTGCGCACCGGCCGCCCGCTGGTGGCGATCACCGTGGACGACGGCTACGGACCTCGTGAGGCAGCGCGCATGATCGCCGCCGCCCGTGACGCCGACGTGACCATCACCTTCTGCTTCAACGCCATCAGCGCGCGCATGTGGAACTCCTCACTGCGGTCGGCCATGCGCGCCGCCGTCCGGTCGGGCCACCTCGACACCTGCAGCCACGGATATGCACACCGCACCGGCACGGGTACCAGCCGCGCCGCGGGCATCACGGACCTGTCCCGAAACCGGACGTTCGACAGGGTCGTGGGCGTGGCCACCGCACCGTTCTACCGGCCACCGTACGGGGCCTACGGCAGCGGCCTGCTGTCGGCGGCTGCGGTCACCGGATATCGCTACACGGTGCTGTGGGATGTCGACACGAACGACTGGCGCGGACCGAGCGCGTCGGCCATCACGCAGCGCGCCGTGAGCGGAGCCCGCAAGGGCTCCATCATCCTCATGCACACCAAGCCGAACTCCGCCGCAGCGATGCCGGCGATCATCCGCGGGCTGAAGGCCAAGGGCCTGCGGCCCGTGGGCCTGGGCGAGCTGTTCTCGGCGGGCCGCCCCGCCTGAACGCCCGGCAGGGCGCTCCTCAGCGAACGGGCTGGTCGGGCCGGCACTGCGACACGCGTCCCCAGAGCGGCGCGAGGCGGGCGAGCTCATGGGTGGGCGGCACATCGTCATGCAGCGGGGCGTGCCCCGTGAGCATTCGGCCGAGCGCCCGGCCCGTCCGTGCCTGCCACGGCGCGTCGTCGCGCGCACGCGCCCGGCCAAGCGCCTGCGGCGGCAGCGTGGCATCCGACGACAGCAGCAGCACGTTGCCGGAGGTGCGGTGCTCCAGCACCGCGGGGTCGGCCACCAGCGCCACCTCGCCCCCGGCACCGCGCATGCCCGCGGCCACCGCGCGCGCGAGCTCGAGCGGTTCGACGTCGATGAGGTTCATCGCGTGCAGTCCGCCCGGCCGCAGCACGCGCCGGACCTCCTCCATGAACTGCGCGGTGGAAAGCGGATGGGGGGCCATGAGGCCGACGAAGGCATCGATCACCACCAGGTCCAGCGAGGCATCGGGCAGGGCGGCCACCGCGGACCGGCCGTCGCCGACCTCCACCTGCAGGCGGGGGACCTCATCGAGCATGAGGTGATCGCGCGATGCCTGCACCACGCCCCCGTCGCGCTCCACCACCCGCACGCGCGCGCGGCGGCGGGTTGCCGTGAGGTACCGCGCCAGCGTGCACGGGCCGCCACCCACCTGCAGGGCGTCCAGGGAGTCGCCCGGCGGGAACACCGCATCGATCACCCCCACCAGATGGCGCAGGTATTCGAACGCGATGCGCGTGGGATCGGCCAGGTCCACGTGCGACGCCTCCACGCCATCCATCAGCAGCAGGCGCCCCCCGGGGCACGCCGGGTCGCGGTCGGGCCGGATCTCCAGCGTCACGTAGTCCGCCGCGATCGGGTATGCGGGGGCGGGGGGGATCAGCGGAGCAGCAGCCCCCCGTCCACCACCACCTGGCTGCCGGTCATGTACCCCGACATCGGGACGGCCAGGAACAGCACGGCGCGGGCGATGTCGTCGGGGTCGCCCATGCGCTGCAGCGGAACGCGCTCGGCGAAGGCCGCCACGGCCTCGTCGCTGCCCGCGCCCATCTCCCGCACGCCCTCGGTCAGCACGCCCCCGGGGGCGACGGCGTTCACGCGGATGCCGTGGGGCGCCAGTTCGAGCGCAACGTTCTTCGTGAACCCCCACATGCCGTGCTTGGAGGCGTCGTAGTGGGCCAGGCCCACCATCGACGGGTGCAGGGCATCCACCGAGGTGACGTTGATGATGCTGCCACCACGCCCCTGATCCACCATGGCGAGGGCGGCCTCGCGCGTGCACAGAAAGGCGCTGCGCAGGTTGACCGACAGCACGCGATCGAAGTCCGCAGTGGCCATCTCCAGAACCGGACGCACGGGGAAGATCCCCGCGTTGTTCACGACCACGTCAAGGCCGCCCATCTGCTCGCTGCACGCGCGCACGAGGGTCTTCACATCGGCCTCGTCGGCCACGTCAGCGGGGGCGGCCTCGGCAGAGCCACCGGCAACACGAATGGCCTCTGTCACGCGCAGCGCCGCATCGGCATCGAAGTCGGCCACCGCCACCGCGGCGCCGGCCTCCGCCAGGCGCATGGCAATGGCCCGCCCGATGCCGCGACCGGCCCCGGTGACCAGGGCCACCCTGCCGTCAAGAGTCATCAGGTCCGTGATGGATTCGTTCACAGTCATGCCGTAGTCGTACCAAACGACGACGCCCCGGCGGATGGCCGGGGCGTCGCATGGAACAACCGCGGCGCCATGAGGCGCCGGAACCGGTCAGACGTTGATCGAGTCGCGGTTGCCGGAGACCTCGGTGATGAGCTCGCCCATCACGTCCTTTGCGTCGCCGAAGACCATGAGCGTCTTCTCGTTGAAGAAGAGCTCGTTCTCGACGCCGGCGAAGCCCGGGCGCATGGAGCGCTTGACCACCATCACGGTGGCCGCCTTGTCGACATCGAGGATCGGCATGCCGTAGATCGGGCTGCTCTGGTCGTGGCGTGCGGCCGGGTTGACCACGTCGTTCGCGCCCAGCACCAGCACCACGTCGGCCTGCGGGAACTCGGGGTTGATCTCCTCCATGTCGATCAACTGCTCATACGGCACATTCGCCTCGGCCAGCAGCACGTTCATGTGGCCCGGCATGCGGCCGGCAACCGGGTGGATGGCGTACTTGACCTCCACGCCCTCCTTCTCCAGCGTGTCGGCCAGCTCGCGCACCTTGTGCTGGGCCTGGGCGACGGCCATGCCGTACCCCGGGACGATCACCACGAGACGGGCCATCTTCAGCAGGTCACCGGCCTCATCGAATGACGCCGACCGGATGGACCCGGCTTCCTGGTGGCCTGCCGCCTGTTCGGTCGAGCCGAACGCCCCGAACAGGACGTTGCGGAACGACCGGTTCATCGCGCGGCACATGATGATCGCGAGGATCAGCCCCGACATGCCATCGAGGGCACCCGCCACGATCAGCAGGTTGTTCGAGAGCACGAATCCGAGCAGCGCGGCCGCGATGCCGGCGTAGGAGTTGAGCAGCGCGATGACCGTGGGCATGTCGGCGCCGCCGATCGGGATGATCAGCAGGATGCCGAATGCCAGGCCGGCGACGATGATGACGGGGATGGCCCACATCTGCGTGGGGTCGATGACCAGCGCGATCACCCCGGCGACGGCCACCGCCAGCACGGCGAAGTTGAGTGACTTCTGCAGCGGGAAGGTGATCGGCCGCTGCGCAAGCCACTTGACCTCCTGGAGCTTCCCGGCCGCCATCAGCGAACCGGTGAACACCAGTGACCCGAGCACGATCTCGATTCCGAGCACGGCCATGACGAACCAGCCGATGTCGGGCTGATTCTCGTAGAACTTGGCGATACCCACGAGGCCGGCCGCCAGGGCGCCGAACGCGTGCGACAGCGCGATGCGCTGCGGCATGGCGGTCATCGGCACCAGCAGGCCCAGCGGCACGCCGATGGCGGCACCGATGAGCATCGCGATTGCGATGTAGAGGTAGCCGGTGGTGGTGATGACCGGCAGGAGCAGCGTGCCGATGATGGCCAGCACGAAGCCGATCTCGCCGGCGAAGATGCCCTTGCGCGCCGTCTTGGCGTCGCTCATCCACTTCAGCGAGAGCACGAAGCCCACTGCGCCCACCAGGTACAGCAGGCTGATGATCACGTAGCGGACCGTGTCGGTGTCGGGATCGACGAAGAACGACGAGGCCATGGGGAGGAACGTGCTCATGCGCCCGCCTCCGCCTCGGCCGGCTCAGGCTTCTTCTGCTGCCGCGGCTTGAACATCTTCAGCATCTTGTCCGTGATGAGGAAGCCACCCACCACGTTGATCATCGATGCGATCACGGCGATGAAGCCGAGGATGGTGGAATAGGTGGAGTACTGGCCGCCCAGCACCACGATGGAGCCCACCAGCGAGATCGCCGAGAGGGCGTTGGTGAGCGCCATGAGCGGCGTGTGCAGCAGGCGCGGGACGCGCCGGATGGTCTCGAAGCCCAGAAAGCCCGCGAGGGCGAACACGAAGAGCCCCGTCATGATGAATTCGGTGCTGACGTTCACTTGGCGGCCTCCTCAGCAGCCGGGGCATCGTCGGCCGCGGGCTCCGGGGCCGGGGGCTCCGGATCCGGCAGCTTCTCGAGGCCCAGGGCCTCGCGCACGCGGTTGTTTGCCACGTCGCCGCCCTTCGCGACCACGCTCTCCTTGATGACGTCGTCGTCGACGCCGGTGTCGAGCCTGCCGTCGACCACCATGAGGCCGAGGAAGTTCGCCACGTTCTTGCCGAACAACTGGCTGGAGTGCACGGGGATCGTGCCGGGCAGGTTCACCACGCCCATCACGCTCACGCCGTCCACATCCACCGTCTCACCGGCCACCGTGGGCTCGCAGTTGCCACCCTGCTCGGCCGCCAGGTCCACGATCACCGACCCGGGCGCCATGCCCTTCACCATCTCGGTGGTGACGATCACCGGAGCGGTGCTGCCCTGCACCTGCGCGGTGGTGATGACCACGTCGCTCGCCGCGACCGTCTTGGCCATCAGCTCCTGCTGCTTCCGGATGGTGTCCTCCGACAGCTGCTTCGCATACCCGCCGGATCCCTCCTCCTGGCCGGTCTCGAGCGGCAGCTCCACGAACCGGGCTCCGAGCGACTCGACCTCCTCGCGCGCAGCGGGGCGCACGTCATAGGCCTCCACCAGCGCGCCCAGGCGGCGCGCCGTGGCGATGGCCGCAAGGCCCGCCACCCCGGCGCCGATGATGAACACCTTGGCCGGGGCGATCGTGCCCGCTGCGGTGGTGAGCAGCGGGAACATCTTCGGCAGGTTGTCCCCGGCCAGCAACACGGCCTTGTAGCCGGCGACCGCGGCCTGCGACGACAGGATGTCCATCGACTGCGCACGCGTGGTGCGCGGCACCAGCTCGAGTGCGAACAGCGTGGCCCCGGTCCCTGCGACGGCCTTCACGAGCTCCGGGCGGGCGAACGGGGCGACCGACCCCACCACCACCTGGCCTGCGCGCAGGCGGGACAGGTCACCGCTCGCGGGGTCGGCGTCCATCACGTTCACCTGCACCAGCACGTCCGCGGCGAACGCCTCATCGCGGCTGCCGATGCGTGCACCGCGATCGGTGAATGCGGCATCCGGATACCCGGCCATGTCGCCGGCCCCGGACTCGATCACTACG
>JAUROO010000033.1 GCA_030829765.1 Miltoncostaeales bacterium | reverse complement strand
TCATGCTGTTGCTGTTCCTGGGCCCGCGCGTCATCCGCTGGCTGCGCGATCACGACGTGGGGCAGTTTGTGCGCCCGCAGGGGGAGATCCCGCAGGGGCATGCGGAGAAGCAGGGCACCCCCACCATGGGCGGGCTGCTCATCCTGCTGGCCATGGCCATTCCGTTCCTCATCCTGTCGTCGCACAGCACCGCCTCGATGCTGGTGCTGTTCACCACCCTCGCCTGCGGCACCATCGGCTTCGTTGATGACTGGATGAAGATCGTCAAGAAGCGCTCGCTGGGCCTCTCGGGGCGCTGGAAGATGCTGGGACTCGTGGTGATCGCCGTGGTGCTGGCGGTGGTCTCGGTGCGGGTGGTGGGCGTTCCCACCACCATCGACTTCCATGTGGTCAGGTACTCGCTCGATGTCGGTCCCATTGCCTTCGGGCTGATGGTCTTCCTGATCCTGGCCGGCGCCACGAACGCGGTCAACCTGACCGACGGGCTGGACGGCCTGGCGGCGGGCACCATGGCCATCGCCCTGCTCGCGTATGTGGGGATGACCTATGTCGTCACGGGCCAGCGCGACCTGGCGATCCTCGCCGCGTGCCTCATGGGCGCGTGCGTCGGGTTCCTGTGGTTCAACTCCTACCCCGCGTCGGTGTTCATGGGCGACACCGGGTCATTTGCGTTGGGTGGCGCGATCGCGGCCATGGCCGTCATGACCAAGACGGAGATCCTGCTCATCTTCATCGGTGGCATGTTCGTGATCGAGGCGCTGTCGGTGATGATCCAGGTGGTGGTGTTCAAGCGCACGGGGCGGCGGGTGTTCCTGATGGCGCCGGTGCATCACCACTTCGAGATGGCCGGCTGGAGCGAGACCAAGATCATCGTGCGGTTCTGGCTCATTGCGCTCATGTTCGCCGGCATCGGCTTCACGCTGTTCTTCCGCACGCTGCCCGCGTGAGCGGCCTTCCCGCGCCCGGCCGTGCCCTGGTGGTGGGCCTGGCCCGGTCCGGGCGTGCCGCCGCGGGCCTGCTGCGCGATCTGGGCTGGCAGGTGGTGGCAGTGGACCGCGACGCCGTGCCCGCGGACGACCTGCGCGCCGCAGGCGTGGAGGTGCGGGCGCCCAGCGAGGACCCCGTGCCGGCGGATCTGGTGATTCGCAGTCCCGGGGTGCCGCGCGAGGCGCCTCCGCTGGCGGCGGCGTACGCGGCGGGCACGCCGGTGTGGAGCGAGATCGAACTGGCGTCGCGGGCCATGCCCAACCCGGTCATGGCGATCACCGGTACCAACGGCAAGACCACCACCACCGAATTGCTGGCGCACCTGCTGCGATCTGCCGGCCTCGATGCGGTGGCCTGCGGCAACGTGGGCACACCGATGGCGTCCCTGGTGGGGCAGATGGCAGGGGACTGCTGGCTGGTGGCCGAGTGCTCGTCGTTCCAGCTGGAGGACACGCCCTCGTTCCACCCGCACGCCGCGGTGCTGCTCAACGTGACGCCCGACCACCTGGACCGCTACCCGGACTTCGCGGCGTACCGGCAGGCCAAGCTGAACGTGTTCGCGCATCAGGATGCAGGCGATCTGGCCATCCTGCCCGCGGGCATGGACTGCCCGGGGGCGGCGCCCACCCGTCATGTGTCCGACGGGGCGGACGAGGGGCCTGACACGGTGTCATGGGCTGCGGAAGGGCTGCATGTACGGGGCCTCGGACGGGTGGCGCCATGGGATGCGATTCCCCTGCGTGGAGCACATAACCGGCAGAACGTGATGGCCGCCGCCGCCATGGCGGCCCATGCCGGACTGGGGGGCGCGGAGATCGCGGCCGGCCTCGCGACCTTCCCCGGCGTACCGCATCGGCTGGAGGTCGTGGGCACCGCGGGCGGTGTGACGTTCGTGAACGATTCGAAGGCCACCAATCCCGCCGCGGCAATCGCGGCGCTCGACGCCTATCCCGTGGGGGTGCGCCTGATTGCCGGGGGCAGCAGCAAGGGCACTCCCTTCGCGGACCTGGCCGCGGCCGCGGCGGGCGCGGTGGTGCACGCATACCTGATCGGCGAGACCGGCCCGGAGATGGGCGCGGAGATGGCCGCGGTGGGGGTGGCGTCCACGCTGGTGGGCGGTCTGCCGGAGGCGGTGTCACAGGCCGCACGCGACGCCGTGCCGGGCGATGTGGTGCTGCTGGCGCCGGCATGCGCATCGTTCGATCAGTTCACGGGATACGAGCACCGCGGGGACGTGTTCCGCGAGGCCGCGCGCGGGGTGGGCGCCCGGTAGGGAACGGCCCGCTTGCGGCGAACACCGTGTCGTGCGCACCGCGGCCCCTGACAGATCCCGTCGGCCCTCCCGCCGCCCGCGGCGTGGGGCGGGCGATGTCGCTCCCGAGGCCGTGCTGTCCATCTCCCTGCTGGTGCTGGTGTGCATCGGCGTGGTGATGGTGTATTCGGCGTCCAGCGCGAGTGCGCTGCTGTCGGATGAGAACCCCTCGGGCATGCTCTTGCGGCAGGGGTCCTTCGCCCTCGTGGCGCTCATCGCCTTCGCGGTGTGCGCCCGGGTGGATCCCGGTGTGATCCTGCGTCTGGGGCGACCGGCCGTGCTGGTGTCGCTGGCCCTTCTCGCGGTGGTGCTGGTGCCGGGCTTTGGAATCGAGGCCAACGGCGCGCGCAGCTGGCTGGGCCTCGGGCCGGTGCAGATGCAGCCGTCGGAGTTGGCCAAGCTGGCGCTCATCGTGTGGCTGGCCGGCTACCTGGCCCGCAACGCGCACCGCCTCGACACCTTCGACGCGCTGAAGAAGCCCATCGGGATCATGATCGCCATGGGCGTACTGCTGGTGATGGAGCCTGACCTCGGCACCACCATCGTGCTCCTCTCCACCGCGTTCGTCATGCTGGTGCTGGCGGGCGTGCCGGGGCGCGTGCTGGGCCTGCTGGCGGGTGCGGCCGCGGCACTGACGGCGGTGGCCATCGTGGCGGCGCCGTACCGCATGGCGCGCTTCACGTCGTTCATCGACCCGTGGTCGGACCCCGAGGGCCGGGGCTTCCAGGTCACCCAGGCCCAGCTCGCGCTGGGCAGCGGCGGGGTAAGCGGTGTCGGCCTGGGCAACGGTCTTCAGAAGGTGAATTACCTGCCCGAGGCGCATACCGACATGATCATCGCGACCATCGGCGAGGAGTTGGGGCTGGTGGGCGTGCTGGGGGTTATCGCCCTGCTCGGGGCCGTCATCTGGAGCGGCTACCGTATCGCCATGGCGGCACCCGACCTGCGGCTGCGTCTCATGGCCGGGGGGCTCGTGTCGCTCATCAGCATCCAGGCGATCGTCAACCTTGGGGCGGTGCTGGGACTCCTTCCGGTCACCGGCGTTCCACTGCCCTTTGTGAGCTATGGGGGAAGCAGTCTCGTCGTCCTCACCGCAGCATCCGGGATCCTCGTCGGGATCAGCCGACGATCGCGCACACGGCGGCTCGCCGTCGTCCCCGGGCGATCCTCTGCGCGTGGTGATCGCAGCGGGCGGGACCGCCGGGCACATCATGCCGGCGCTCGCGCTGGCTGAGGAGCTCCGCGCGCGGGGCATGGAGGTGAGCTTCGTGGGCGTGGGCGGCCGCGCGGGCTCGGGCATTCCCGAGCGCCATGGCTACCCCGAGGACCACGTGCCCCTGCGCGGCTTCGACCGGCGCCTTTCGCTGCGCAATCTGTGGTCGGTGGTGCTTGCGGCACTGGCGGTGCCGCGCATGACGCGCGTACTGCGGCGCAGGCGGGCGGACGTCGTGGTGGGTGGCGGCGGCTACATGGCAGGCCCCGCGGCCATCGCGGGGTGGCTCACGCGTCGCCGTGTGGTGCTCATGGAGGCCGACTCGCGGCTGGGGCTGGCCAACCGGCTGGCGGCCCCCTTCGCGAAGAAGGTGACCCTGGCCTTTCCGGTCGCCGGGCGCCGCGGACGCAAGTACGTGGTGACCGGGCGCCCGGTGGGCCGGGCGGTGCGCGACGCCACGCGCGAGGAGGGCCGCCGCCGCCTGGGCATCGATCCATCGGGTACCTGCATCCTGGTGGCCGGGGGCAGCCAGGGCGCGCAGTCGATCAATGAGGCCGCCATCGGCGCGTTCTGCCCCACGCCGCCGTTCCAGGTGGTGCACGTCGCGGGCGAGCGGAACGCCGATGAGGTGCGCTCACGCGTGGAGGAGGGCGGATGCGGCCCCCGGTACCACGTGCATGGGTTCCTCGATGACTTTCCGCAGGCCATCGCTGCTGCGGACCTTGTGATCTCGCGGTCCGGTGGGTCGGTGTTCGAGCTTGCCGCGGTCGGCAGGCCGGCGATCCTGGTGCCGTACCCGCACGCCACGGCCGATCACCAGACCGGCAACGCCCGCTGGCTGGCCGAGGCCGGTGCGGCGCTGATGATCGCCGACGACCAGTTGAGCGCCGATCGCCTGCGCGAGGTGGTGGGGGCGCTGCTGGCCGAGCCCGAACGCCTGGCGGTGATGGCAGCAGCGGCCCGTGCCGCGGCGCGTCCCGATGCCGCCGAGCGCATCGCCGACATCGTCGAGGCCGTGGCCCGCCGGTGAGCGGGCACCGGGTGCACCTGGTGGGTGCCGGCGGGGCGGGAATGAGCGCCCTTGGACTGCTGGCCCTGCGCTCGGGGTGGACCGTATCGGGAACCGACCGCGAGGAGGGGCCGGCGCTCGTGGCGCTCCGCGAGGCGGGCGCCGATGTGCGCGCGGGGCACGCCGCTGATGCGCTGCCGGCGGATGTGGACGAGGTGTTCGCGTCCACGGCGATCCCCGGGGACAACCCCGAGATCCAGGCCGCGCGGGCGCGTGGACTGCCGGTGCGGCACCGCTCGGATCTTCTGGCCATGCTCATGCAGGGTCATCGTGGCCTGGCGGTGGCCGGGGCGCACGGCAAGTCCACCACCACGGCCATGCTGGCGCTCGCACTGGGCGGGGCCACCGTGTGCGTGGGCGCCGAGGTGCCGTGGGGCGAGGGCACGGGCGCGGCATGGGGCGAGGGCCCGTGGTTCTGTGCCGAGGCCGACGAGAGCGACCGGTCGCTGCTGCGCCTGTCGCCGGAGGCCGCGATTCTGCTGAACATCGACCACGACCACCACTCCGAGTACGCCACCATCGCCGACGTGGAGGATGTGTTCCGCGAGTTCGTCGCAGCCCTGCCCGCCGATGGGTTGCTGGTCGTGGGACCGGACGCCCGTGCGCGCGAGGTGGCCGGGGCGGCCCCGTGCCCGGTGCGGCTGCTGGGCGACGTGCCGGGGGCGTGGGGCCGTGTACACGGCGACGCGCTGATGCGGGCTGACGACGCGCCCGTACCGCTGTCGCTGGCGGCACCGGGCGCGCACAACCGGTGGAACGCGGCCTGCGCCATCGCGCTGGCCGACTGGTGCGGCGTGGACCCCGCCGACGCCGCGGCGCGGATCGCGCCCTTCACCGGGGTGGGGCGTCGCTTTGAGCACAAGGGTACGGCTGGGGGCGTGAGCGTGGTGGACGACTACGCGCACCACCCGGTGGAGGTGGCCGCCACGCTGCAGGCAGCGCGCGGAATGCACCCGGGGCGCGTGGTGGCGGTGTTCCAGCCCCACCTGTACTCGCGCACCCGGGAACTGGCCGATGCCTTCGGTGCCGCCCTGTCGTCCGCGGACGTGGTGGTGGTGACCGACGTGTACGCGGCGCGCGAGGATCCGGAGCCGGGGGTGGATGGCGACCTGGTGCTGCGGAATGTGCGTGGCCCGGAGGAAGTCCTGAGCGTGCCGGACCTTGCGGACGTGCCCGCTGTGCTGGTGCCCGATCTGCGCCCGGGCGACCTGGTGCTCACCCTCGGCGCCGGGGACATCACCACGCTGGGCCCGCAGCTGCTCGATGCCCTCGGGGGCCTCGGTGGGTGATGCGGACCACGGCGTCATGCGCGACGTGCCGCTTGCGCCGTTCACGAGCATCAAGGTGGGTGGACCGGCTGATGCGCTTGCCACCTGCACGTCGTTTGCCGCCGTCACCCGGGCGCTCGCCTGGGCGCGGGCCCACGAGGCGCCGGTGGCGGTGGTGGGGAAGGGGTCCAACCTCATCGTGGATGACGCCGGCTTCCGGGGACTGGTGGTGCGCCTGACCGGGCGACTGGCCTCCATCTCGGTGCGGGGCGCGCGGACCCTGTGGTGCGGGGGCGGGGCCTCCCTGCCCCGCGCCGTGCAGCGCGCCGCTGCAGCCGGCCTGACCGGCCTGGAGTTCGGGGCGAGCATCCCCGGCACGGCGGGAGGCGCGGTGGCCATGAACGCGGGTGCGTATTCATCGGACCTGTCGGAGGTGCTCGACTGGGCGGTGATCTGCGACGCCGAGGGGCGCCGCAGGGTGGGGCGCGACGACCTGGCCATGGGATACCGGCGCACATCCGTGCAGGGTGGCCAGGTGGTGGCCGCGGTGGGATTCGCGCTCTCCCCGGGCGACCCGGTGGAGATCCGCGCACGGCTGGATGAGTTCCGCGCGCACCGGCGCTCCACCCAGCCGCAGGGGGTGCGCACGTTCGGCAGCGTGTTCACCAACCCACCGGGGGAGAGCGCGGGGCGCCTGGTCGAGGCCGCGGGCCTGAAGGGCCACACCATCGGTGGTGCGCGCATCTCGCCGGTGCACGCCAACTTCATCGAGGCGGGTCCCGAGGCTCGGGCAGGTGACGTGATCGCCCTGATGGACGAGGCCCGCAGCCGCGTGCGCGCTGCCGGCGGGCCCGTGCTCCATGCCGAGGTGCGCTACCTGCACCCGGAGTGGGGTATTGGTCCGCCACCGCTCGCCGAGGTCGACTGAGTGTCCACGCGCCGGCCATCGGGAGGCGGGCGCCCGCCACGCGACGGCCGCGGCCGTCCCCCGCGGCGCCGCAGGCCCCCGGGGCCCACGGCGGGGGAGCGCGCGTCGGCCATCGCGGGCAATCGCGTGGTGCGGGGGGTGGCGTACTGGGGAACCGTGGCGGTGGCCGCCCTGCTGCTCATCCTGTGGATGGTCAGCGGGCCGGTGATGGGCATCGGCACCGTCACGGTGGAGGGCTACACCGGTCCCCAGAAGGCGGCCGTGCAGGAGACGGCCGAACTGGTCGCGGCCACGGGATCGATGGTGCGCGTGCCTGTGGGTGACATGCGTCGCGCCCTCGAGCGCTTCCCCGGGGTGATGGACGTGCGCGTCGAGCGCGACTGGCCGCGGTCCATCACGGTGGATGTGACCATGGGCGAGCCCGTGGCCATCCTCGCCGTGGAATCCGGGGGGCGGTACCTGCTGTCGCCATCGGGTCAGATCATGGGGAAGGCCGGCACCACGGTGGGCCTGCCCGTCATCACCGTGGCGACGCCCCCGCCCGGGGGCGTGCTGCGCGCGCCGGGGGATCGCGCCGCGCTGCTGTTCGTGGGGTGGCTGCAGCCCGAGGTGGCCGGGCGCCTTCGGAACCTGCGGTTCCAGGAGGGCCGTCTGTTCGCCGATCTGGCGAACGGGCTGGAGCTGCGGATCGGTCCGCCCACCAAGTTGCCGCAGAAGGCACAGGCGCTCGCCGCGGTACTGGCCCAGGCCGACCCGAAGGCACTGGGCGATGCCGCCTACCTCGACATCTCCAACCCATCGCGTCCCATGCTGGGCGCGAAGGTGGTTCCCCTTCCCCAGGAGGAATCGGCGGGCGGGTCCCCCGGCACCACCGACACCACCGGCGGCGCCGCGGACGGCACCGATGGGGGCGATGGCAGCGGGGATTCAGGGACGACCGGCGACGGAACGGGCTGAACCCTCGACCTGAACATGAGGGGCGCGCGGCCGGATGCCGCAGGCCTCAAGTACACGTTGACCCCATGTGCAGGGAGGATTAGGGTCGCAACGGACGAAACGTCAGCAAGCCCCGTGAAACGCGTGTTGGGGATGCAGAGCACCCGGGGAGGGTCGCGGTCGTGGAGAGCAGCAACTACCTGGCGGTGATCAAGGTCGTCGGCGTCGGCGGAGGGGGATCCAACGCCGTCAACCGCATGATCGATCACGGCGTGCGCGGCGTGGAGTTCATCGCGGTCAACACCGACGCCCAGGCCCTCACGGGCTGCGACGCCGACGTGAAGATCCACATCGGCGGCACCATCAC
>JAUROO010000003.1 GCA_030829765.1 Miltoncostaeales bacterium | reverse complement strand
GACGTGTATGAGCTTGCCGACCTGCGCTTCGGGGGCTGCCGGATGTCGTGGTGCACCCCCGCAGGGGAGGACCCGACGGCGGACGCCGTGGCGCGTTTCGGTGTGGTGCGGGTGGCGACGAAGTACGTGAACTGCGCGGAGCGCTTCTTTGAGTCCACTGGCCGCAAGGCCGAGATCGTCAAGGTGAACGGCTCCGTTGAACTCGCCCCGCTCGTGGGCCTGTCCGATGGCATCGTGGACTTGGTTGCCACCGGTCGAACCCTGCGCGAGAACGGCCTGGTTGAACGGGAGGCGATCTTCGAATCGACTGCCCGGCTGATCGCCAACCGCGTAAGCCACAAGATGCGCGCGCCGGAGCTGGACGACCTCGTCCGGCGCATGGAGCAGGTGGTGGCGTGACGGTGAGCCGGATCACGGCCGATCCGGCCGATCCGCGGGGCGATTGCGCGCGGCTTCGCGCCGGTGAGGGAACGGTCCCCGACCGGGCCGTGGCGGAGGCCCTCGCCGACGTCCGGGCGCGCGGCGATGCTGCGGTGATCGATGCGATCCGTCGCTTCGATGCGCCCGACTTCGCCGGGGCATCGCCGGTCGTGGCGCCCGCCCAGGTGGACGCCGCGGTCCGGGATCTCACCCCGCGCCTGCGGGATGCCGTGCTGTTCGCCGCCGAACAGGTGCGGACCGTGGCCGAGGCCGGTCGCCCCGATGGCTACGGGGTGGAACTGCCCTCCGGCCAGTCGGTGCAGGTGCGCGCGATCCCGGTGGGTTCAGCGGGCATCTACGCGCCAGGTGGTCGGGCGGCCTATCCGTCGAGCCTGATCATGGGCGTGGTGCCTGCGCAGGTGGCCGGCGTCGGCCGGATCGTGGTGGCAAGCCCTGCGGGCCCGTCGGGTGCACCGCATCCGGTCGTGCTGGCCGCCGCCGGGCTGCTTGGCGTGGATCAGGTGATCGCCGCAGGGGGAGCAGCAGCGATCGGAGCGCTCGCATTCGGCACCGAGTCCATCGATCCGGTGGATGTGATCACCGGGCCGGGTAATGCCTGGGTCCAGGAGGCCAAGCGGCAGGTGTTCGGCAGGGTCGGCATCGACTCGATCGCCGGCCCCAGCGAGTTGATCGTGCTGGCCGACAGCTGTGCAGACCCGCACGCGATCGCGGCGGACCTCCTGGCACAGGCCGAGCACGGGCCGGATTCGCCGGCCGCATGCCTGGCCTGGGACACCGGGGTGAACGACGCCGTCGCGGCGGCGCTGGCGGTCCAGGGCGCCCCCGTTGGTACCATCACGCTCGTCGACTGTCCGTCGCAGGAGGATGCCGTCGTCCTTGCCGAGGCCTTTGCGCCGGAGCACCTGCAACTTGCCCTCGCCGACGCCCCGGCCGTCTCGGCCCGGATACGCCGCGCGGGGTGCGTGTTCCTGGGGCCGCTCGGCGCAACGGCATTCGGCGACTACGTCGCCGGTTCCAACCACATCCTGCCGACCGGGGGCGCGGCGCGTCACGCATCCGCGGTCGGTCCCGCCACTTACATGCGCCGGATGGCGCTGGTGGATATTCCACAGCAGGCCGTAGACATCCTCACCCCGCACCTCGCCGCGCTGGCGGAGGCAGAGGGATTTCCCGAGCACCGCCGTTCGGCGGAGATCAGGTCGTCGTGATGAGCAGAACAGCAACCATTCGCCGGACCACAGGGGAGACCGACGTCGAGGCGCGCATCGACGTCGACGGTGCAGGTGTGGCCGAGGCGGTCACCGGCATCGGTTTCTTCGATCACATGCTGGTGCTGCTTGCCCGGCACTCGCTGATCGACATGTCGATCAGCGCGCGCGGGGACCTCGAGACCGGCAGCCACCACACGGTGGAGGACACCGGCATCACCCTCGGGCAGGCACTCGACACCGCGCTGGGCGACCGCAGCGGCATCGAGCGGTACGGCAGTGCGCTCGTCCCCATGGACGAGGTGCTGGTGCAGGTGGCGATCGACCTGTCCGGGCGCCCCTTCCTGTCGTTCGATGCCGACCTCCCGCCCATGGTCATCGGAGGGTTCGAGACCGACCTCGTGGCCGAGTTCCTCAGGGGCTTCTCGAGCGCCGCGCGCATGACCCTTCACGTGGACGTGCTGAAGCCCGGTGGTCCCCACCACGTGATCGAGGGGTGCTTCAAGGGCCTGGCCCGTGCACTCCGCGGCGCCGTGGCCCCGAACCCACGGGTGACGGGGGTGCCATCCAGCAAGGGCACGCTGTGACCCCAGCGGGTGATGGGCCGCGGGTGGCCCTCCTTGATTACGACATGAGCAACCTCCGCAGCGCGGGGAAGGCGCTTGAGCGCCTGGGCGCCCGCGTGCAGGTGTGCCGCGATCCGGGGGCGGCCCGGGGCAGCGACGCCGTGCTTCTCCCGGGTGTCGGCCGCTTTGGGGCGGCCATGGAGCGGCTGGATGAGCGCGGGTTCACCGCGATGCTGCGCGAGGTCGCGGCCTCCGGCACCCCGGTATTGGGCATCTGTCTCGGTATGCAGTTGCTGTTCGACCAGAGCGAGGAGAGCCCGGGCGCACGCGGCCTGGGGCTCATCCCGGGGCACGTCGAACGGCTGCGCACGTCGGCCAAGGTCCCGCACATCGGATGGAGCGAGGTGCATTGGCGAGAAGGCGCGGCGCTCGCCCCGGCCTCCGGCGGGCCGGCCGAGCGGACGTACTACTTCGTTCACTCCTATTCGTGCATCCCCGACGACCCCGCTGATGTCATCGGTACGTCAGAGCACGGCGTCGGGTTCACCGCAGCCGTCGCGCGTGGAGGCGCATGCGGGGTGCAATTCCACCCCGAGAAGTCCAGCGCCGCCGGCCTTGCGCTGCTCGACCGCTGGCTCGCCGGCGTGCAGTCCGGCCAGATGGTGGCGTCGTGATCGAGCTCTATCCGGCAATTGACCTGCGGGATGGCGCGGCCGTTCGCCTGGTGCAGGGCGACTTCGCACGGACGACGGTGTTCAACGACGACCCGGTGGCGCAGGCGCGGGCCTTCGCCCGTGAGGGCGCGACGAACCTGCACGTCGTGGACCTGGATGGGGCGCTCGAGGGGAACCCCGTGCACGCTCCGATCATCGCGCAGCTCGCCGCCACATTCCCCGGAACGGTGCAGCTCGGGGGCGGACTGCGCGACCAGCCCGCCGTGGAGACCGCCATCGCCACGGGTGTCGATCGCGTGGTGGTGGGCACCGCGGTGATCGAGGACGAGGAGTTCCTGCGCTGGGCCACCGGCCGGCTGGGCGACCGCCTCGTGGTCGCCCTGGACGCCCGGGATGGCCGCGTGGCCACGCACGGATGGACGCAGGTGTCGGACCGCACCGCCGTTGACGTCGCGGCTGAGCTCGCCCGCACCGGTGTGCGGCACCTGCTCTACACCGACATCGGCCGGGACGGCACCCTTGGCGGACCCAACCTCGAGGCCCTCCGGCGCCTGTCGAACGCCGCGCCGCCGCTGACGATCCTGGCGTCGGGCGGCATCTCGTCGCTCGACGACCTCGTGGCGCTGTCCCGGCTGGGCCTGCCGAACATCCGGGGCGTCATCGTGGGCCGGGCCCTGTACGAGGGCCGCTTCACCGTGGCCGACGCCGTGGCCACGCTGGCCGCCGCCGCGCCGTGATCCGGGTCATCCCGTGTCTCGACGTCGACCGCGGGCGCGTGGTCAAGGGCGTGAACTTCGTGGACATCCGGGATGCCGGCGATCCGGTGGAGCTCGCTGCCCGCTACGACGCCGAGGGTGCCGATGAGCTCGTGTTCCTCGATATCACCGCGACGCACGAGGAGCGCGACACCATCATCCACCTCGTCGAGCGGACCGCTGAGGAGGTCTTCATCCCCTTCACCATCGGCGGCGGCTTGAGGACCGAGGAGGACATCCGGGCGGTGCTTGCCGCAGGCGCGGACAAGGTCTCACTGAATTCCGCCGCCGTGCGCGATCCGGATCTGGTCGAGCGCGCCGCCATGCGCTTCGGTGACCAGTGCATCGTCGTCGCCATCGATGCCAAGAGGCGGGACGATGGCTCCGGGTGGGAGGTCTACCTGGCCGGTGGACGCCGGGAGACCGGGATCGAGGCCGTTGCGTGGGCCGCCGAGGCAGCTCGGCGCGGTGCAGGGGAGCTGCTCGTCACGAGCATGGACCGCGACGGCACCCAGGTGGGCTTCGACACCGATCTGCTGGCCGCCATTGCCGCCGCGGCACCCGTGCCGGTCATCGCCTCGGGCGGCGCCGGCACGCTCGCGCACTTCGGGGAGGCGGTGACCCGCGGCCACGCCGACGCCGTGCTCGCTGCCTCGGTATTCCATGATGGCGTCTATACGGTGGGCGAGGTCAAGGCGGCGATGGCACGTGACGGCGTGCCGGTGAGGAGGTAGGGCATGCCCCGCAGGGTCATCCGCACCGAGGATGCCCCCGCCCCCGTGGCGGGCGCGCCGTACAGCCAAGCGGTTGCGGCAGCAGCCGGTGAGCTCCTGTTCGTGTCGGGGCAGGTGCCGCTCACCGCGGACGGCGAGCTCGTCCCGGGCGGCGTGGCCGAGCAGACCCGCCAGTGCCTCGCCAATATCGACGCCATCCTCCGCGCAGCAGGCGGGGACATGGGGGACATCGTCAAGACGACCGTCTTCATGACCGACCTGACCCAGTTTCCGGCGATGAACGAGGCCTACGGGACCCGGTTCGGGTCGTCGCCGCCTGCCCGGGCAACGATCGGCGTTGCCGCACTGCCCGCCGGCGCGTCCGTCGAGATCGAGGCGGTCGCGCTCCTCGGAGCGCGGACGGCTACTCCGTGAAGAACCGGCGCTCGATGAGCACCTCGACCGCCATCCGGTCGAGGTAGACGGGGGCGTCGGAGATGGGCCGGTCGGCGTTGGCGGGGTCTTCCGCCCAGGAACGGACGTCGGCGCGCATGCGATCCGAGGCCTGCTGCAGCTCGTCGAGGGAGCGCTCCTCCCACCGTGCAATGGCCTCGGCGAGCCCGTCGAGCGCCACTGGCGCGGCGGCGGACAGGTTGTGCGCGACGTGATCTCCCACGGCCCCGATGCTAGCGCGGTGGTCGCGTGGGTCGCGCGCGATCCCATTCTCTCGCGCATCCAGTGGCCCGGTGCGGCGCCGCGCATCTGCCTCGTCGGGGGCGCGGTGCGGGATGCCATCCTGGGCGTTCCGCATGGCCCGGACGTCGACGTGGTCGTGGAGGGCGAGGCGATCCCCCTCGCCGCCGGGATCGGCCGGGATCTGGGAGGTCGGGTCGTCACGCACGAGCGGTTCGGCACCGCCCGGGTGGAGTTCGCCCATGGGCGGCACCTGGATCTCGTCTCTGCGCGGAGGGAGACCTACGCACGCCCGGGGGCGCTGCCCGATGTCTCCCCGGGCGACCTCGCCGATGACCTCGCGCGCCGGGACTTCACGGTGAACGCGATCGCCTTCGTCCTGCATGGGGACGGGGCCGGGGAGATCATCGACCCGCACGGGGGCCGCGACGACATCCGCGCGGAGCGCATCCGTTCACTGCGTGCCGATGCCTTTCGTGAGGACCCGAGCCGCGTGGTGCGTGCCCTGCGCTACGCGTCCCGGCTGGGCTTCCGCATGGAGGAGGCGACCGAGGCGGCTGCGAGGGATGCCGCCAGCGGCGTCACGCTGGTGCACAGCCGGGTGTCGGATGAGCTGGCGCGGCTCCTTGCGGAGGATTCTGCGACGGTGGCACTGGAGATGGGCGCTGCGCTCGGCCTGTCCTGGCCCGACCCCGACACCCTGCGCGGGGACCGCCTTGCAGCACTCGATGTGGCGCTCACCCGGCCCGGGGCCCCGGCAGTGTCCCCGTGGGCGCTGCGTCTGGGCCTCGGCGTCGAGCCCGCAGCCGCAGCAGGCGCCGCCTTGCCGGCATGGGCACGTGCCGTTGCGCGGGAGGTGCGGGATGGGGTGAAGCGCGCCCGGCTGGTGGCCGCCGCCAAGCGTCCGTCCGAGGTGGACGCCCTGCTGGGCGCCATGCCCGCCGCAGCCCAGATCGGCGCATTCGTCGGCGGAGCGGATTCCGTCGCCACCTGGTGGGCGACCTGGCGCGACCTGGCTGCAGAGGTGGGGGGCTCCGATCTCGTCGCGGCAGGCGTCGCGCCGGGGCCGGGCATCGGGCGCGCGCTGCGCGCGGTACGCCGGGCGGTCCTCGACGGCACGGCCACCGGGCGCGCGGAGCAGATGGTGATCGCCCTGGACGAGGCGGGGCGGAACCGATGACGGGGCCAGCGCCCATCGTCATCGGCACGGGTGTTCCGCGGGTGCGGGCGGCGTTCACCACCCGTGCAGGGGGAACGAGCACCGCGCCACGGGCCTCGCTGAACCTGGGCGCGGGAACGGGCGATGACCCCGAGCGTGTCCGTGCCAATCGGACATGCATGGCCCGTGAGCTCGGGTTCGATCCGGTCCGGGCCGTGGCACTGCGCCAGGTCCATGGCTCCGCCGTGTACCTGGCCGACGCCCATGGGGGGCGGGACTCCTTCGCCGGCGCCCTGGACGGCGTGGCCGACGCGGATGCGGCTGCCACCCGGCATCCCGGCGTCGCCCTCGCGGTGATGGGCGCCGATTGCCCCGTGGTCCTCGCCTGGTCCACCGATGGATCCCGGGTCGCGGCGGCGCATGCCGGATGGCGCGGGCTCGTGGCAGGAGTGCTGGAGGCGGCGATCGCCGCGATTGCCGACGGTGGCGGCGTGCGCGTGGCGGTGGGCCCACACATCGGACCGTGCTGCTACCCGGTGGGTGATGAGGTGCGGGCTGCACTCCAAGACCGCTTCGGCGCCGGCGTGCGGCGCGGCCAGGCGGTGGACCTCGGCGCGTGCTGCGAAGCGGCCCTGACAGGGGCCGGTGTGCCGCCTGAGCGCATCGACCGCGTGGGCGGGTGCACCGCCTGCGAGGAGTCCCTCTTCTTCTCGTATCGCCGCGATGGCGGGGAAACGGGCCGGCAGGCGGGCATCATCTGGATCGAGGAGGCCGCATGATCGATGCAGGACTGCTGCGGGCCGCGCTGGACGAGGCCCGCGCGCGAATGGACGATGCCTGCAGCGCATCCGGCAGGCCGCCGGGCTCCGCCGAGCTTGTGCTCGCGGGCAAGTACGTGTCACCGGATGAGGCGCGCGCGCTCGTGGAGGCCGGGGCCCGCGTGATCGGCGAGAACCGGCTGCAGGACCTGGTGGCCAAGCAGCAGGCCATCGGGGACGACGTCGTGTTCGACTTCATCGGACACCTGCAGAGCCGGAAGGTCAGGGACGTCCTGCCACGCGTGCGGCTGGTGCACTCGGTGGATCGCGCCTCCCTGATCGACGAGATCGGCCGTCGCGCGGCCGGGTCGGTGCGCGTGCTCCTGCAGGTGAACATCGCGGAGGAGGAGAGCAAGGGCGGGTTCGCCCCCGATGTGCTCGAGGCGGCCCTGGAGCGTGCGTCCGGAGCCGGAGTGGAGGTCGCCGGCCTGATGGCGCTGCCCCCGTTCGCCGCCGACCCGGAGGCATCCCGTCCGTGGTTCGAGGCCGTGCGGGCCCTGCGCGATGACCTGGCCCCGCGCTGGGCGGGGGCGCATGACCTGCGCGAGCTGTCGATGGGCACATCGCAGGATTTCGTCGTTGCCGTGGAGGCGGGCGCTACGATGGTGCGCGTCGGACGGGGGATAATCGACCGCACCCGGATGGAGCAGCCGTAGATGTCGATCACTGATTACTGGCAGAAGACGCTCGCGTACTTCGGCATGGCCGACGACGGCTATGACGACTACGACGACTACGACGACTACGACGACCGCGAGACCAACGCACGCGTGCGCGAGGACGATCAGCGCGAGGAGCGATCGTCCCGTGACCGCCACTCGCGCCGCCACTCATCGCGATCGGATGACTTCGACGACATCTACTCCGATCCGGGCATCCCGTCGCCTTCGCGGAACCTGCGCTCCGTGGCGCCGTCGTCCTCCGGGCGCTCCTCCCGTGGCTCCGAGGTAACGCTCGTCGTGCCCAGGAGCTTCAACGACGCCCAGCAGATCGCGGACAAGTTCAAGGGCTCGGTTCCGGTGATCCTGAACCTGCAGTCCGCCGACACCGACCTGTCGAAGCGCCTCATCGACTTCGCCAGCGGTCTCACCTACGCCCTCGACGGGGGTATGTCCCGCATCGCCGACAAGGTGTTCCTGCTCACCCCCAGGAACGTCGAGGTATCGGCCGAGGAGAGGGCACGCCTGCTCGAGAAGGGCTTCTTCAACCAGTATTGATGCCGTGAGCCATCCTGCCCCCGCCATCGGCGTCGTGGGCGTGGGCGCGATGGGTGGCGCGTTGGCCGCCGGTCTCGCGCGGCACGCGCACGTGATCGTGGAGGATCAGGCACCCGGTCGCGCAGAGGAGGTCGCCGCCGCCCATGGCGTGGAGGCGGGCGACGCGGCGTCCTGCGACCTCGTGGTGCTCGCGGTGAAGCCGCAGGACCTCGCGGACGTGCTGGGGCATCTCGCCCCACGCCTGCGTGCGGGTGCGGTGGTGGCATCGGTCGCCGCCGGGTGGCCCATCGCCCGCCTGCGTGCGGCGCTCCCCGGCCACCCCGTGGTGCGCCTCATGCCGAACCTCGCCGTCGCCACGGGGCACGGCGTCGTGGCCGTGGCCACAGATGGCCTCGATACGGCCGCCGAGGCATCCCTCGGGCGCGTGCTCGCGCCCCTTGGCGCGGTCGTCCCCATGGATGAGGGCCTCTTCCCGGTGGCCACGGCCATCGCGGGGAGCGGCCCGGGGTTCATTGCCTACGTCGCGGCCGCGCTGGAGCGGGGCGGCATCTCCGGCGGGCTGGGCGCGGATGAGGCCCGCGCCATGGTCGCGGGCGTGCTGGCGGGCACCGCCGCGCTGCTCGACGGTGGCGAGGACCCCGCCCGGCTGCAGGCGCGCGTGACGTCGCCCGGCGGGACGACGGCCGCCGGCGTGGCTGTGCTGGAGGAGGGCGGGGTGGGTACCGCGCTGGCGGCGGCCGTCGCCGCTGCCGCGGAACGCGCGGCTGAGTTGTGAGGCCGGCATGGATCTGTTGATCGACTACGTGAACGCGCTGTTCACGATCTTCCTCGTGATCCTGCTCATCCGGATCCTGTTGTCGTGGCTGCCCGCCGCGCCCGTGGGCCGCGTCACCGGCGCCATGTACCGCTTCTTCCACGAGAGCACCGACTGGTACCTGCGTCCGTTCCGGCGGGTGATCCCCCCGGTCGGGATGTTCGACCTGTCGCCGATCGTCGCGCTGATCGTCCTGTACGTGGCCAATGCGGTGGCCGTGCGCGTGCTGGAGGCGTTCTGACCGGCAGGCAGGATGTCCCGGGGTGGATCTCGCGACGGCCGGGTGGCGTGCTCGTGCAGGTCAAGGCCGTGCCGCGCTCACGGCGCACGGCCGCGGTCGGCGTCCAGGATGGCGCCGTGCGCATCCAGATCGCGGCGGCTCCCCACAAGGGTCAGTCCAACGCGGCGCTGTGTGGGTACCTCGCGGACGTGGCCGGGGTGAGGGCCTCGGCCGTGCGGTTGCGCCGGGGGTCATCGGGTGCCCGGAAGCTGATCGAGATCGATGGCGATGCCGCGTCCATCGAGGCGCGCATGGCGGGGCTGCTCGCGGACATCGCATGAGCGGCCCCGGGCGATCCCCTCGCGAGGCCCTTCCGGACGTCATCGCCACGCGTCGGCGGCGCGAGGCCCTCCGCCGCTATCGCCTCATGGGGCTGATCGCCCTGGGAGTGGTCGTCGCCGACCAGCTGGTGAAGGCCGTGATCCGGGGCACCATCGCGCGTGGCGAGGTGGTCGAGGTCCTCCCCGGCGTGGACCTGGTGCACACCATCAACACGGGGATCGCGTTCAGCCTGTTCTCGGGGAGCACCGGCGTGATCGCGGTGCTCACGCTCGTGGCCATCGCGGCGATCGCCGTCGTGCTTGTGGCATACGCCGGTCAGCACCGCCTCGTTCCCGTGGGCGGGGGGCTGCTGCTGGGCGGCAGCATCGGCAACCTCATCGATCGCCTCAGCCGGGAGGGCGTGACCGACTACATCGCCCTGGGTCCATGGCCGCCGTTCAACGTGGCGGATATCGCGGTCACGACCGGTGCGGTCCTGCTCGTCCTGTCGATCATCCTCGCGGCCGGTGATGACTGACGGCCCGGTCGTCCGGTTCACGGTCGGCGCCGGGGAGCCGGCGCGGCGGCTGGATGCGGTGCTGGCAGCGCATGAGTCGGTGGAAAGCCGCGCCGAGGCGCAGCGGCTGATCGAGGCGGGCCGGGTCACGGTCAACGGAGAGGGACGGGCGAAGCGCCATCGCGTGTCGCCTGGCGACCTCGTAGAGGCACGCCTGCCGTCCGAGGCCACAGGCGCCGCGTTACGCCCGGAGGACCTCGGGGTGCCGGTCGTGCACGCCGACGATTACCTGCTGGTGGTGGAAAAGCCCGCGGGCATGGTCACGCATCCCTCACGTGGTCATTCCACCGGCACGCTCGTGCATGGCCTGCTGGCCGGCGGGATCGCCGGGGGGGAGGACCCCCAGCGGCCCGGCATCGTGCACCGGCTCGACCGGGATACATCGGGCCTCATGCTCGTCGCCCGGGGCGAGAAGGCGCATCGCCGCCTCGGCCGGATGATGCGCGAGCGGGAGGTGGACCGCCGCTACCTCGCGCTCGTGCACGGCCAGTTCCCTCCCGCGCTCACCGTGGATCGTCCGCTGGGCCGGGATCCCCGCAGGCGCATGCGGCAGGCCGTGAGGGTCACGGGCGGCCGCGTGGCCATCACGCACTTCCGCCTGCTGGAGCAGTTGGGGCCGGTTGCCCTTGTGGAGGCGCGTCTGGAGACCGGTCGCACGCACCAGGTGCGTGTCCACCTCGAGAGCGCGGGCCACCCCGTCGTGGGTGACCCGGTGTACGGCATGGGGCGCGACCCCGGCGGGCTCTCGCGGCAGTTCCTGCATGCCTACCAACTGGCCTTCCGGCACCCGATCACGGACGAGGAACTGCGATTCGAGAGCCCGCTTCCGGGTGATCTCGCCGCTGCCCTGCGTGACGCGCGCGATCAGGCGGGCGCGGCAGGCTAGTATCAGCGGATGGGCCCATATGGGGCCCATCCACGTACCCGACCCCGGGCACGCGGATCCGGGGGGTGGTGGCCGGTGTATCCGGCTCCCCCCGAATGCGCCCGGGCTGCACTGCCAACCAGAACAAGGAGAAGTGACGCGTGTCCGTCGTCACCATGAAGCAGCTCCTGGAGTCCGGAGTCCACTTCGGCCACCAGACCCGCCGGTGGAACCCGAAGATGAAGCGGTTCATCTTCGGCGAGCGCAGCGGCATCTACATCATCGATCTGCAGCAGACGCTCGACCTGCTGGAAAAGGCCCACCACTTCTCGCGCAACGTCGCCGAGCGCGGGGGCACCGTGATGTTCGTGGGCACGAAGAAGCAGTGCCAGGATTCCGTGCGTGAGCAGGCAATCCGCGCGGGCATGCCCTACGTGTCGCACCGCTGGCTCGGCGGACTGCTGACGAACTGGTCCACCATCAGCCAGCGCATCCGTCGGCTCCACGAACTGCGCGCCCAGAAGACGGGTGGCCAGTTGCAGCTGCTGCCCACGCGGGAGCGCCTCGCGGCCGAGGCCGAGCTGATCAAGCTGGAGGCCAATCTGGGCGGCGTGGCGGAGATGCAGCGTCGCCCCGATGCCGTGGTCATCGTCGACCTCAACAAGGAGGCCATCGGGGTCCGCGAGGCAAATCGCCTCGGCATCCCCGTGATCGGCCTGGTCGACACCAACTGCGACCCCGACGAGGCGAACTACGTCGTCCCCGGTAATGACGATGCCATCCGCTCATGCTCCCTCGTGCTGTCGGTGATCGCCGATGGCATCCGCGAGGGCAAGGGCCTCGACCCGCAGGGCGGGTACGAAGAGGCGCGTGCCGCCGCAGCGGCCGCGCAGGCCGCCGGCGACCCGGATGCGGCCCGCGCCGCCCGCGCCGCCGATCGCGCACCCGCGCCTGCGGCGGACGAGGTGGCCGCCGCCGAGCAGGCCGACGCCGCCGTGGCGATGGCAGCCAGCGAGGTGGTGCAGGAGGCCGAGGCCTCGCTGGCCGCGGAGGCCGTCCTCGATGAGGCCGCGGCCGAACTGGCCGCCGACGCCGTCGCGGATGAGGCCGCCGCCGAGGAGGCCCCCGTCGATGAGGCCACCCCGACCCAGGAGGAGTCCGCGTGAGCACCGCACAGATCCCCGCCGCGCTGGTGAAGGAGCTCCGGGAGAAGACCGGCGCCGGGATGATGGACTGCAAGAGGGCGCTGTCGGAGACCGGCGGCGATCTGGAGGAGGCGACCACCCTCCTGCGCAAGCAGGGGCTGGCCGCCGCAGCCAAGCGCTCCGGCCGCGACGTCAACGAGGGCACCATCTCCAGCTACATCCACCAGGGTGGGCAGCTCGGCGTGATCGTCGAGGTCAACTGCGAGACGGACTTCGTTGCGCGCACGGACCGCTTCCAGGAGTTCGCGCGGGATGTGGCCCTGAACGTGGCGGCCATGAAGCCGCAGTTCGTGTCGGCGGCCGACGTCCCCGAGGACTATCTGGCACGCGAGCGCGAGGTGTACGCCGATCAGGCGAAGGACAAGCCCGAGAACGCCCGCGAGAAGATCGTCGAGGGCAAGCTGAAGAAGCACCTCTCGGAGATCTGCCTGCTCGACCAGCCCTTCTTCCGGGACGCCACCGAGAAGAAGCAGCGCACGATGGAGGAACTGCGCGCCGAGGTCTCGTCCGAGCTCGGGGAGAACATCACCATCCGGCGGTTCACGGTCTATCAGCTTGGCGAGTAGCGACCAGCCCGGGCCCGCCCCCGCAGCAGCGGGGGCGGGCGGGCACGCCGCCTGGTCCCGGGTGCTGCTGAAGCTCTCGGGCGAGGCGCTGATGGGCGATCAGGGGTACGGGATCGACCCCGAGCAGATCGCGGGTGTCGCCCGCGTGGTGAAGGACGCCACGGACCGGGACGTGGAGGTCGCCGTCGTGGTCGGGGCGGGGAACATCTTCCGGGGCGTCATCGGTGCCGCCAGCGGGATGGATCGCGCCACGGCGGACTACATGGGCATGATCGCGACGATGCTGAATGCCCTGGCCATACAGGACGCCCTCGAGAAGCTCGGGGTAACCACCAGGATCCAGTCGGCGATCGCCATGCAGGAAGTGGCCGAGCCCTACATCCGGCGGCGCGCGATCCGCCACCTCGAGAAGAAGCGCGTGGTCATCTTCGCGGCGGGCACCGGGAACCCGTTCTTCACCACCGACACCACGGCTGCCCTGCGTGCGCTGGAGATCGGCGCCGAGTGCATCCTGATGGCGAAGAACAATGTCGAGGGCGTGATGACGGCGGACCCGCGCGAGGATCCGTCCGCGGAACTCATCACCCAGATCACCCATATGGAGGTGATCGAGCGCGGGCTCGCGGTGATGGATGCCACGGCTCTCACGCTGTGCATGGACAATGACCTGCCGCTGCTCGTGTTCAACATGCAGGACGAGGCCAATCTGGGCCGCCTGCTGGATGGCGAGCGCGTCGGCACGATCGTCAGCGGCCCCGCCGGGGGCCCGGGGGAAGGGGACGCACGATGAAGGACAGGATCGACGACGCCAAGCGCCGCATGGAGGGCGCCGTCCGGAACCTCGGCCAGGAGTTCGCCGGGCTTCGCACCGGCCGCGCGACGACGACGCTGCTCGATCGCATCCAGGTGGATGCGTACGGCGCACCGACGCCCCTTCCGCAGTTGGCCAAGATCCACGCGCCCGAACCGCGGCTGCTCACGGTCCAGCCATTCGACAAGACGATGATCCCGGACGTGGAGCGCGCCATCATGGAGTCCGACCTCGGCCTGACGCCGGGCAACGACGGCACCACCATCCGGCTGCCCCTGCCGCAACTCACGGAGGAGCGCCGCAAGGAACTGGTGAAGGTGGCGCACCGGATGGCCGAGGAGGCCCGCGTGGCGGTGCGCAACGTGCGCCGCGACGTGCTGAACGAGTTCAAGCGAGCCGAGAAGGACGGCGAGGTCTCGAAGAACGACCTCGGCCGCGCGCAGGACCAGGTGCAGAAGCTCACCGACGCCGAGGTGAAGGCGGTCGACGAGATGCTGGCCCGCAAGGAGGCCGAGATCATGGAGGTC
>JAUROO010000032.1 GCA_030829765.1 Miltoncostaeales bacterium | reverse complement strand
GCCTTCTGCGATGGCGTGAAGGTGATCGACCCACGCACCTCGCCGCATACCGCGGCCTGGACCGAAAACCCGGCTTTGATCCTGGCCGATATTTTCGTGCGCTGCGGCTACACGCCGGACTGGGCATCGGTGGCAGAGGTAGCCAACTGGTGTGACGAAGGCGTGGACGAGCCGTATTCCCCGCTGCGCGAGCGCAACCGCGACGAGGGCCAGGCACTGGCCGCCGAGGCCATGGCCACGCGGCCCGACTGGCGCGGCGCGCTTGCGCAGGTGGACGCACCCGTGGCCATCATCGCCGGCGAGGACGACAAGGCCGTGCCGGCGCAGGACCAGCGCGAGCTGGCCATCTGGCTGCGTGCCGCCACGTTCGACGTGGTGGAGGGCGCCGGCCACGACATGGCACGCGATGGCGGCTCCGAACTGGTGGCCGCGGTCCGCAGGCTGTCGGTGCCGGACGCCTCGGAGGCCATCACCGCATAGGCGCCGACCCGCCCCTGGTCGTCGACCTCGACGGCACGCTGGTCACCCGCGACACGCTGTTGCAGCTGGCGGGCGAGATGGCACGGCGGGCGCCACGGCGCACGACCAGCGCCATCGGCGAGTCCCGGCGCTCACATGCGCACGGCCGGCACTTCCTCTGGCGCGAGGCGGGGCTTGACCCCTCGCGACTGCACTACTCGCCCTCGGTGGTGGCCTACCTGCGCGCGCAGGCAGACAATGGGCGGCGCATCATCCTGGCCAGCGGGTCCACCCAGGAGATGGCCGACGCCGTGGCCGAGTACGTGGGCGTGTTCGACGACGCCATCGGGGCGATCCCCCCGGAGCACCTCACCGGCACCCGCAAGGCCGAACGGCTGGCGCAGTCGTTCGGATCCCGCGCCTTCGACTACGCGGGCAACTCATCGGCCGATCTTCCGGTGTGGTCGGTGTCGCGCGCAGGCGTGGTGTGCAACGCGTCGCGATCGGTGCTGCGGCGCGCGCGCGAGGTGACCCAGGTGGTGGCGTGCTTCGACGACCGCCGGTGGAAGGGGCCGGGGCTGCAGTCGCTGCTCGCCGTGGCGGTGAAGAGCTAGGAGGGGTCGGGCGCGCCGCCCAGGGCCAGGCGTATGCGCGTGATGCGGCGGCGGGTGCGCTCCTCGCGTTCGAGCGCCTTCTGGCGCTTGCCCGGCCGGGTCTCGTAGCGGCGCCCGGCCCACCAGCTGGGCACCCGCGCCAGGCGGATGGCCCCGATCAACGTGAGCAGCGGGAAGAAGAACCCGATCGCGGCCATCACGATCTTCCCCTTCATCACCGTGATGACCACCAGGGTCATGTTGACGGCGATGATCAGGGGGATGGCGAGGGGAGCATCGTCGATCTCGGTGGTGGAGATGCCCAACGGGCCGTAGCCCAGGAGCAGCAGGGTCATCACGCACGCGGTGGCAAGCACGGCGTCCACCGACTTGCCGCCGGCCGAGCTCCAGTAGACGTCGTCCAGGTGCAGCCAGAGGGCGAACTCGTCCAGCACCAGTGCGGCGCCGATGCCGAACATCACCGCGGTGATCTGCAACCAGGGCGATGACGGCTCGAACGCGAACTGCAGCATCCCCGACACCAGCATGAGGAGCAGACCCCACACCTGGTGGTGGATATGCACGCCGCCGATCTCGATGTCGCGGACGACCTTCCGCCCGCCCTCGTCAGCCCGCCCCTCCGCCGCCCCGGCATCTGCGTCGGCCCGGGCATCGACAAGCCGCTGGCTGCGGATGCGGCGGGTGATGCCGCGCGTGATGAGGAACGTGGCCACGAAGGCCACGAGCATCAGGATGACGCTCACCCGCTGCGGGGTGAAGTCGATGTCGGCGAAGAACTCCACGCCGGGCCGCTAGGGGCTGAGCCCGGCCGGGCTCAGCCCTCGGTGTCCTCGGCCAGGTCGGGGTCGACCAGGCCGTCGATGGCGCCGCCCTCGTCGGCCTCCTCCAGCTCGCCATTCGCGATCTGCGACAGCGTCCGGATGATGGTGACGCACAGGGCATCGGACACCGCGAGCTGCGCCGACGACCCGTCTGCGTCCTGCAGCTGGATGGTCCAGTGCGGCACCATCCCGACCTCGGGGTTCACGTGCGGCGGCGTGACGGCCGCGCCCACCAGGCTCTCGATGTTCACGCCGAACAGCATGGCGGCGGGCAGTACGGTCTCCTCCGGCTCCCAGTTCTGCGCCTCGGGCGGCATGTCGCCGCGCATGGGCTCGGCCTGCGTGAAGGCGTTCATCAGGTTCTCGGCGTCCTGCCGGCTGACGAAGGCACTCACCTGGACCGAGGGCCCGCCCAGGAACACCATGATGGCCTCGGGGATCTGCTCGGGCTCGGGAGCCTCCTCGCCATCGGGCACCTCGATCTGGACATCGACCGGTGCGGCCTGGAATGCGGTGGCCTGGAAGGCGATGGTGTGGCGCACGTCGGGAAACCCTCTCGTCGTTGTGTAGCGTCGCGGGCGATGCCGGGCCACCGCATTCTCGCACGCAGCCGAGGGCCCATGGCCACCCCGCTGGCGGGGCGGGTCTCCGCCGACGCCCTGCTCGCACAGGTGCTGCACCTGGAGCGGCCTGTGCTGGTGCGGCATCTGGGCCGCACCATCGTGGCTGCCTGCCCTGATGAGGTGGCCAGAGGAGCATCGGTATGGGATGCCCTGAGGCGGCCTCCGCGTGCGCGACACGGCGTGAACCCGATGGCGGGAGGGTGGATCGGCCTGCTGGCCGATCGCCTGGCGGGAACGGTGGAGCTGCTGCCCGGATCACCGCCCGATGATGCCGGACCGCCCGCGGGCGACGTGGCCCGGTATCCCGCCGTGATCGTGGTGGACGACGATGGCCGGGCCGTCCTGATGGCCGAGGGCCCGTGTCCGGCGGCAGATGCCCTGATGGATGCCGTGCACACCCGCACCGGTGGACTGCCGCGCGTGCCCCCACCGGGCACGGACGTGCGATCGTCACTGCCCGGCGCCATGTACGAGGCCGCTGTGGAACGGGCGCGCGACCTCATCCGGGCGGGCGACATCTACCAGGTGAACCTGGTGCAGCGGCTCGACGCCGGATGGGTTGCCGGACCGGCTGCCCTCGCGCGTGCCCTGTGGGCTGCCGCGGGCCCGGCCGCGCACCGGGCCTACCTTGACCTCCCCGAGGGCACCGTCATCTCGGCCTCGCCGGAGCGCATGGTGGCCACGGAGCACGGCGTGGCGTGGAGCGAGCCCATCAAGGGCACGTCGGCCCCCGGCGACTTCGCGGCGCTCGCGGCGAGCACCAAGGACCGCGCCGAGCATGTGATGATCGTGGACCTCGTGCGCAACGACCTCGGGCGCATCGCGCGCCCCGGCGGGGTGTCGGTGCCCCGGCTGATGGACCCGCTGGTGACGGCCTACGCCGACCACATGGTGAGCGCGGTTCGCGCGGAGGTGCGCGAGCACACCGGGCCGGCCGACGTGCTGCGCGCGGTCTTCCCCGCGGGCTCGGTGACCGGCGCTCCCAAGGTGCGTGCGCTGGAGGTGATCCGCGAGATCGAGCCGGTGGGGCGCGGACCGGCCTTCGGCAGCGTGATTGCCGTCGGCAGCGATGGATCGGTGGATGCGTCGGTCACCATCCGCACGGCATGGATCCCGCGCGAGGTTCCCCGCGCCCAGTACTGGTCGGGCGGCGCCGTGGTGTGGGACAGCGATCCGGTGGCCGAGCGCGAGGAGGCCTGGCGGAAGGCGGCGCCATTCCTCGCCGCAGTGGGATCTACGGCACCATGAGCCACGTCGTCTGGCTCGATGGCTCCGTCGTGGAACCCGACAGCGCGGCGCTGCCCATCACCGACCCCGGAGTGCGGTGGGGCGATGGCCTGTTCGAGACCATGCGCGCCGAGCACGGTGCCGTGCCCCTCCTGGAGCGCCATCTGGCCCGGCTGGGTGCATCCATCTCGGCGCTCGGGCTCGACCCCGCCCCGTCCGCCGATCAGGTGCGGGTGGCCGTGCAGGAGGTGCTCGCACTGGTCGATGACGGCGTGCACAGGGTGCGCGTGACGGTGACCGCGCGCCCCACCCTGCTGGTGGAGGCCACCGAGCACGCGGGCGGGCAGGCCACGGCCCTGGCCGTTGCATCGCTGCGTGGCACCTGGTTCCCCGGCGAGGAGATCCGCGAACACAAGACGCTCTCGTATGCCGGGCACCGCCTCGCGCACCGACGCGCGATGGCGGCGGGCGCGGATCACGCGCTGCTGCTCGACTCCCAGGGGAGCCTCGGCGAGTCGGACGCCGCCAACGTGTTCGTGGTGACCGCGGGCACGCTGGCGACCCCGCCGATCGACGGCATCCTCGGCGGCGTCACGCGCGATGTGCTCATCGAGGCCGCGGCGACCGAGGGCATCCCGGTGCAGGTACGGCCGGTCGCCGAACCCGAATGGCGCGCATGCGACGAGATGTTCCTGAGCAACGGCCTCACGGGCGTCACCGCGGTAGTGACCATCGACGGCACGCCCGTGGGGAACGGCACCCCGGGCCCGATCACGGAGCGCCTCCGGCGGGCATTCGCCCGGGGCCCGCAGCAGGCGCCGGGCGCCTAGCCCTTCGTGCCGCGGGCGGCCTTTGTGCCGTGCTGGGGCTTCTCGCGCATCGGGGGTGCCACCTTGCGACCCAGCAGGCGCATCGCCTTGAGGCCCAGCGACAGCTTCTCGCGGTCGTCGGTCTTGCCGATGTCCAGGCCGGCGAGCTCGGTGATGCGGTCCAACCGGTAGCGGATGGTGTGGCGGTGCGTGTACAGGGTCTGGGCCGTGGCGGCCAGGTTGCAGTCGAGGTCGAGGTAGGTGGCCACGGTTCCCACCAGCTCGGTCTGGTACTGCTCGTCGTAGCGGACCAGGGGCGCCATGGTCTGCTCGAAGAAGGCCTCGATCTCCTCGGGCCGGTCCGCGAACACCTGGAACAGCAGCTTGTAGGTGCCCGTCTCCTCGAACGTGACCACCTCGCCGGCGCGCCCGAGCTTTTCACCGATCGACAGCGCCAGCTGGGCCTCGTCGATGGCCGAGCCGAGCCTCTCGGGGTCGTCCTGATGCCGCGACAGCGCAAGGGTGAGCGTGAGGCCGGGCACGGTGGGGCCGGTCGCGGCCAGCAGGCGCCGCGCGAGGGTGTGGGCGAGCTCCTCGGCGCTCTCGCCCTCCTCCCCTTCCGCGCGCTTGGGCAGCAGGATGACCAGCAGGCCCTCGTGCCAGTCCACCAGCGCGCGGGGCCAGTGGAGTTCCAGCACGCCGCGGGTCTGCTGCATGAACCGACGGATGAGGCGCGGGTCGGAGATGATCCGCCCGCTCTCGTGCGGATCCTGCAGGGTCCCCACCAGCGCCACGGCGCCCATCGACAGGTCTGCCCCCAGGTGCCGCGCACGGCGCACAAGCGACTCACGGCTGACCACCTCACCGGCCAGGAGCTCCTCGATCAGCTCGCCCCGCAGGCGGGCCTCGGTATCAACCCGGGTGTCCTCGCGACGGCGTTCCACCAGAAGGGCGTCGGCCAGGGCAAGGAGTGCCGGGTCGCCGGGGGACGGCTTCGGCCCCCAGGTCACCAGCACGCCGGCAAGGTCGTCACTGCCCGGACTGGTCAGGCGCAGTACGTGCGCCCCCTTGATGCCCGCTTCCGTGAACGGCCCGAGCAGCGACGCTGGGCCATGGGAACGCGCCGCCTCGATGCCCTCGCGCAGGGAGTCATCACGGGCCTCGGTGAGGCCCGAGGTGCCGAGCACGTCGAGGTACTCGTCGAGGATGGCCACCGGGGTGCCAAGCACCTCGCCGGCCGCCTCGGCGATGCCCGGGGCCCCCGGCCCGGCGATCAGCACCCGCCGCAGGGCGTCGCGGGCCTCCATCTCACGCGCACGGCCCGACACATGCGCGTGGATCGCCCCGATCACATCGCCCCATGGCCGGTCGTCAGGGATGGTGATGACCGGAACGGCGGGGTCCCCCGGCACGGACGCGCGCGTGATGATGGCCACCACGCCCGTGGGAAGGGTCTTCGGGATGCCCTTCACCGAGACCAGCAGTGCGGCATCCTCGGGGCGGGCCCCGGGGTCGCCCAGCACCACGGCGCACACCCGCACCTGATCCCCCGCATCCGCGGGCACCAGCTGCGCGCCCTCGAGCGCCGGCAGCGCCAGGATCTCCGCGAGGGGCCTGCCGACGGGAGCGGACGTCGTCCGCCGCCGACTCGTGGTCCGGGTGCTCACCGCCGAAGCATGATGCACCCCCGCCCGCCGGGCAAGTGGCGGCGGGCGGAGTTGTCCACATGGATAATGGGAGCGGAACGGTTATTGGCCCCCGTCAGACAGCCCCGGGGCGGGGTCGGCCGTATTCTCACCACGCCGGAACACAGAACCCGGCGCGCACCGCGTTCCCGGAGGCCGAAAGGCCCGCCCATGCGCCGCGCGCGACACACATCAGGAGGACGGAACCTCACATGCCGACGCGACACAAGAACCTCGGCGCAGCACAGTGGATGGCCAATGGATCGGCCATCGAAGTGGTCGATCTCACTCTCCCGGAGAACAACGTCTACGCGGAGAACGTGTTCGGCCCCGCCGCGCAGCGCGCGCGCCTGCCCAAGGGCGTGTACCGCAAGCTGCAGGCCACCATCGAGCGCGGGGAGGAGCTGGATCCCTCCATCGCGGACGCTGTGGCGTCGGCCATGAAGGACTGGGCGCTGGCGAAGGGCGCCACCCACTACACGCACTGGTTCCAGCCGCTCACCGGGTCGACGGCCGAGAAGCACGACTCGTTCTTCGGGCCCACCGGCGACGGCATGAGCATCGCCGAGTTCTCGGGCAAGGAGCTGATCCAGGCCGAGCCGGATGCGTCGTCGTTCCCCACCGGGGGCATCCGCGCCACCTTCGAGGCCCGTGGCTACACCGCGTGGGACCCGACCAGCCCGGCGTTCATCCTGGAGAACCCCAACGGCGCCACCCTGTGCATCCCCACGGCATTCATGTCGTGGACCGGCGAGGCGCTGGACAACAAGATCCCGCTCCTGCGCTCGATGGAGGCCCTCAGCACGTCGGCCCTCAAGGCGCTGGACCTGTTCGGCGACCACGACGCCCAGCGCGTGTTCACCACGGTCGGCGCCGAGCAGGAGTACTTCCTGATCGACGAGCAGTACTACTACGAGCGCCCCGACCTCATCAACACCGGGCGCACGCTGTACGGGGCCAAGCCGCCCAAGGGGCACGAGCTGGACGACCACTACTTCGGGTCGATCCCCGAGCGCGTGCTGGCCTGCATGATGGAGGTGGAGCGCGAGCTGGCCCGCCTGGGCGTGCCGATCAAGACGCGCCACAACGAGGTGGCGCCGGCCCAGTACGAGGTGGCGCCCATCTTCGAGAAGTCCAGCGTGGGCGCGGACCACCAGCACCTGATCATGCAGACGCTGCAGCGGGTGGCGCGCAACTACGGCCTGGTGGCCCTGCTGCACGAGAAGCCCTTCGCAGGCGTCAATGGCTCGGGCAAGCACAACAACTGGTCCATGAGCACCGAGACCGGGCACAACCTGCTCGACCCGGGCGACACGCCGTACGAGAACCTGCAGTTCCTGTTCTTCGCCGCGGCGGTCATCCGCGCGGTGGACAAGCACCAGGGCCTGCTCCGCGCCACGGTGGCCAACGCCGGGCAGGACCACCGCCTGGGTGCCAACGAGGCCCCGCCGGCGATCATCTCCATCTACCTGGGCTCGGAGATCGAGCGTGTGTTCCAGGCGATCGCCAAGGGGAAGGTCCACAAGAGCACGCCCAAGTCGTTCCTTGGCCTGGGCACGCCGGTGCTGCCGCACATGCCGCTGCACGCGGGCGACCGCAACCGCACCAGCCCGTTCGCCTTCACCGGCAACAAGTTCGAGTTCCGCGCCCTCGGCGCCAACCAGGAACTCGGCATGCCGAACACGGTGCTGAACACCATCGTGGCGGAGTCGGTCGATGCCATGTCGGGCGACCTGAAGAAGAAGCTCGCCAAGCGCGGCGCCAAGCTGGAGACCGCGGTGGTCGACGTGGTGGGCGAGGTCTACCGCGAGCACGGACGCGTGGTGTTCGACGGCGACGGCTACTCGGAGGCCTGGCACGAGGAGGCCGGGAAGCGCGGCCTGCTCAACCTGCGCACCACGCCGGACGCCCTGCCGCAGTTCATCTCACCGTCCACGGTGCAGGTGTTCAGCAAGTACAAGGTGCTCGACAAGCGCGAGCTGCAGGCCCGCTACGAGGTGTACGTGGAGCAGTACATCTCCAAGGTGAACATCGAGGCCGAGACCGCCGCCAACATGGGGCGCACGCTCATCCTCCCTGCCGCGCTGCGACAGGTGTCGATGTGCGACGAGGCCGGCATCGACTCCCTCACCGACGAGGTGCGGGGCCTCACCGAGGAGCTGGTATCACGCCTGAAGGTGCTGGAGGCCGCAAACGCCAACCACCCGCACGGCACGCCCATCAAGCACGCCGAGTACATGCGCGACAAGGTGCTGCCGGCGATGGTGAGCGCCCGCGAGGTGGCGGACGAGCTGGAGCTGATCGTGGCCGACGACCTGTGGCCGCTGCCGAAGTACCAGGAGATGCTGTTCGTGAAGTAGGCGCGCGGCCGCGTCGCGTCTCCCTGGACGACGCGAGGGGGGTGGGATCTTCGGCATCGGACCTCTTCGAACGGTCCTCAACCGAAATCCCACCCCCCTCGCGTCTGCGCAGCGCGGTCCCGGCTACCCCGCCGGGCTTGTCGAAGGTCCGGGATGTGCGACGCAACGGAAGCGCGGTCCGACGCGGGACGAGGGGATTTCGTGGGGAGGACCGTTCGACGAGGTCCGACCGCGAAGATCCCCTCTTCCCGCGTCGGACCCCCACACGTCCGGTAGTTTCGCGGCATGACACGCGATGAGATCCTGGCGCTCTGCGAGGAGCGCGACATCAAGTTCATCCGCCTGTGGTTCACGGATGTGCTGGGCCAGCTGAAGAGCTTCGCGGTCACGCGCGAGGAGCTCCCAGCCGCGATGGAGAACGGCATGGGCTTCGACGGCTCGTCCATCACGGGGTTCAACGCCATCGAGGAGTCGGACATGATCGCCATGCCCGACCTCGGCACGTTCCAGGTGCTGCCCTACAGGCCGACCGAGCAGGGCGTGGCGCGCATGTTCTGCGATATCCGCCTGCCCACGGGCGAGCCGTACGAGGGCGATCCCCGGCACATCCTGCGGCGCGCGCTCGAGCGCGCAAGGGGGATGGGCTACGACCACTTCTACATCGGGCCGGAGCTGGAGTTCTTCTACTTCCGCGCGAGCGACGGCACCGAGCCGCTGGACCGGGGCGGCTACTTCGACCTGACCACGCTCGACGCCGCCAGCGACCTGCGTCGCGACACCGTGCTGGCGCTGGAGGCCATGGGCATCCGCGTGGAGTACTCGCACCACGAGGTGGCGCCCAGCCAGCACGAGATCGACATGCGCTACGACGACGCCCTGCGCATGGCCGACAACGTCATGACCTACCGCACCGTGGTGAAGGAGGTGGCGCACCGGCACGGGGTGTACGCCACGTTCATGCCCAAGCCGCTGGCGAACGAGAACGGCTCGGGGATGCACACCCACCAGAGCCTCTTCCGGGGCGACAACAACGCCTTCTTCGACCCGGCGGATGAGTACCTGCTCTCCGCCGATGCCAAGGCATTCATCGCCGGGCAGTTGCGCCATGCGCGCGAGCTCTCATGCGTATTCGCACAGTGGGTCAACTCCTACAAGCGCCTGGTGCCGGGCTACGAGGCCCCGGTGTACATCGCATGGAGCAGGCGCAACCGGTCGGCGCTCATCCGCGTGCCGATGTACCACGTGGGCAAGGAGCAGGCCACCCGCTGCGAGCTGCGCAGCCCCGATCCCGCATGCAACCCCTACCTCACGTTCGCCGCGCTGCTTCACGCGGGCCTCGACGGCATCGAGAAGGGCTACGAACTGCCCGCGCCCATGGAGACCAACCTGTACGAGTTCGGCCCCGAGGAGCGCGCGCGGGCCGGAATCGAGAGCCTGCCCGAGACCCTCGGCGAGGCCATTGAGATCGGTGCCGCCAGCGAGCTGCTGCTGCGGGCATTCGGCGAGCACACCCACGACCGCTTCGTGGAGATCAAGCGGGCGGAGTGGGAGGAGTACCGCGTGCAGCTGACGCCGTTCGAGATGGAGCGCTACCTGCCGGTCCTGTAGGGGCGGGCAGCAACGATGTTCGGCGATATCTCATGGCTTCCCCGGTGGGCGGAGGTGCTCATCTGGGTCGGAATCATCGTGGTGACCGCGCTCATCTGCGTGTGGGTGGTGCGCGTGGTGGAGCGGCGGTCGGCCGCGCGGGTGATGCGCCGCGGGGAGACCAGTGCGGCGCGCCAGCGGGTGACGGCGCTCTCCGCCCTGGCCACTGGCGTGATCTACACGGTGGTGCTCACGGCGATCGTGGCCATCGTGGCCACCATCTTCGGCGCGGGCAGCGTGGCGGCCA
This sequence comes from Miltoncostaeales bacterium, assembly GCA_030829765.1. Taxonomy (GTDB): domain Bacteria; phylum Actinomycetota; class Thermoleophilia; order Miltoncostaeales; family Miltoncostaeaceae; genus SYFI01. Next base: position 6,096 of record JAUROO010000032.1, on the reverse strand, counting down.
TCTCAGGATCGGCCTTCGTCATCCTGGTGCTGGGCTTCGCGGTACGGGGACTGCTGTCGGACGTGGTGGCGGGCTTCTTCATCCTGTTCGAGGGCCAGTACGCAGTGGGCGACCTGGTGTGGCTGGAGCCCACGCTGCCCATGGGCATCGTGAAGAAGGCCTCGCTGCGGGTGACGGTGGTGCAGACAATCGACGGCGACGTGATGTACCTGCCCAACTCCCTCATCAAGGGCGCCCGCCGGCTGCCCCATGGGTCGCGCAACATGGAGATCGGCGTGCTGGTATCGGACGTCGCGCCAGTGGCCCGCGCGGCATCCGAAGCCGGTGGGCTGGTGGGCCCCGGGGGCGTGCGGTTCGCCTCGCCGCCGCTGGTCACCGGCACGGACGACCTGGGCGACGACCTGCACTGGGTGCGGGTGCACGTGAACGTGCCGCCGGGCTTCGAGTGGATGGCGTCGGGGCTGCTGGTGGACGTCATCCGCGCCCGGTGCGGTGATGCGCTGAAGGGCGACCCCATCGTGCAGGACATCGATCGTGGCGTGCACGCCGCCTACCGCAAGGTGCTGGCCGACTCCGAGGGAGTGCCGCCTAGGCGCAGAGGGGCGTGAGCAGCTCGCGCCAGCGTCCAACGCAGGCGTCCCACGTCCAGCCCGCGGCGAAGCGGCGGCCGCTCTCGCCCATGTCACGCCGGGCCCGGGGGTCATCGGCAAGCCGGGCCAGTTGGCGCCCGTAGGTGCGCGGACCGGTGTAGAGCACTCCGCCGCCACTGCGGGCCGTCTGGCCGGCCACCACCTGCGCGCGCGCGTTGCCCAGGGTGGGCCGTCCAGCCCTCCACGCCTCGAGCGCCACCAGCGACAGGCTCTCGTAGGGCGAGGGCAGCACCACCACCTCCGCGGCCTCAAGAAGGTCGGCGCGCTCATCGTCACTGATGAAGCCCGTGGTGGTGACCCAGTCCGGGATGCGCATGCCGGGGGCCTCGCGCCCGGCCAGCACCAGGCCGAGCGGTCCACCGGCGGCGCGGTAGTCGGCATGCGCCCGGATGAGCGCATCCACCCCCTTCGCGGGGTCCACCCGGCCCAGGTACAGGGCGAAGCGCTCCGGCAGCGCACGTGCGCGGCGGGCGCGGCCGGCATCGCCATCCGGCGCCGGGTCCAGCCCTGCGCCCACCACCACACCGGGAGTCCCCTCCACACCTGCGGTGTCCTCCACCAGCCGGCGCTCCTCGGGCGTCATGAATGCCAGGGCGCGGGCCATGCGGACGACGCCCCGGGTGAGGTCGAACCGCAGCATGGGCTCCTCGTGCGCCAGCGGCACCAGCACGGCACGGTCACGCACCAGCGGCATCACCATCTGCGACGTCGCGTACAGGTACGTCCAGCACACCACCACGTGGTGCCGGACTCCGCGGAGAGCGCGCAACATGTCACGCGATACCGGGCCCTGGGCCTTCGCCCATTCGGCCTCCCGCGCCGGGTCACCGGGGGCAAGGCCCAGTTCGCGCACCAGATCGGCCGCCCGTGAGGGGTCAGGGGGATCCACCGCGAAGCGGCGCACCACCACGCCGTCATCGATCCAGTCACCGGGCGGGTAGAAGGGCTCCCAACTGAGGTAGTCGCGCGCAGTGGTGGTGTACACCGTCACGTCCTCGCCGGCGCGCACCAGGGCACGGGCGGTATCCCGGCACAGCGCCTCGGCGCCACCGGCCACCTCGGCGCCGTAGCGCTGCACCACGAAGGCGATGTCCATCGGGGTAGCGGCGCCCGGGCGCCGTCAGTCCTCCGGCGGCGCGTACTTCTCGAGCTGCGCCACGCGGGCCTCCAGGCGCCGGATCTCCGCCTGCATGCGGTGGCGATCGGCCTCCAGCTGCGCCAGCAGGTCGGACAGCGCCGGCGTGATGAGGCGCATCACCGCCCGGCGGGAAGAGCCCACGGCCTTCCCCGGCACGCCGTCGCGCGCCGAGGGCGCGGGCTCGGCAATGCGCAGCGGCGGCAACGGCGGATCGCCCGCGGCCACCCGCAGTTCCTCCAGCAGCGCGTCGGGGTCGGGCTCGGCGTCGCCGGGCGCCCCGGTCATCAGTACGCGCCCTTCTTGAAGAGCACTGCGGGCACGGTGCGCACCAGGATCACCAGGTCGAGCCAGATCGACCACGTCTCGATGTAATAGAAGTCCAGGCGCACGAGTTCGTCGAACGACAGGTCGGAGCGGCCGCTCACCTGCCACAGGCCCGTCATGCCCGGCAGCACCAGGTAGCGCTTCCTGTGCAGGTCGTCCAGCAGCAGGTAATCGCGCTCGGGCAGCGGACGCGGGCCCACCAGCGACATCTCGCCCTTCAGCACGTTGAACAACTGGGGGAGCTCATCGATGGAGAACCGCCTGAGCACGCGACCCACCCGGGTGATGCGCGGATCGTCGCTGATCTTGAACAACGCACCGTCGGCCTCGTTGCGGTGCTCCAGGTCGGCCTGCATCTGATCGGCGCCCACGCGCATTGTGCGGAACTTCAGGCAGTCGAAGGGATGCTCCTCCACGCCCATTCGCCGGTTGCGGTAGATGACCGGGCCGCGGTCCTCCAGCCAGATGGCAAGGGCGGCCGCCGCGAGGATGGGTGACAGCAGGATGACCAGCACCAGCCCCACCACGATGTCGAATGTGCGCTTCGCGAAGAACGCCAGGCCGCTCAGCACCGGCGGCCGCAGTTCGAACAGCGGCAGGCCCGGGGCAGGGACGGCCCGGATCGAATGCGACAGGAGCTGCGCGGTGGTGGGCGCAAGCCGCACGGGGATGCCGCGGCGCCGGCACACATCCAGCAGGTCGAGGATCGACTGGTCGCGCCCTGCCGTGCCCGCCAGGATCACCTCATCGATGTGACCGGGGTCGAGCATGCGGTCCAGGTCGCGGGCGGCCGGGGGCTCATCCTCGGTGCCCACGCCCGCCACCAGTGAGTGGGCGCCCACCACGCGGTAGGCCACGCCGTGGCGATCAGTGGTGGCCCGGGTGATGCTCTCGGCGATCGGGGTGGTCATGTCCGGCGAGCCCACCAGCAGGGCCCGCCGCTCGAACCGCATCATGTCAAGCACCAATGCGGTGATGCTGTCCCATGAGGCCCGCAGCACGACCACCAGCAGCGAGATGACGAACCACGACGAATAGAAGATGTAGAAGGTGTTGAAGCGCCAGCCGCTCGCCAGCACTAGGGCCAGCACGATCACCGTGGCCACCGTGACCGCGGAAAGGATGCGGCTGGAACCCCCGCGTTCCTCGCGCTCGGCATACAGGCCGTACTTGGCGAACACCAGCACCAGCGTGATCGTCACCAAGGGCAGGGCCTTCTGCTCCACCGACCAGATGGCGCCCGAGTCGATGGGCTGCCCCTGCAGGAAGAGCTTGAACGCCAGCACCGCGTAGAGGCCCAGGAACGCACTGGACACATCGATGCCCAGCAGGGCCACCACGCTCAGCGCGCGCCGGATGTAATCGCGCCCCTGCCGCCCGCGGAGGATGGGCACGAACCGCACATCGCGGGACGCCCGGCGCTCACCGACCTCCTGGGGGGTGGTGCTGGCCCGCCCGTCGGGCGGGGGAGGAGGCGGCGAGCTCATCCGGTCAGGCTACCCCTACCTCACCCGGACGGTCACCGGCCACGAGGTGCGCGTCTGGCGGCTGCCGCTCGGCACATCGCCCGTCCACGTGGCGCGGTAGGTGGTGGTGGACCCCGGCCGCACCCGCAGCGCAAACGAGCCATCGCGTGAGGTGGTGACCCTCTTCACCGGGCTCCAGACACCGTTCCGCCTCTGTTGAACGGTGACCTCGGTGGCCTTGCGTGCCGTGCGCACCTGGCCCACGAGCGTCGCGGTGCCGCCACGGCGCACAGGCGCTGCCGAGAGAGGGGCCATGGGAATGGAGAACACCTCGGCGGCGGGCTTGGGCTTGGCGTCCTCCCTCAGCAGGCCCGAGCCCCACTGGGCGTTGTCCTGCAGGAAGTACCACACGAACATCCCGATGCGGCGATTGGGCCGCACGCGGCGGTAGGCGTCCTGCAGGTACTGCGCCTGCTGGGCCTCGCTCACGTACATCGAGTACTCGCCCACCTTCTTGGTGGAGAAGCCGAACTCCGTGAGCCACAGCTTCTTCCGGCGCAGATAGGTGCGGTCCACCTCGCTCTGGAACCGGTTGATGTTGTAGAGGTCGATGTACGACGACCCGGGGAAGTTGGTGGTGCGGGGCCGCGTGATGGGGTACGGGTGGTGGCTCACCACGTTCATCGGGGGACGCCGGCCCTTCTGGTTCAGGCCCTTCAGGAAGTTGGACGGGCTGGTGCGGGCATTCGCGCTCTTGGGGCACGACGACGGGCACTGGTCGCCGGCGGGTGAGGTGACCACGCCTGCGATGCGGCTGCGCTTGTCCACCTGCTTCACGTTCTTGTAGAAGCTCTTGGCCAGGTTGCTGTACGTCCCGGTGGAGACGTTCACCCACTTGCCGCGCTGCTTCTTGTACTGCGGGCGCAGGAACAACGGGATGTTGGGCTCGTTCCACATCTCCCAGTCACGCACGCCGCGCGGGGTGTAGCGCGAGGCCAGGGCGTAGGCGAAGTTCCCGTAGTCGCCGGCGCGCCGTGGGCGGCGCGAGAAGTCGGGGTACCGCTTGGAGCGGGCCACCGAGCGGTCCGCGGCCCACGCCGGGGTGCCCCACACGGTCATCAGCACGCGCACGCCCCGCTTGGCCGCGGTGTCGACGATGGTGTCGTAGGCGCTCCAGTCGTACGCCGGGTCGTTCTGGTCCTTCGGATTCTTCGGCCTGCGGGTGGCGATGAGGTCCCACCGGGTGTCCACGCGGATGATGCGCGATCCCATGCGCGCCATGGCCTGCACACGGTCCTCCGCCTCGGCGGCAGGCACCTGGTACACGCGATCGTCCTGGATCCCCGCGAGGGGCGAGGCGTTGGGGACCCCGGACACGGTTCCCTTCACGGCGCTGGGCTGCGCGGCCACCCCGCCGCATCCAGCAAGGACGCCGACGGCAAGGGCGGCGAGGGCGCCGCGGGTCACCGCGGTCTGCGTTCGTGTGCGCATGCGGTCGATGGCCTCCAGGAGGGATCTGTGGTTCTTCAGCGGGGCCTCTCCGGCGCAGTGGACAGCGGGCACTGGGCCCCCGGGACGATCCGCAGGCTAGGGATGCCTGATGATGCCCGGCAAGGACGATGTTCCGTTCACATACCGCGTCCTCACGAGATCCTTACGGGCCGCACCGCCATTCCCCTTCCCATGCGGGCATTCATGGGGCACGGCGGCCCGATGCCCGCATGCCGGGCACCACGCTAGGCCGCCGCCGGGGGGTCCGCGTTGGCGCCCAGCAGCGCGCGGGCCAGGTCGCCCACCGGCAGTCCGTCGGACTGTGCCTGCGCCAGCGCGTCATCCGCGTCCCGTGCGTGCCCCGCCTTCAGGCGCAGCGCGGCATCGATGCCCGCAAGCCACTCCCCCGGCCGGTCGCAGTGCACCAGCACGGCGCCGGGCTCGCGCGCGAGCACCGCGGCCACCTCATCGGCCAGGCGCGGCAGTTCCGCGCGTGCCTGCACCAGGTCCTTCAGGGGGTGCCAGCGCACACCGAACCCACGCTGGGCGTACTCCACCAGGCCGTGCCGGCTGCGCATGGCCGACACGATGGTGCGGACCCCCTCCGCATGCCACCACGCCAGTTCGGCCTCGCGGCGCGCAGGGCGGTGGCTGCGGCCCCCGCCGCCCGGGCGCTCGGCCACGACGAGTGCACCGGGGGTGATCCAGGCGTGGACGGGGATTCTGGGGGTGGCGGTCATGCAGGCCTCCTGTGCTGACGTGACATCTCACGTCAAGCGTGCGCCCGTCCCCACCACGGATCTACGCCGTCCCGTGGCAACTACGTGCCAACCCCGGATCAGTCCGGCGTGGCCACCGCCCGCAGCCACTCGGGCACGGGCACCGGGTTGCGGTCCCCGCGCTCGATGCACACGTGCACCAGCTCGCCCTCGGCGCAGAGCTCATCACCGCGAAGGAACCGGTGCCGGCTGCGGAACGACGTGGTGCCGATGCCCCCCACCGACGTCTCGATGGTGATCATGTCGTC
>JAUROO010000031.1 GCA_030829765.1 Miltoncostaeales bacterium | reverse complement strand
TTGGCGACTACCGCAGGCGGGCCATCCGCGTGAGCGCACGGGCGGAGCCCGTTCGCACGCGGCGGCGCCTGAGAGTTGTCGCCAACCGATACACCGGGTCCAGCCGCACTGCTGTGGTTATCGCCAGGGGTAAGGCCCAGCCCGGGGGCTGCGCGCCGTAGCCCCTTCGCGGCGGGTCAGGCGGTCTCGGCCTCGATGATCGAGACGAGGGCCGCGGTGGCCCGGTCCGCCCGGTCGTTGAGGATGAGATGGTCGAACTCGTCCCGGGCGGCCATCTCGGTGCGGGCGACCTCGAGGCGGGCGGCGATCTCCTCCTCGGCGTCGGTGGCACGGGCGCGCAGCCGGCGCGCAAGCTCGTCGAGGGACGGCGGTTCGATGAACACCGACACGCAATCGGGGCGGACCCGGCGGACGTTGCGGGCGCCCTGCAACTCGATCTCGAGGATGACCGAGCGACCCGTCTCCATGATCCGGTCGAGCTCGCTGCTGAGCGTGCCGTACCGGTTACCGGCGAACTCGGCGTGTTCGAGGAAGGCGCCGGCCTCCACGAGGCGCGCGAACTCCGCACGGCTCATGAAGTGGTATTCGCGCCCATCGGCCTCGCCGGGGCGCCGGGCCCGTGTGGTGGCCGAGACCGCGACGGCCATGTCGGGCGTGCGCGACAGCGCGCCCCGGATGAGGGTCCCCTTGCCGGCGCCGGAGGGTCCCGACACCACGAACACGCGGGTACGGCGGGCTACCGGAGGCGCAGCAGTTCGACCAGCTCGCCCCGCTGCCGCTCCGACAGGCCCCCGAGGGTCTTGCCCTGGGAGATGCGGCACTGGTTGAGCAGGCGGGTGGCCTTGACCTTCCCGTACTTCGGCGCCGCCACGATCATGTCGAACACCTTGGCGGTCAGTACGTATTCCGGCGGCGACTCGATCACCTCATCCACGGAGAGGGCGCCGGACTTGAGGTCTTTCTTCAACTGGGCCCTCAACGAGCGGATCTCGTTTGCCCGGCGGAGGGCGTCCATCCTCTGGTCGAGAGATCGCTGGGGCGTCTGCCCGGCCTTTGAGGTGCTCGCCATCGCGGCGACTGTACCCCGCGCACCGGGCCGTGCCAACCGTGCCCGCACCACGGACTGACACCGGTGTCAGTCCGTGGTGAGGTCCTGCAGCGCCACGGGTGGCACGACGGCCGGATCCACGCCCAAGCTGTGCGCCGCCGCCTCGGCCGCCTCGATCGTCGTGATGCACGGCACCCCCGCGCGCACGGCAGCGCGGCGGATGGTCGCGCCATCCGCACGGTCGCCCCGACCGCTTGGCGTGCATACGACCATCGCCACCTCGCCGCCCAGGATCAGGTCGGCGACGTGCGGCGGTCCATCGGACACCTTGTTCACCTCGCGCACCGGAACACCCGCCGCACCCACCGCGGCCGCCGTGCCCGCGGTGGCCACGATGTCCAGCCCCGCGGCGTGGATCTCGCGTGCCAGGTCCCCCACGCGGTCCTTGTCCTCGTCCCGGACCGACAGGAAGACGGTGCCCGTGCGCGGCAGCGCCTGCCGCGCACCGCGCTGGGCCTTGGCGAACGCCTCGGCGAAGTCGGCCCCGATGCCCATGACCTCGCCGGTCGAGCGCATCTCGGGGCCGAGCACCGGATCCGCCCACGGGAAGCGGGCAAACGGCAGGACGGCCTCCTTCACGGCCACGTGGCGCATGGAATCGCCCGCCGGCAGCCCGAGGTCGGCAATCCGCTCGCCCAGCATCAACCTGACCGCATGGCGCACCACCGGCACGCCGGTGGCCTTCGCCACGAACGGCACGGTCCGCGACGCCCGGGGGTTCGCCTCGATCACGTACGCGATGCCATCGCGCAGCGCGAACTGCACGTTGAGCAGCCCGCGCACCCCGATGGCCTCGGCGAGCAGCGCGGCCTGGCGACGCACGTCCGCATCCGCGTCGGGCCCGATTCCCTGGGGCGGGAGCACGCACGCGGAGTCGCCCGAGTGAACCCCGGCCTCCTCCACGTGCTCCATCACGCCGGCGATCCATGTGGACGAGCCATCCGACAGGGCATCGACGTCGATCTCGGTTGCGCCGGCCAGGAAGCGATCCACCATCACAGGGCCACGCGGGTCCTCCCGCACCAACCACGCCCGAAGCTCATCGGGGCCCGACACGATCGCCATGGCACGCCCGCCCAGCACGTAGCTGGGCCGCACGAGCGCCGGGTACCCCACCTCCACGGCCGCTGCCAGGAGGTCGTCCTCGCCCTCGGCCATGGCCCACGGCGGAGCCTTCAGCCCCAGGTCGCCGAGCAGCGCCCCGAATCGTCCGCGGTCCTCGGCCATGTCGATGCGGTCGGCCGGGGTGCCCAGCACCGGCACGCCCGCGGCCTCCAGGGGCGCGGCCAGGCGCAGCGGCGTCTGCCCGCCCAGCTGGGCGATGACCCCCACCGGCTTCTCCGCGCGGCAGATGTCCAGCACGGCGTCGAGGGTCACCGGCTCCATGTAGAGGCGGTCGCTCACGCCATGGTCGGTGGAGACCGTCTCCGGGTTGCAGTTGACCATGATCGCCGCATACCCCAGTTCCTGCGCCGTCTGGGCGGCGTGGACGCAGCAGTAGTCGAACTCGATGCCCTGCCCGATGCGGTTGGGGCCGGAACCCAGCACCACCACGGACGGCCGGTCGAGCGGCGTGGCCTCTCCCTCGGTTCCGAAGGTGCCGTAGTAGTACGGCGTGACGGCGGCGAACTCCGCCGCGCAGGTGTCCACCGCCCGGTACGACGGCACCACGCCGAGCGCATGGCGACGGCGTCCCACCTCGGCCTCCGTCGCCCCCGTGCACGCGGCGATGTCGCGATCGGTCATGCCGGTGCGCCGGGCGCCCAGCATCGCGTCGCGATCGATGTCGTCAAGGCGGTCGGGCAGTGCCTCGCCCGCCGTGGCAAGCGCAACGATCTCGCCCGTGAACCACCGGTGCACGCCGGTGGCAGCGTGCAGGTCCTCGGCGGAGGCGCCCCGGCGCGCCGCCCACATCATCAAGTCGAACCGGTCCCACGATGGCTTCGCCAGCCGCTCGAGCGCCTCCTCCACCGATGCCGGCTCGTCCAGCCGGGCATCGAGTTCGCGCGCCGACAGGGCCTTGCCGAGCGCCTCGCCGAACGTGCGCCCGAGTGACAGCACCTCCCCGACGCTCTGCATGTAGGTGGACAGTGGCACGCGGGCCTCGGTGAGCTTCTCGAAGGCAAACCGGGGGACCTTGACGGCCACGTAGTCCAAGGTGGGCTCGAACGATGCCGGCGTCACCTTGGTGATGTCATTCGGCAGTTCATCGAGCGTGTAGCCCACCGCGAGCCGTGCGGCGATGCGCGCGATGGGGAACCCGGTGGCCTTCGAGGCGAGCGCCGATGAGCGCGACACGCGGGGATTCATCTCGATCACGACCATGTCGCCGGTCGCGCGGTTCAGCGCGAACTGCACGTTCGCCCCGCCGGTCTCCACGCCCACTGCCCGCACCACCTGGATCGCGGCATCGCGGAGCAGCTGCTGCTCGTGGTCGTCAAGGGTCATGGCCGGGGCCACGGTCACCGAGTCCCCGGTGTGCACGCCCATCGGGTCGAGGTTCTCGATGGTGCACACGATGACGGCGTTGTCGTTGCGGTCGCGCACCACCTCGAGCTCGATCTCGTCCCATCCGGTGACCGACCGCTCCATCAGCACCTGCGAGATGGGGCTCGCGGCCAGGGCGTTCGCGACCACCGGCTCGAGGTCGTCGGGGGTCAGCGCGACTCCTCCGCCCTCTCCGCCGAGCGTGAAGGCGGGACGGAGGATGATCGGATACCCAAGGGCAGCGGCTGCCGCGCGGGCGGATGCCGGATCGGTGGCGATGCGGCTCTCGAGCACCGGGACTCCCACCTCGCGCATGCAGTCCTTGAACAGGTCGCGGTCCTCGGCACGGCGGATCACGTCCACGTCCGCGCCGATCAACTCGACCCCGTGCCGCTCGAGGACTCCCGCCTCGGACAGGTCGATGGCCAGGTTCAGTGCTGTCTGGCCGCCCAGGGTCGGCAGGATCGCATCGGGCCGCTCGGCCTCGATAATGCGCTCGGCGGCCGCCACGTCGAGCGGCTCCACATAGGTGCGGTCGGCAACCCCGGGGTCGGACATGATCGTGGCGGGGTTGGAGTTGACCAGCACGATCCGATAGCCCTCGTCGCGCAGCGCCCGGCAGCCCTGGGTACCGGAGTAGTCGAACTCGCCTGCCTGGCCGATGACGATGGGCCCGCTGCCGAGCACCATGATCGTCTCGATATCCGTGCGACGCGGCATCAGGCGACCACCCTTTCCCGGAATGCGGTGAAGAGGTAGGCGGCATCATGCGGGCCGGGCCGGGCCTCCGGGTGGTACTGCACCGATGCCGCCCTGAGCTCCGGGGCGGCGATCCCCTCGACGCTGCCGTCGAACAGGCTGGTGCGCGTGACCTCCACGCCGTCGGGCAGGGAGTCGGCCACCACCGCGTATCCGTGGTTCTGGACGGTGATCTCCACCACGCCGTCCTCGGCGCGTTGCACCGGGTGATTGGCGCCGCGATGGCCGAAGGGCAGCTTCTCGGTGCGCAGGCCCAGCGCGTGGGCGAGCAGCTGGTGCCCCAGGCAGATGCCGAACACCGGCACCTGGCCGAGCACCCCGGACAGGGCGTCGATCACCGGCGCGCACGCGGCCGGGTCGCCCGGCCCGTTCGAGATGAAGACGCCATCGGGGCCGAGTGCGAGGATCTCATCGGCGCCGGTGCCGGCGGGCACCACCTCCACGCGCATTCCCGCCCCGGCGAGGCCGCGAAGGATCCCATCCTTCATGCCGCAGTCCACGGCCACGATGCGCGGGCCGTCGTCGCCCAGGGAGCGCCGCGGGCCCGCCGCCTCCCGCGACAGGTCCCGGCCATCCAGCACCGGATGCGCCCGGACCCGCGCCAGGAGCTCCTCGGCCCCCACCTCCGTGCTGACCCCGCCCCGCATGGCGCCGTGGTCGCGCAGGTGCCGCACGAGGCGCCGGGTATCGGCGTCCTCCACCGCGACCACGCCCTGCGCCGTCAGCCAGGAGCGGAATCCCACCGGCCCCGCCACCCCGGGGCTGTCCCCGATGCGCGTGGCAATAACCGCGGATGGCCACACGCGAGTGCTCTCCAGTGCCCGGTCGCCCGTTCCGTAATTCCCGATCATCGGGGCGCTGAAGGCCAGCACCTGCCCGAGGTACGAGGGATCGGTGACCGCCTCCTGATAGCCGTTCATCCCGGTGGTGAACACCATCTCGCCAAGCGCCGTCCCCGGCGCGCCCGCGGCCCGGCATGGCAGCACCATGCCGTCCTCGAGCACGATCACCGCATCGTCCGCCGTACCGCTCATCGCACCAACCCCGAGATCGCCTTGAATTCCGGTCCACCGGCCTGCCCGAGCATCTCGAACAGCACCATCTCCGCGGTGGTGACGTGCGCGCCGGCGCGCGCCATCTTGTCGAGCCCCGCCTGCCGGTTCGCCGCGGTGCGTGAACTCACGGCATCGGCCGGAACGTGCACCGAGGCACCCCGCGACAGGAGGTCATGCACCGTCTGGTTCACGCACACGTGCGACTCGATGCCGCACACCACCCAGGTGCCGCACCGCGCGTCGTCGTAGGCCTCCTCGAATCCCTGCACCCCGCACGCAGAGAACCGCGTCTTGTCGATCACCGGGGTGCGCTCGGGCAGCCGCGTTGTCACCCCGGGGACCGTCTCGCCCAGCCCCTTCGGATACTGACGGGTGCTGATGACGGGCCTGCCCATCACCCCGAACCCCTCGGCCAGCAGGCCACACGCCGCGACCAGGTGGTCGAACCCATCGATGACGGGCGCAAATGCCTCCTGGACGTCGACGATCACGAGCCCGGTGTCCTCACGCGACGCGAGTGCAGGGTGCCGGCCGCTCATGCGGACCACCGGTACACGTCCTGCCCCCCCGCGAGGGTCATCACGACCCGGCCGGTGAGGTCGACTCCGGCGAACGCCGCATTGGTGGACTTGCTCGCGTACGGACGATCGCCCACGCGGTCGACGGCCCCCGTGTCGACAACCGCGAGGTTGGCGGGTGCGCCCTCGGCGAGCGTGGGCACGGGGAGGCCGAAGATCCGGGCGGGCACGGTGCTCATGCGCAGGACGAGGTCGCCCAGCGACATCCGCCCGCCCAGCACCAGTTCCGTGTGGCATGCGGCGAACGCGGTCTCCAGGCCGATCACCCCGAACGGCGCTGCAGCAAAGGGGTTCTCCTTCTCATCGGCCGGGTGGGGCGCGTGATCCGTGGCGATGCAATCGATGGTGCCGTCGAGGAGGCCCTCGATCAGCGCCTCGCGATCGTCCTCCGACCGGAGGGGCGGGTTCATCTTGAAGCGCGCCGGATCCGGGTCGCCGTCGATGACGTCCTCGGTGAGCAGCAGATGGTGGGGTGTCACTTCGGCCGTGACGTGCACACCGCGCTCTTTCGCCCGGCGGATCTCCTCCACCGTCTCGCGGGCGGACACGTGGCAGATGTGGATGCGGCCGTCCTCGTATCCGGCAAGCGCGCAGTCGCGGGCCACCTGCACGGCCTCGGACACCCCGGGGATGCCGGAGAGCCCGATGCGTGCCGACACGACGCCCTCGTGCATCACGCCGTCCCCGGACAGGGTCATGTCCTCCTCGTGCAGCGTGAACAGCAGGCCCGTTGCGCGCTGGTACTGAAGCGCCCGGCGCATCACCAGCGCGCTCCCCACCGGCACGCCGTCATCGGACAGTGCCGCTGCGCCGGCCTCGGCGAGGTCACCGTGCTCGGTGAGCGCATCCCCCTGCTGACCGACGGTGATCGCGGGGATGAACCCCGTGGGCACCACGGCCTCCTGCGCTGCCCGCTGCAGAAGTGATCCGAGGATGCTCGGGTTGTCCGTGGGCGGCTGGGTATTGGGCATGGCGAGCACGGTGACCACACCACCCGCAGCGGCACTGGCGGTGCCAGACGCGATGTCCTCGGCGTGCTCCTTACCCGGAGTACGCAGGTGGACATGCACGTCCACGAAGCCGGGGATCACCGTGAGCCCCGCCGCCTCGACATCCTCGAGTCCCGCCGCATCACCGCCGATGACGCCGTCACGCACGACGAGGTCGCCGACGGCATCGATCCCCGCGGCCGGGTCGAGCAGGCGGGCGCCCCGCAGCACCACGTTGGCCGGATCACCGGGCCGCTGCGGCAGCCGGACCCGGGGGTTCCCCCCGGTCGCCGTGCTCATGCGGCCTCCCGGACGGCGCTGCCGTCCGCGGCCGCCTCGGCGAGGACGTCGTAGAGAACTGCCATTCGCACCACCAGTCCATTGGCCGCCTGGGCCTCTATGAGTGAGCCGGGGTCGTCCACGAGGGCCCCGCTGATCTCGACCCCGCGGTTGACGGGGCCTGCATGCATCACCCGCTGCCCGGGGCGAAGCCGCGCGTGGTTGACCTGGTACATCCGCGCGTATTCCTCGAGCGACGGGACGAATCCGCCATTCCCCATCCGCTCAAGTTGCATGCGCAATACGTACACGATGTCCGCGTCGGAGATGTCCCGGATGTCCGCCGACACCTCGGCGCCCAGGCCGGTGCCGAGGTGGCGCGGGACGAGTGTGGGAGGCGCGATCACGCTCACGCGCGCACCCATGCGCCGGAAGCCCTGTATGCCCGATCGCGCAACGCGCGAATGGAGCACATCCCCCACGAACGCCACGTGCAGCCCCGCGACGGGCCCGATCTCGCGCTGCACCGTGTAGAGGTCGAGGAGGGCCTGCGTGGGGTGCTCCCCCGTGCCGTCGCCGGCGTTGACCACCGCGGCATCCGTGTACCGCCCCGCGAGGGCGCATGCCCCCACCTGCGGATGGCGGATGACGAACACGTCCGGGTCGTAGGCCTCGAGGGTGAGGATGGTGTCCTTGAGGGTCTCACCCTTGTCCATGCTGGTGCCGGCACCCTTGATGCCCACCACATCGGCGGACAACCGCTTGGCCGCCAGTTCAAACGACGTACTGGTGCGCGTCGACGGCTCCAGGAAAAGGTTCACCACCGTGCGGCCCCGGAGGGTCGGGACCTTCTTGATGTCGCGGTCCATCACGGAGCCGAAGCCCTCGGCCGTGGACAGGATGCGCCCGATGGCATCGGCCGGCAGGTCCGCGATGCCCAGCAACGACCGCGGACCGCTCACGCTGCGTCCTCCAGCAGCACCTCGTCGCTGCCGTCCACCTCGGCAAGGTGGACGGTGACACGCTGCCCCATGCTCGTCGGCAGGTTGCGGCCCACGTAGTCCGGCCGGATCGGGAGCTCGCGGTGCCCGCGATCCACCAGCACGGCGAGCTCGACCTTCGGTGGACGCCCGTAGTCGAACACGGCATCGATGGCCGCCCGGATCGTGCGCCCGGTGAACAGCACGTCATCCACCAGGATCACCGAGTGGCGGGTGATGTCGAAGTCGAGGACGGTCTCGCCCACCACCGGCACGACGCCCTTCCTGCCGCCACCCACCCCGACATCGTCGCGGTAGAGCGCGATGTCCACCGTGCCGATCGCCGGCGCCACCCCCGAGAACTGCTCAATGTGCCGACGCAGACGTTCGGCAAGCGGCACCCCACGGGTGTGGAGGCCGACAAGGGCGACGGTCGACGGGTCCGGGTGGTGCTCCGCGATCTCGTGTGCGATGCGCGCCACGGTACGGCGGCACTGATCGGCGTCGATCAGGACCTGAGACCCCATGTGAACGCTCTCCTTCCCGGCCTCACGGGACCGGTCTTAAAGGCTTGCGGCGTCCACAGTAGCAGGGCCCCCGGAGCCGCCCGCAGGCTCACGCGGCGCACGCCCGAGGCGCTCCTGCACCGGGATCAGGCGGGGGGCGCCGCGCTCGCGCAGCGGGATCTCCACCTGGTCGAAGTCCCGAGGCACGATCACCCCCGGGAACTCCGCCTCGGCCTCGCGACGTGCCTCGCGCGGCTGCACGCGGGTGGACACATGCGTGAGCGCGAGCATCGCAACGCCGGCGCGGGAGGCCAGCGCCGCGGCCTCGCGCGCGGTGGAGTGGCGGGTCTCCACGGCCCGGTCGGCGTCCTCATCGCAGAACGTGGCCTCGTGCACCAGCAGATCGGCACCGCGTGCGGCATCCTCTGTCCCCGCGCACGGACGCGTGTCGCCGGAGAACACCACGACCCGCCCCGGGCGGGGATCCCCCATCACCTGCCCCGGCGTGACGGTGACCCCCGCGGGGTTCACCACTTCGCCACCCCGCTGCAGCACCCCGAAGTCCGGTCCGGGCGGCACCCCGAGCCCACGCGCGGCGTCCACGTCGAACGCCCCGGGGCGGGAATCCTCGACCAACGCGTACCCCAGGGAGCGAACCCCGTGGTCGGTGTGGAAGGCCCGGACCACGGCGCCATCATCCCGGAGCACATCACCGGCACCCGACTCCTGAACTTCCAGATGAAATGGAAGCCGGCCCACCAGTGGGTGCAGGGTCCGCATCAGGTCAGCGACCCCGTCGGGCCCGACCAGCAGCAGGGGTTCGTCGCGCCCTCGCAGGGCAAACGTCTTGAGCATGCCCGGAAGGCCCAGGATGTGGTCCCCGTGCAGGTGGGTGATGAGCACCGCATCCAGGTCCACGAGCCCCACCCCGGAACGCAGGAGTTGCCGCTGGGTGCCTTCGCCACAGTCCACGAGCCATCGGCGTCCCCCGCGGCTGATGAGGGTGGCGGAGGTACCCCGCGCGGCGCTCGGCACCGAGGCGGAGGTCCCGATGAAGGTGACGACGAGATCCACCCCTCGACTCTACGTGGTGCCCGTGCGCGGGCCACCCCTGCGGGCCCGCCCGTCGTGCACGTCTACACTGAGGCTGCGAGCGCGCGTAGCTCAGTGGATAGAGCACTGGCCTCCGGAGCCAGGGGTCGCAGGTTCGAATCCTGCCGCGCGTGCTGTCCGGTCCGGATTTCCAGGTGCCGCGGGTACCATCCCCTCCATGAACGACGACGTCTGGAGCGTGGCGCTACCCGAGGGCGCCGAACCCCCCTTCCAGGTGTGGGTGAATGGGGAGCCGCGGGAGGAGGGTGCCGACTACGCCGTGGAGGGCCGGTGGCTCAGGTTCGGCTCACCGCTCCGCCCCAAGGTGCGGCGCAAGGGCCTCGGCGGACGCATGATGCTGCTGGCCGGGATCGGTGTGTACGGCGACCAGAAGGCCGATGTGGTGGACCTGCGCTACCACGTGGGCGGGCAGGTGATGCACGCCACCGACCTGCCCATACTGCCGCCCGCCGACGCAGGCGCCTAGGTGCCGTGCCTGCGCACGCTGTCGGTGCATGCAGCGCGTACCCGGGTCCCACGAGCCGGACCGGAGAGCATCCACTGATCTCACCGGGCCGGGCCCTCTACCCGGCAAGGGGTGCCCGCCGCGCGCGCGGTGTGCTCGCCGCGGGCTAGGAGGCGCGCTCGAGCGGCGGCGCCGGGCGCCCGAACAGGAAGCCCTGTGCAAGGGCGATTCCGCTCCGGACGAGGGCGTCGCGGTGCTCGGGATCCTCCACTCCCTCCGCCACCACATCGATCTCCAGGTGCCCGGCCAGATCCGCGAGGGTGCGCAGCACCATCCTCGCGCGCTCCGCATCCGGACCGTCCAGGTCCCGCACCAGTGAACGATCGATCTTCAGGCGCGTCACCGGAAGGGTCCGCAGGTGGGCCAGCGATGTCTTGCCGGCCCCGAAGTCATCGATGGCCAGGCCCACTCCGATGTCGCCGAGCCGGTGCAGCACCTCCACGGCACCCGGCTCGCGGTCGAACCGGACCCTCTCGGTGATCTCGAGGGTGAGGCACTCGGGTCGGACCCCGGCGTGGCGGAGGTCGGCCGCGACCACCTCGGGGAGCGCCGGCCGGATGCTGGCCGGCGACAGGTTCACGCTCACCGCGTGCCCCCGCACACGGCCCGCGGCGAAGTCGGCGAGGGCGCGACGCAGGACGTAGCGATCGATCTCCTGGACGATGTCCATGTCCTCCGCGAAGGGGATGAACTCATCCGGCGCGAGAAGCCCCAGGGCCGGATGGCGCCAGCGGACGAGCCCCTCCTCGCCAACGACATCCCCGCCCGGGATCTGCACCATCGGTTGGTAGAAGACGGTGAGCTGACCGTCCGTGACCGCATGGGCGAGGTCGCCCCGGATCGCTGCGGTACGGGCGCGATCGGTGCCTGCTCCCTCTTCGAGAAGCATGCATGTGAGGCCGAAGGTCTCGGTACGGAGCAGCGCGGCTTCCGCGGCGGCCACGAGATCATCCGGCTCGGCGCCGCCACCCGCACCGGACGTCGCCACCGCGGCGGTGAGGCCGGCATGCAGGCTCTGCCCGGAATCGAGCACGATCGGGCCGCGCAACCGGTTCCGCAGGGCGGCGACCACGGCCCGCGCCGCCGCGCCGTCGCTGCCCGGCAACAGCACTGCGAAGTTCCCGAAGGAGCGGGCAATCTCCGCCGAGTACGGCAGGCACCCCTG
>JAUROO010000030.1 GCA_030829765.1 Miltoncostaeales bacterium | reverse complement strand
GCATTCGACCTCGTGCTGTCGTTCATCGTGCTGCAGCACGTACCGGACCGCGCCGTGATCTCGTCCTACCTGCGGGATATGGCCCGGATCCTCGCTCCTGGCGGCGCAATGGTCGTGCAGGTGCCGGCATCCATGCCGTTGCGCCAGCGCATCCAGTGGAGGCGCCGCGCCTACAGGGGCCTGCGCGCCGCACGGGTGCCGGATCGGGTCCTCTACGAGCGTCTCGGCCTCGACCCCATCCGCATGAACTGGTTGCCCCGCCGGGACGTGGAGTCGGCCATCCGACTCGGGGGCGCTCATATGGTCGCCGTGCACGATGGCTGGCTGGGTGACGGCTCCCGCACAGGCCGTGAGGAGAACCTGACCTACATCGCCACGCGGTAGGATGCATGCATGAACGTCGTTATCGCAGGCGGGGGAATGGTCGGGCTGACCCTGGGGCGGTTGCTCCGGGCGCGCGGACTCGAGCCGGTCATCATCGAGCGCATGCCCGGGGGGGCGTACATCCCGCGTGGCTACATGCTCGGATTCCAGGGCTATGAGCCACTGAAGGAGATCGGGGTACTGGACGAGGTGTGGCCCGAGGGTCGGGAGATCGCCCCTCAGGGGTCCTCCGCGGTGGCCGTGTGCGTGGAGGTGGGCAAGGTCATCCACGCCATCGCCCATGACCTGCCGGTGATGTACGAGCACTCGGTGAAGGAACTGCGCTTCGATGACTCCGGTCGCGTCACGGGCGTCGTGGTGGAGGGCCCCGAGGGCGAGACGGAGATCCCGTCGGACCTGGTGGTGGCCTGCGACGGCAAGCAGTCGCGGGTGCGCGACATGGCGGGTCTCGAGGCGGTGTTCACCGAACTGCCCGAGGCGGAACTCGGGTGGATGAGCACCGCCCCCGCCGAGACGTCATTCTCCATGGCGTACATGTCCGACGGCGGCCACATCGGCCACCTGTCGTGGCCGCAGGGCTCCGGCGGCTGGCGGTCGTGCAGCAAGGTGGGCGCCGAGGCCGCCCTCGCGCCGGGACTGGACGCCATCAAGGACATGTGGTCGCGCCTGCTCCCGGAGTCGAGCCTCGGCGTGCATGGACTCGAGAGCATCGAGCAGGTCCGCTACTCAGAGCCGGAACTCCTCACCACTCCCGAGTGGTGGAAGCCCGGCGTGGTGCTCATCGGCGACTCCGCGCACTTCTTCGGACCCGAGACCGGGATCTCGTCGGGCATCGGGCTGGGCGACGCGCATGCGCTCGCCGAGGCCATTGCGCAGAACCGCGATGATCCCGATGCGGCGTGCTCCTCGTACGTCACGTGGCGCGCGCCGGTCGTGCGTCCGTACGAGGCGATGGATCCGGGCCGCCAGAGGATCCTGGTCGCGGGTCAGCAGCAGCCCGGCCCCGGCGAGGCCTGGCCGCCCGCCGACTGACCCGGCTCAGGTCGCGGGTGGTGCCGGTTCCGGGCCCTCCCCGCGGCCGGTACTGGCGAGTCGCCTGCCGAGCTCGCGCGATCGCGCGAGCTCGATCAGTGCCGGGATCGTCGGCAGCCAGAAGTTGAAGAAGCGCCACACGATGACGCCCACGACCGCCTCGGCGAGCGGGATGCCGAGCACCGTGAGCGTGAAGGTGGCCGCGGCGTCGATGGCGCCGTATCCACCGGTCGGAAGGGGCAGCAGCATCGCGATGTACGCCGTGGCATAGGCCAGGGCCACGCCGTGCAGGGTCACCTCCGCACCGATCGCGCGCAGGGCGGCCCACAGGCACAGGACATCGCCTGCCCAATAGACGACACCGCCCCATATCGCCGGGCCGTTGGACGGTCGGGTGCGCACCGCGTGGCGCGCCACGATGAGCCCTGCCACGGCCGCGGCCAGTCCCTTGCGCAGCCACCCGCGCACGGGCTCGGCTGCGATGCGCTGCCCCCTCTCCCCTTGGCTGATCCAGATTCCCGCGGTCGCGAAC
Organism: Miltoncostaeales bacterium; assembly: GCA_030829765.1. Lineage (GTDB taxonomy): Bacteria > Actinomycetota > Thermoleophilia > Miltoncostaeales > Miltoncostaeaceae > SYFI01. The sequence goes on along the minus strand of JAUROO010000030.1, from coordinate 1,991 downwards.
AGGGGCACCACCACCAGCCATGGGACGAGCATGCCCAGCGGGGCGTCCTGGCCGAACCCCACCAGGATCACCAGCGACGTGGCGAAGGCCCACATTCCGAACAGAGCGAAGATGAGGATGTTGAACCCCAGTACCCGCGCTGCCGCGTCGCGCACGGCCAGGCCAGCCCGGCGCAGCAGCCAGTAGATGATGGCCAACCCACCTGCGCCCGCCGGGCTGATGATGCGCGTGGCCCCAAGGCTCGCGAGCCACATGCGAGTGGCATTCATGCCGCTGAGCTCGACGCCGTCGTCCTGGGCGATGATCGCCCTCATGCACACCACGTAGCCCGCGTAGGCCGCGGCCTCCAGGAACAGGCACGCGATGAGCCAGGCACCGTCCGCGCCCTCCAGGGCATCGAGTACCTCGCGGTATCCAGCCGCCTTCCCCAGCAGCAGGACCAGACCCACCGCGAGCACCACCACCAGCACCACCCCGAGCACGATGGTGCGCGTGGACGCCACGTGGGGCGCGCCGTTCGACTCCGGGCCCTTTCCTCCGGACGACGGCGTGCCGGGCTGACTCACTGCCGTGGTCCGATCCCGCCGCGCCATGTGGCGCAGAGGGCCCCGGCCCGTGCGCCGAGCGCGATGGCGTCGTCAATTTCCAGGCCACGGGCGAGCCCGGTGGTAACGCCTGCGGCAAACGAGTCGCCACACCCATAGGTGTCGATGGTCCTGCCGGGAGGCGCGATCGCCGCGTAATGGCGCGGTGGATGCGCACCGGCGATCACGCGCCCACCTCGTGCGCCGTCCGTGAGGATCACCACGGGGGGCATGAGATCGGCAGGCAGGGCGGATGGATCCTCATCGGGGTCGTTCGCGCTTCCCAGCACGACATCGGCCCGCACCCCGGCACTGATGATGTCCTCGATGCGACGGGCGGTCACCACCAGATGGCGGGCCGCACGTGCCCCGGCGAGCACCCCGGGGTCCTCGCCCGCGTAGTAGGCCGCATCGACATCCGAGAGGAGACCCCAGGGAAGGTCGTCTGCGGCACGAGGCTGCAGGCGGGCACCCACCACGAGGATGGTGCGCTCGGCATCGGCGTGGGTTATCGAGAGAACCGGGGTCTGGGGCGCAGCCCGGCTGGCTCCGTGCACCTCGACGCCGCGGGCGGCCATCTCCGCACCGGCGCGCTGCGCCGAGGGGTCGTCTCCCAGGGCGGTGAAGAGTGCGACCCGGGCGCCCAGTCGGGCGGCTGCGGCGGCGGCGACCCCGCCGCCGCCCGCGGGCTCGGCGATGGGATTCACCAGGTCCACGATGGCACCGGGTGCCGGTGGCGCCCCAAGTGCATGGGTCACCCACTCCACGTGGCCGATGACGGCGACGGATGGGGCCGCCGCGACCATCTCAGCCCGGCGCGAGCACCTCGGGCGCGCCGAACGCCCGCAGGCACTCCGGCACCTCGACCGAGCCGTCGGGGCGCTGGTGGTTCTCGAGGATCGCGATGAGCGTGCGCCCGACTGCCACCGCGGTGCCATTGAGGGTGTGCACCGGAACGGTCTCCTTGCCGCGACGGGTGCGTGCCCGCAGTCGCCGGGCCTGGTAGTCGGTGCAGTTCGAGCACGAGGTGACCTCGCGGTAACGCTCCTGCGCGGGCATCCATGCCTCGCAGTCGAACTTGCGCGCGGCCGAGGCTCCCAGGTCTCCCACGGCGATGTCAACGACCCGGTAGGGGATGCCCAGTTCCTGGAGGATGCGCTCCTCGATGCCCAGGATGCGCTGGTGCTCGTCCTCGGACTGCTCAGGCGTTGTGAACGAGAACATCTCGACCTTGTCGAACTGGTGGACCCGGAAAATGCCGTGCGTGTCACGTCCCGCGGCACCCGCCTCGCGCCGGAAGCACGATGAGATGCCTGCATAGCGGAGAGGCAGGTCGTCCGCGTCGAGGATCTCGTCCTGATGCAGCGCGGCCAGCGGAACCTCGGAGGTTCCGACGAGGAAGAGGTC
>JAUROO010000029.1 GCA_030829765.1 Miltoncostaeales bacterium | reverse complement strand
GTGGTGGTGCCGCCCAGGTCGACGCCGTAGGCGCGGGGCGGGATCTCGCTCTGCAGCTCGATGGTGAGGCCGGGCCCGTAGCCGATGATCTTGCGACCTTCGCCGCGCCAGCGCGGGGGGTTGCGGCCGTAGGCGTAGCGCAGGCGCGTGACCAGGCCGATCTCCACCTCGCCCTTCAGTACCAGCACCTGTCGCACGAACATGCCGGGCCACGCCGCCTGCACGGGGCCGCGCGGCGGGATGGCCAACGCGTCGATCACGCGCACGGCGCCCGTGGGGCCCTCCAGGTCGGTCTCCACGATCAGCGTGCCCTCGCGGTGGCGATGCGCGACGGGCTCCGAGTCGGGGAACACCAGCTCGATGCCGCCACCGCGCTCGGGATCGATGAGACCGCTCACGATGCTGGGCTGGTCGATGCGGGGCGCCACCAGCCACGAAAGCCTGGCGCGGTCGTCGACCAGGCCCATGGCCCGGCCGTCGGAGATGAGGAGAGGTTCTGCCATGGGCGCAGGCTACCCGAGCCCCAGCGCCTACGATCATGGCTATGGACATCGAGATCACCTTCATCTCCGACCCCGGCTGCCCGTGGGGCTACTCGGCGTCGCCCTCGCTCGCTGCCCTCCAGTGGCGCTACGGGCCGCGGCTGCAGTGGCGGCTGGTCACCATCGGCATCGCCGAGGACGCCTCCATGTACGAGCAGCGCGGCTACGACCCCATCATGATGGGCCAGCGCATGGAGATGTTCCGGCAGTTCGGGATGCCGTTCACGCAGGGCCCCCGGGCCCGCCTGACGGGAACAGGCCGGGCATGCCGCGCGCTCCACGCGGTGCGGCTTCTCGCACCCGGGCAGGAGATCACGGCATTCCGCGCCCTGCAGCTGGGCTGGTTCACCACGCGCATGCTCATGGACGAGGACGCGAACATCGCCACGGCCCTGCGCCGCGTGCCGGGGCTGGACGTGAAGCGGGTGATGGCGACGATCGACGCGCCCGAGGTCGAGCAGGCCTACCAGGCCGATAAGGCCGAGGCGCGCACGGCGGCGGGCAGCCCCACGGCATTCCAGGGCAAGGGCGCCGACACCGACGGGGCCGTGCGCTACACGGCCCCGTCCCTGATCTTCCGCGCGGGCGACCGGGTGCTGGAGGCCGGTGGGTTCCAGCCCATGGAGGCATACGACGTGGTGGTGGCCAACCTCGACCCCGCCGGGTCGCGGCGCGCGGTGCCCGATGATCGGCCCGAGGATGTGCTGGCCGAGTTCCCACTGGGGCTCACCACCCAGGAGGTGGCCGAGGTGATGCGCACCGACATCGAGCAGCCCATCAACCGCCGCGCGGCGGCGCAGTCGCTCATCCGTGCGGCGGGCCGGGGCACCGTGACCGTGGAGCCGATCGGCGACGACGGACTCTGGACGGCCGCCTAGGGGGCAGTCCCCCTACTCGAGCGGGCTCAGGTGATCCCGGCAGGCGGCTTCGTGGCCGTCGCGGGAGATGCCCTGCAGGGTCACCTCGGTGGGCCAACCGCCGGGGTCGGGGCCGTCATCACCCGCAGGCCGGGTGATCACTGCCAGCCAGCGATCGGCGGAGCATGCCCAGCCGTCCTCGGCGAAGTCGTTCAGCAGGTCGTGGAGGATGTCCGGGGGGCCCAGGAGCAGGTAGCTGCGCGTGCTCGCGGTCATGCGCCGGAGGATAGAGTGCGCGGCCGTGACGTCGCCGCGCCATAGGTCATTCACCGGTGAGATCGCCCTCCTGTTCGAGGACGACGACCGCTATCGCGGGCGGCTGCTTCTCATCACCCTCGACACCGAGATCCCCCTCGAGCTGAATACGTTCGAGGTCGAGGGCGAGTTGGCCGAGGCCCTCTCGCCGGTGCTGGAGGAGGGGCAGGTGGTGCGTATCGACTGCCGCGGCGAAACGCAGGAGGTCGTGTCGCCCGAGTCGCTCGAGACCTCGGACAAGACCGTGGCCCGGGTGCTGCACGTCGAGGTGCTGGAGCAGGCGTGATCTCCGAGCGCGTCACCATCGGCGGCGATGGTCCCGCGCTCGCCGCCGACCTGATGCGCCCCGATTCCGGCGTTGCCCTGGGTGGCGTGGTGGTGTGCCACCCGCATCCCATGTACGGCGGGACACGCGAGAGCCACGTGGTGCGCGCGCTATCGCGGGCCATCGTGGCCGACGGCATGGCGGCGCTGGCATTCGACTTCCGGGGCGCAGGGGAGAGCGCCGGCGAGTCGGTGGCGGACCACACCGAGTGGATGGACGCCGTGCGCGCGCTCGACCTGCTGGAGGACTCCCTGCCCCCGGCCACCCCGCTCGCCATCTGCGGATACTCGTTCGGCGCGTGGGTGGCGCTCCACGTGGGCGCCATGGACCCCCGCGTGCGCGCAGTGGCGGCCGTGGCCCCCGGCGCATCACTGCCCGACGACATGGGGGAGCGCCCCGTGTGCGTTGCGCATCCGGAGAACGACCACATCACCCCGGTCGAGGTGATCGCCGCGTGGATGGCGGGCATCGGCGGCGGCGAGCTCGCGGTCGTCCATGGCGCCGACCACTACCTGCAGCGCGAGGCCGGTGACGTTGCGCGCCAGATCGCGGGATTCCTGGCCCGCGCGCTGACCGGCTGGTCGCCGTTAGAGTCCGGCGCATGACGAACCCCAACCCGTACCAGCAGCCCACCGACCCCGCGAAGCGGAAGAGCGCCGTCATGACCGACGGTCCCGACCGCGCGCCGGCCCGGGCCATGCTCAAGGCCATCGGCTTCGACGACGAAGCCCTGGCGAAGCCCATCGTGGGCGTCGCCACCACGTGGATCGAGACCATGCCGTGCAACATCAACCAGCGTGATCTCGCGAAGCATGTGAAGGTCGGCATCCAGAAGGCCGGCGGCACGCCGATGGAGTTCAACACGGTGTCGGTATCGGACGGCGTGTCCATGGGCACCGAGGGCATGAAGTCCTCGCTCATCAGCCGCGAAGTGATCGCCGACAGCATCGAGTTGGTGTGCCGCGGGCATTCGTTCGACGCCGTGGTGTGCCTCGTGGGGTGCGACAAGACCATTCCCGGTGCCGTCATGGCCCTGGGCCGCCTCGGCATCCCCGGCATCGTGCTCTACAACGGGTCCATCGCGGCCGGCGTCCACAAGGGCCGCGACATGACGGTGCAGGACGTGTTCGAGGGCGTCGGCGCGCACGCCGCCGGGAAGATCGACGACGACGAGTTGCTCGAGATCGAGAACGCCGCCTGCCCGGGCGCGGGGGCCTGCGGGGGCCAGTTCACCGCCAACACCATGGCCATGGTGTGCGAGTTCCTCGGGCTCGCCCCTGCCGACCTCAACGGCATTCCCGCCACCGACCCCGGTAAGGGCGCGGCGGCCGAGGAGGCCGGGAAGATGATCATGCGCCTCGTGCGCGAGAACATCACGCCCGCCGACATCGTCGACCGCCGTGCCATCGACAACGCCGTGGCATCGGTGGCCGCCACGGGTGGCTCCACGAACGCCGTGATGCACCTGGTGGCCATCGCCCGCGAGTTCGGCATCCCGTTCACCATCGATGAGTTCGACACCATCGCCGAGCGCACGCCCATCGTCGCCGACATCAAGCCCGGCGGCCAGTACGTGGCGGTGGATCTCCACAACGCGGGCGGCCCCGGCCTGGTGATGCGCGAACTCCTGAAGCAGGGGAAGATCGACGGCACCGCGCCCACCGTGGATGGCCGCACCCTGCAGCAGATCGCCGGCGACGTCACGGAGGCGCCGGGACAGAAGGTGGTGGTGCCGATCGAGTCACCGCTCAAGGCCACCGGTGGCCTGGCCATCCTGCGCGGCAACCTCGCGCCCGAGGGCAGCGTGGTGAAGCTGGCCGGTCATGAGCGACTGCTGCACCGCGGCCCCGCCCGCATCTTCGATCGCGAGGAGGAGGCGTTCGCCGCGGTCAAGGCGGGCGGCATCAACCCGGGAGACGTGGTGGTCATCCGCTACGAGGGCCCTGCCGGCGGCCCGGGCATGCGCGAGATGCTGCACGTGACCGCCGCGATCGTGGGGGAGGGGCTGGGCGAGGACGTCGCGCTCATCACCGACGGCCGCTTCAGCGGCGCCACCCATGGGCTGATGGTGGGCCATGTGGCGCCCGAGGCCTTCCGGGGCGGGCCCATCGCCGCGCTGCGCGAAGGCGACACCATCGTGCTGGACGTCGCGAAGCGCGAACTCAACGTCGAGTTGAGCGACGATGAGATCGCCGAGCGCATGCGCGGCTGGACACCGCCGCCGCCGAACTACACCACTGGCGTGCTGGCCAAGTACGCCGCGCTGGTGTCGTCGGCCAGCGAGGGCGCCATCACGCGGCCGGATCTCTAGGCACCCCCCGCCACGGGCACGTCGGGCCGCGCTGGTATGGTCCGGCGTGCCGTGCCGGGAGGCGCGCTGGGGCGTAGCCAAGTGGTAAGGCAGCGGGTTTTGGTCCCGCGATCGGGGGTTCGAATCCTCCCGCCCCAACCAGGCAACCAGGTGAGCCCAGCGAGATGAGCGTCGGCGCAATCGTCCTTGCCGCGGGTCATGGAACCCGCATGCGGTCCCGGCTCCCAAAGGTGCTGCACCCGCTGGCCGGCAGGCCCATGATCCTCTGGGCCCTTGACGCGCTGGGCGGCATCGACCCCGCATCTGTGGTCGTGGTGCTGGGCCCCGAGGGCGATGAGGTGAAGCCCGCGCTGCCCGCGGGCATGCGCACCGGTCTGCAGGAGGTGCGCGACGGCACCGGTGGTGCCACGCGGATCGGGCTGGAGGTGCTCGATCCTGCGGTGTCCACGGTGATCGTGATGTGCGGCGACACCCCGCTGGTGGACCCGGCGCTGGTGGATGCGCTGGTAGCCGACCACCAGCGCAGCGCGCGCGCCGCCACCATGGTCACCGCCATCCTCGACGACGGCGGGTCATATGGGCGGGTCATCCGCGACCACCGTGGCGTGCGCGTGGTGGAGGCCCGCGACGCGGACCAGGACCAGCTCGCGGTGCGCGAGATCAACGCGGGGCTGTTCGCGTTCGACCGCGCAGCACTGGCCGAGGCCATCGTGCAGGTGGGCTCCGACAACGCCCAGGGCGAGGTCTATCTGCCGGATGTGCTGCCGATCATCCGGGGCCAGGTGGGCGCCATGGTGGCGCCCGACGCCACCGTCGTGCAGGGCATCAACACACGCGCCGACCTCGCGGAGTGCGAGGCCGTCATGCAGGACCGCCTGCGCCACGACCTGATGATCGGAGGCGTCACCATGCCCGACCCCTCGCGCGTGCTGGTGGATGCCGGGGTGCGGGTGGGGCAGGACACCACCCTGTGGCCCGGCACCGTGCTGCGCGGCTCCACGGTGATCGGGGAAGGCTGTGACATCGGCCCCGACGTGCTGGTGCACGACTCCGCCATTGGCGACGGCACACGCGTGGTGAGCGCCCACGTGCTGTCGTCGCAGGTCGGGCGGGGGTGCACCGTCGGCCCGTTCGCCTACCTGCGGCCCGGCGTCACCATGGAGGACGGCAGCAAGGCCGGCACCTACGTGGAGATGAAGAACACCCGCCTGGGCGAGCGCTCCAAGGTGCCGCACCTGTCGTACATGGGCGATGCGGACATCGGCAGCGACACCAACATCGGCGCCGGCAACATCACCGCCAACTACGACGGCTTCCGCAAGCACTCCACATCGGTAGGGTCCGGCGTGAAGACCGGCAGCGATTGCGTGCTGGTGGCCCCCGTCACCATCGGCGACCGCGCCATGACCGGCGCCGGATCCATCATCACCGGCGACGTGCCCGAGGGCGCGCTGGGCATCGCCCGCGCGCGCCAGCAGAACATCGAGGGATTCACGGCAAAGGCCGAGGCGCGTGCCAAGCGGGCCGCGGACAGCGACTCCGAGGCAGGGACGGGCTAGTGGGAACCAAGAGCATCGACCGCGACGACAGCAAGCGGCTCATGGTGTTCGCCGGCACCTCCAGCAAGGCCCTCGGGGCGCGCATCGCCGACCGCCTGGGCATCGAGTTGGGCGACGTGCAGATCAACCGCTTCCAGGACGGCGAGGTCTACGTCCGGTTCGACGAGAGCATCCGCGGCGCCGACATCTTCCTCGTGCAGTCCACAAGCACGCCGGTGAACGAGTCGCTCATGGAGCTGCTCATCATGATCAACGCCGCAAAGCTGGCGTCGGCACACCGCATCACGGCAGTCATGCCCTGGTACGGCTACTCGCGGCAGGACAAGAAGAGCAGCCCCCGCGAGCCCATCACCGCGCGCCTGGTGGCCCAACTGCTCGAGGCCGCGGGGGTCGACCGGGTGCTGACCATGGATCTCCACGCCGGCCAGATCCAGGGCTTCTTCCAGATCCCCGTGGATCACATGACGGCCACGCCCATCCTCGCCGACCACTTCAGCGAGCGCCTGTACGCGGGCGACTTCCCCGAGGGCCTGGTGGTGGTGTCACCCGACGCCGGGCGCGCCAAGCTGGCCAACCACTTCGCCGAGAAGCTGGGCGCGCGCCTCGCCGTGCTGGCCAAGCAGCGCCCCGAGCACAACACCGCCGAGATCACCTTCCTCATCGGTGACGTGAACGGCAAGGCCGCGCTGCTCATCGACGACATGATCGACACCGCGGGCACGCTGTGCGCCGGTGCCGCCGTGGTGAAGAAGGCCGGTGCCACCAAGGTGCTGGCCGCCGCCACGCACGGCATCTTCTCGGGCCAGGCCTACGAGCGGCTTGCCGAGTCGGTCATCGAGGAGATCGTGGTCACCGACACCATCGACATCATCGACGGCACCGCTGGCGGCAAGATCCAGGTGCTGTCCGTGGACCGCATCCTCGCCGACACCGTCCACAACGTGTTCTGTGACGAGTCGGTGTCGGAGATCTTCGCGGGCGAGAACCAGCTCTTCTAGGCGCTGCCCGCCAGCCGGGCGTCCAGCGACCAGCGGGTGCCGCCGCTCCATACGAGCACCAGCATCAGCACCAGCAGCGCCGGCGCCACACCCAGGTGAAAGGCACCGCCCTGCACGCGACCGGCAGTGCCGATGGCGAGCGCCATGGTCACGGCCAGCGCCAGCGCCGCCGGCCGCACCAGCAGGCCCAGTGCCAGCAGCGCGCCGCCGGCGATCTCGACGATCCCGGCCAGCACGACCGCGGCCGTCGGAGCGGGGATGCCGAAGTCGGCGAAGTGATCGACCTCGGCCTGGAAGGTGATGAACTTGCCCACGCCGGTCGTGATGAACAGCAGGCCTGCCGCCACCCGCAGCACAAGCAGCGACGTGGCCCACCCGGTGTCGCCCCCGCGGGGTGCAAGGATCGCGCGCGCCATGCCGTCCCGTGCCATTGGGCGAGCATACGCGCCCCGGGCGGGCATCCCGCCGGGAACGGGAGCGGTTTGCGCTAGGCGGTTCCCGCCCGCTCGCGGCAGGCGTGGATGATGTCCAG
>JAUROO010000028.1 GCA_030829765.1 Miltoncostaeales bacterium | reverse complement strand
GGCGGCGAGGTCCTGTGCACGGTCTGGTAGGGGGGGAGCGCAGTTGAGCCGAATCGGACGCGCACCCATTCCGGTGCCCAATGGGGTCACCGTGGACATCACGGGCCAGAAGGTGTCGGTGAAGGGCCCGAAGGGTGAGCTCGAGCACATGGTGGTCGAGCCCATCCGCGTGGCCCAGGAGGAGGGCGCCATCGTGGTGACCCGCCCCACCGACCGTGGCCCGCATCGGGCCTTGCACGGGCTGTCCCGCAGCCTCGTCTCCAACATGGTGACCGGCGTCACCTCGGGCTTCGAGAAGCGCCTTGCCCTGGTGGGCGTGGGCTATCGTGCCCAGCTCAAGGGGAAGAACCTCGAGCTGGCGGTGGGCTTCTCGCACCCGGTCACGTTCGAGCCGCCTGAGGGCATCACGTTCGAGGTCCCCGAGCCCACGCAGATCGTGGTGTCGGGCATCGACAAGCAGAAGGTCGGCCAGATTGCGTCGGAGATCCGCCGCGTGCGGCCGCCCGAGCCCTACAAGGGCAAGGGCATCCGCTACGAGGGCGAGGCCGTGCGGCGCAAGGTCGGGAAGAGGGCGTAGGAGACATGGGCAAGATCAGCACCCGCGACGCCCGCGCGCGTCGCCACCGCCGCGTCCGCGGCAAGGTCCACGGCACGGCCGAGCGCCCGCGCCTGTCGGTGTCGCGATCGAACCTGCGCATCTACGCGCAGCTCATCGACGACGACCGCGGCCACACGGTCGCGGCCGCGGGGTCGCACGAGGCGGCGCTCAAGCCGTTGCCCAAGGGCGATGCCGCGGGCGAGGTGGGCAAGCTCATCGCTGAGCGCGGCAAGGCTGCCGGCGTGACCCGCGTGGTCTTCGACCGCGGCGGCTACCTGTACCACGGCCGGGTCAAGTCCCTGGCCGACGGCGCCCGCGAGGGCGGGCTCGAGTTCTAGGACCGGGGAAGAGGACATGGCAGAGCGCAGGCGCGACAGGGTGACGACCGAGGGCCAGGAGCTTTCCGAGCGCGTGGTGCAGGTGAACCGCGTGGCCAAGGTCGTCAAGGGCGGCCGCCGCTTCTCGTTCTCGGCCCTGGTGGTCGTGGGCAATGAGGTGGACGCGGTCGGTGTGGGTCACGGCAAGGCGAACGAGGTCCCCCTGGCCATCCAGAAGGCCGTCGATGACGCCAAGAAGAACATGTTCCGCGTGCCGCGGTACGGGCAGACCATCACCCATGAGGTGATCGGGCGCCATGGCGCGGGGCGCGTGCTGCTGAAGCCGGCGGCTCCCGGTACCGGGGTCATCGCGGGCGGTGGCGTGCGCGCCGTGCTGGAGCTGGCCGGCGTCCGCGACATCCTCAGCAAGTCGCTCGGCACCACCAACCCGGTGAACCTGGTGACCGCGACCGTGAACGGGCTGAAGAGCCTGCGCACGCCGGAGGAGGTCGCCGCGCTTCGCGGGAAGACCGTGGCCGAGGTGCTGGGCACGGGCGGCAACGCCGCGCCCGCGGCCGCTGGGGAGGTCACGGCGTGAGCGCCCTCAGGATCACGCAGGTCCGCTCCCAGATCGGGAGCAGCGAGCGCCACCGTGGCACCCTTCGTGCCCTTGGCCTCGGTCGCATTGGCAAGACGGCGGTCCACGAGGACTCGCCGGCACTGCAGGGGGCCCTCCGCAAGGTGGCGAACCTCGTGCAGGTGGAGGAGGTTGACAGTGGCAGCTGATGAGCCCATGGTGACGGGCGCGGGCGTGGATCCCGAGGACGTGCGCCTCGAGACCCTCGGCCCCAACCCCGGTTCGCGCCACCGCCGCAAGCGGGTGGGTCGCGGTCCCGGTTCCGGCAAGGGCAAGACATGCGGCCGCGGCACCAAGGGTGCCGGCGCCCGATCGGGCCCCGGGCCCCGTCCCGGCTACCGCGGTGGGTCGATCCCCCTCCACATGCAGAAGGGCAAGCTGCGCGGCCCCAATCACAAGAAGTCGATGCCGATCGGTCCCTTCCGCACGTCATCGGTGCCCGTGAACGTGGGCGCGCTGGCGGATGCTTTCGTGGCCGGTGACGTGGTGGACGTGGAGGCCCTGGCCGCGCGCGGCCTGGTGAAGAACAACTCCAACCGCGACTACCCGGTGAAGCTGCTCGCGGGCGGCGAGATCTCCCATGCACTCACGGTGCGCGTGGATCAGGCGTCGGCGGCCGCGGTGGCCAAGATCGAGGCGGCCGGCGGCCGCGTCGAGCTCGTCGGCACGGAGTAGGACGCCTCAGGCGAGGCCCCGCTGATGCTCCAGGCCATGCTCAACTCGCTCCGCTCGCCGGAGCTGCGGAAGAAGCTGCTGTTCACGGCGGGGATCCTGCTGGTGTTCCGGTTCGGCTCGTACGTACCGGTCCCCGGCGTGGAGCCCGAGCGCCTGGCCGCTGCCCTGGAGAACCAGGGCACCACCAACATCCTGAACTTCCTCAACCTGTTCGCGGGTGGGGCGCTCACGCGCTTCGCAGTGTTCGCGTTGGGGATCATGCCGTACATCACCGCGAGCATCATCCTGCAGCTGCTCACGGTCGTGATCCCGTCGCTCGAACGCCTCCAGAAGGAGGGCGAGTCGGGCTACGCCAAGATCACCCAGTACACCCGGTACATGACCGTGGGGCTGGCATTCCTGCAGTCCATGGCCTACGTCCTGTACTTCCGGTCGCAGGACGCCCTGCCGGGCGTGGGCTTGTCGCGCACGTTCCTGATCGTCATCTCGCTCACCGCGGGCACCACGCTGGTGATGTGGCTGGGCGAGCTGATCACCCAGCACGGTGTGGGCAACGGCATCTCGCTTCTCATCTTCGTGTCGATCGTCTCGGCGCTGCCCGATGCGATCCGTGGCTGGCTCGGGCTGCCGCCGGTCACGGCCGTGGTCATCGGGGTCATCGCCGCCGCCATCGTGGTGGGCGTGGTGTTCGTGAACGAGGGCGTGCGCCGCATCCCCATCCAGTACGCGAAGCGCCAGGTGGGCCGCCGCATGACATCGGGTGGCAGCACGTACATGCCGATCCGCGTGAACATGGCGGGCGTGATCCCCGTGATCTTCGCGGCCTCCATCACGATCCTGCCGCCTACCATCGCTGAGCTCGCGGGCGGCACCGGCTGGGCTCAGGGCGTGGCCGACTTCCTGTCGCCGGGATCCTGGTGGTTCATCCTCTTCGAGGGCCTGCTGATCGTGCTGTTCACCTATTTCTATACCGCGGTGCAGTTCAACCCCACGGAGCAGGCGGACAACCTGAAGAAGTACGGCGGGTTCATCCCCGGCGTGCGTCCCGGCCGCCCGACGGCCATCTACCTTGACCGCGTCGTGTCACGCCTCACGCTTCCGGGTGCGATCTACCTTGCCATCATCGCCGAGTTCCCGAACATCGTCTTCCGGTACCTGCCGGAGTCGAACGTGTTCTTCGGGCTCTTCGGCGGAACGTCCATGCTCATCGTCGTCGGCGTCGCCCTGGACACCATGCGCCAGATGGAGGCCCAGTTGATGATGCGCTCCTACGAAGGGTTCCTCCAATAGCGCGCCTCGTTCTGTTCGGACCACCCGGTGCCGGCAAGGGCACCCAGGCGGAGATGCTGAAGGAGCGTGGGCTCCTGCACCTCTCCACCGGCGACCTGCTGCGGGCCGCGGTGAAGGAGGGCACGCCGCTGGGGCTTGAGGCCAAGCGGTACATGGACGCCGGCGACCTGGTGCCCGACGAGGTCGTGATCGGCATGATCCGCGAGGCACTGGCAGGCCGCACCGATGACTTCATGCTCGACGGCTTCCCACGCACCACGCCCCAGGCCGAGGCGCTCGACACCATGCTGGCCGGGATGGGCGCCCCGGTGGACGCCGTGATCTCGTTCGACGTGCCGCGCGATGAGCTGGTGCGGCGCCTCGGCGGCCGGTGGATCTGCCGCGGCTGCGGCCGGTCGTTCCACGAGGTGAGCAACCCCTACGACGGCGCGCCATGCGCTGCGACGGGCGCCGAGTGCGACCTGTACCAGCGGGATGACGACCGGCCCGAGGCCGTCGCCAACCGCCTCGACGTGTACGACTCCCAGACCGCGCCCCTCATCGACTACTACACATCGCGTGGGCTGCTGCGCCGTGTGGACGGAGCCCTGCCGCTCGACGGGGTCCAGGCGCAGGTTGTCGAAGCGATCGCGTAGGGCGCGGGGGCAGGATCCCGTGGATGGCGGAATGGACCGGAGCGGCCCCATCGCCAAGACGCCGGCCGAGATCGACGCCATGGCGGCGAGCGGCGCGGTGCTGGCGGAGTGCCTGGACATGCTCGAGGCCGCCGTGGCCCCCGGCGTCACCACACTCGACCTCGACGAGATGGCCGAGGAGTTCATCCGCGGTCGGGGCGGGGTTCCGTCCTTCAAGGGGTACCACGGTTTTCCCGGCACGATCTGCCCCTCCGTGAACGAGGAGGTGGTGCACGCCATCCCCGGGCCCTACGTGCTGGGCGAGGGCGACATCGTGAGCATCGACTGCGGCGTGACGCTGGACGGCTGGGTGAGCGACTCCGCCCGCACGATCCCGGTGGGCCAGGTGGGGCAGGTGGCCACCGACCTCATGGACGCCACGCGCCGGTCCCTCGCCGCGGGCATCACCCAGGCGCGGCCCGGCAACCGCACGGGTGATATCGGCGCCGCGGTGCAGGAGGTCGTGGAGCGCGCCGGATTCAATGTGGTGCGCACGCTCGTGGGGCACGGAGTCGGCCGCAGCATGCACGAGGAGCCCCAGGTCCCCAACTTCGGCACGGCCGGCACCGGGGTGCTGCTGGAGGAGGGCGTCGTCATTGCGATCGAGCCGATGGTCACCGAGAAGGACCCGGAGGTCGTGCTGGGCGGGGATGGCTGGGTGGTCGCCACCCGCGACATGGGCCTTGCCGCGCACTTCGAGCACACGGTGGCCATCACGGCATCCGGCCCGCGAATCCTGACCCGTCGCGCCGGGTGACGGGTCGGTTCCGCTGATGCCCCGTTCCTGCTATCTTGCGCGGCCGCGCGTGGAACGAAACGCGACGGCCGTCCTGTGCGATGCACGCCGGACGACTGCCGGTCGTCACCTCGCGCGCAGTGGGGGCGTCGCGGCCCATCGGGCCCCGCGCCTTTCCGTGTCGTCCCCGGGTCACCCATCGAGGAGCAATCCGTGAAGGTCCGTCCGTCCGTGAAGCCGATGTGCGAGAAGTGCCGCGTCATCAAGCGGCACGGCAAGGTCCTCGTGATCTGCGTCAACCCTCGTCACAAGCAGACCCAGGGGTAGTCAGTGGCACGAATCGCCGGAGTCAACATCCCCCGCGAGAAGCGGGTGGAGATCGGCCTCACCTACGTCTACGGGATCGGCCGCACCACGGCCAACGAGATCCTCGGCAAGGTCGGGATCAGCAGGGACACCTACGTCCGTGACCTGACGGAGGAGGAGGTGGGGCAGCTCCGCGAGGTGATCGAGCGCGATTACCTGGTGGAGGGCGACCTCCGGCGCGAGCGCGCCAACAACATCAAGCGCCTGATGGACATCGGCTGCTACCGCGGCCTGCGTCACCGGCGCGGCCTGCCGGCCCATGGCCAGCGGACCAAGACCAACGCCCGGACCCGCAAGGGCCCGAAGCGCACCGTCGGCAAGCAGCGCAAGAAGTAGCCGGAGCGTAAGGAGCACATGGCACGCCAGAAGGCCACACGAGGTCGTACCCGCCGCAAGGCCCGCAAGAACATCGCGGCCGGCCACGCACACATCAAGACCTCGTTCAACAATACGATCGTCACCCTGACCGACCGCTCGGGCAACGTGATCGCGTGGGAGACCGCCGGCTCCGCCGGCTTCAAGGGCTCCCGCAAGAGCACCCCGTTCGCGGCGCAGGTCACGGCCGACGCGGCTGCACGCAAGGGCATGGAGCACGGCCTGCAGAAGGTGGACGTGTTCGTGAAGGGCCCCGGCTCGGGCCGCGAGACCGCCATCCGTTCGCTGCAGGCCGCCGGCCTCGACGTGACGTCGGTCACCGACGTCAGTCCCGTCCCCCACAATGGCTGCCGCCCGCGCAAGCGGCGCCGCGTCTAGGAGGCCGACGTGGCACGCGATCGTGACCCGCAGTGCAAGCAGTGCCGCCGGGAGGGGGAGAAGCTCTTCCTCAAGGGCTCGCGCTGCCTCACCGAGAAGTGCGCCATCGAGCGGCGCAACTACCCGCCCGGCCACAACGGCCGCGGGCGCATCCGCCAGTCGGAGTACCTGATCCAGTTGCGCGAGAAGCAGCGCGCCCGCCGGTACTACGGGGTGCTCGAGAAGCAGTTCCGCCGGTACTACGACAAGGCCAGCCGCCAGCCGGGCATCACCGGCGAGAACCTGCTGCGCCTGCTCGAGCTGCGGCTGGACAACGTGGTGACCCGCTTGGGCTTCGCGGCCTCGCGCCGCCAGGGCCGCCAGCTGGTGCGCCACGGCCACATCCTGGTCAACGGCAAGCGTGTGGACATCCCGTCCTATCAGTGCCGCCCCGACGACATCATCACCATCAAGCCCGAGTCCGGTGCCGAGCAGACCGTGCGCGGCGCCACGGAGATCGGTGCGTCCGTCGCACCGTGGCTGCAGGCCGACCACGAGTCGCTGTCGGGCAAGGTGCTGAAAGCGCCCGACCGCACCGAGATCGATACCCCGGTGCGCGAACAGCTCATCGTGGAGCTCTACTCGAAGTAGTCATCACCCCGGGCCCGGCACGGGCGATGGCGGGGCGCCCCTGACGCGGGGGCCCCGGCCGAGGCCGCCGGACCCGGTTCCGCGTTCACCACATAACCGGCCAGAGGGCCGGGAGGAGCAGCCCAAGTGCTCGACATCCAGACCCCGCGCATGTCCTACGAGCCCGAGTCCGAGACGCTCGGGACGGTCGAGGTGGAGCCGCTCGACCGCGGCTTCGGCCACACCTTCGGGAACTCGCTCCGCCGCGTGCTCCTGTCGTCCCTCGAGGGCGCGGCCGTCACGTCCATCAAGGTCGATGGCGTGCAGCACGAGTTCACGACCGTCAAGGGCGTGCGCGAGGACGTCACCGACATCATCCTCAACCTCCGCGGCCTGGTGTGCCGCCTCGTCGGCGAGGCCGACGAGATCGAGGTGGAGCTGTCGCGCCAGGGGCCGGGCACGGCGACGGCAGGCGACATCGCCTGCCCCGCGGACCTGGAGATCCTCAACCCCGACCTGGAGATCGCCAACCTCGAGGCCGGGGCCTCGCTGGACATGGTGCTCACCATCGCCCGGGGCCGCGGTTACGTACTGGCCGACCAGAACAAGGGACCCGGATCCACGATCGGCGTGATCCCGGTGGACAGCAACTTCTCGCCCGTGCGCCGCGTGCGGTACGAGGTCGGCGCCGCCCGCGTGGGCCAGCGCACCGACTACGACAAGCTGACCCTGCAGGTGGAGACCGACGGCTCGGTGGATCCCCGCACGGCCGTGGCCCAGGCGTCGGCCATCCTCATCGAGCGCCTTTCGATCTTTGCCGACCCCAAGGACATCCGCCTGCTCGGCGAGGAGGAGCCCGAGGCACCCCAGCCCGGTGGCGAGATGGCCAACATCCTCATCGAGGAGCTGGAACTCGGAGTGCGTTCGTACAACTGCCTGAAGCGCGTCGGCGTCGAGACCATCGGCGACCTCATCTCGAAGACCGAGGACGACCTTTCGGCCATTCCGAACTTCGGCAAGAAGAGCATCGAAGAGGTCAAGGAGAACCTGGCCCGCCATGGCCTGGGTCTCCGCGACGACTGATCACACACCGACCCGTCAACCGGAGACACCATGCGACACCGCAGGCGCGGACCCAAGCTCAATCGTGACAGCGCGCACCGCAGCGCGATGGCGGCCAACATGGCCGTGGCGCTGTTGGAGCACGGCCGCATCCAGACCACCGAGGCCAAGGCCAGGCTGGCCCGCCAGACGGCCGAACGCGCGATCACCCTGGGCAAGCAGGGCACGCTGCACGCGCGCCGCCAGGCGATCTCGCTGCTGCGCAACAAGCCGATCACCTACCGGCTGTTCGATGACATCGCGCCGGTGTTCAAGGACGTCCCGGGTGGCTACACCCGCGTGACCAAGCTCGGGCCGCGCCAGGGCGACGCCGCGCCGATGGTGCTGCTGGAGCTCTCGCGTCCGGTGGCGACCGCGACGGGAGCATCCGCATGAGCATCCGCACCCGTATCGCCGCGACCTGTGCGGTGGCTGTGACCGCGGCTGCCGGGGTGGCGATCATCGGCGCGTCGTCCGGCACCGCGGTGATGGCCGCCAACCAGACGCAGATCAACGGCATCGTAAGTGCCGTCAACTACTGGACCAGCCAGACGCAGGGGTACACGTACTCGGCGTACACGGTGCAGAACATCGCCATCTCGTCGGTGAACCAGGCCTACGCACGGGCGCAGATCCAGCCCACCGCCAAGTACACGGGGCTCATCCCGGCCCAGTGGACGGTGCTGACCGGTGCCGGTCCCAACTGGACCGTGGTCGACGGAGGCGTGAACTTCTGCGACAACGTCGGCAGCATCCCGGCGCCGGTCGTGAACGATCTCTTCCCGGGTGGTGCGCCGTGTGCGTCCACCAGCACCAAGAAGACGCTGGCGTCCTCGCCGAGCGGCCTCTACCGGCTCGTGGTGACGGCCCAGCGCCGGAACAAGACGAGCAACCAGGCGAGCGTGTTCGTGTCGCTGCAGCAGACCAACGGCGTGAAGGTGACCGAGCGCCGCGTGGGTCCGGTGAACGGCTGGCAGTGGGCGGTCGTGACCAAGCCCGGCAGCGCCTACGCCACGCTCAACATGACGAACCAGTGGGGCTCGGTGCAGGTTCTCCGCAACGCAACCGCGCTGTACAACGTGTACGGCTTCCGCGCGAGCGCGTTCGGGCTGACGCCGGCCAACCTGAACTAGCCCGCCGCGCCATGCCCGTCCTGCGCCTTGACGTCGAGTACGACGGCGCGGGGTTCGCGGGCTGGGCCGAGCAGCCATCGGAGCGGACGATCGAGGGCGTCCTCCGGGACGCCCTCGAGGGCGTGATGGGGCGACGGCCCGAGGTCCGCGTGGCCGGACGGACCGACGCCGGCGTGCATGCCACGGCCCAGGTCGTGAGCGTGGCCGTGCCCGCGGGCGCCCGTGCACCGGATGCGGAGCGCCTGCGCCGGTCGCTGAACGGGCTGCTGCCCGACGACGTCGCGGTGCGCGCGGCCGCCCCGGCGCCCGACGGCTTCGATGCCCGCGCCGATGCCATGAGCCGCGCGTACGAGTACCGCATCCTCGCCGGCCCGCCATCACCCCTGCGGCGGACGCGGACGTTCGGGCAGGTTGGCCGTCCGTTGGATCGCGCGGCCCTCGATACCTGCGCAGCCGCCACAGTGGGGCGGCACGACTTCACGGCGTTCACCCCCACCGATACGCACCACGTGTTCTTCGACCGCACCGTGCTCCACTGCGCATGGGGCGACGTGGGGGACGAGCTGGTGCTGCGGATCGAGGCCAATGCGTTCCTTCGCCACATGGTGCGGGTGGTGGTCGGCACGATGCTCGACGTCGCGCGGGGAGCGCGCACGGTCGAGTCGTACGTGGCCCTGCTGGATGGCGCTCCGCGGTCGGCGGCCGGACCCACGGCGCCCCCGCACGCCCTCACGCTCGTCGGCGTGCGGTATCCCGCGCCGGACTAGCGCGGGACCGCGCGCGCTTCCCTTCGGTCGCGAATCGGAAGCGCGAGGCCCCGGGGCTTCGCCCAGGGGCCTGGCGTCGTTTCGTCGTCCCTCCGGGAAACCCGCGCCCCCGGTCACACGATTGCCCTTCGATCGGGTAGACCGCGGGCGGCACTAGCATTGGGCGCGCGGTGAGGATCCTGGTGACCAATGACGACGGCGTGCACGCACCGGGCATTCTTGCCCTGCGGCAGGCGGTCGATCATCTGGGTGAGGTCTTCGTGATCGCGCCGGACGCGAACCGCAGCGCGATCGCGCGCGGCATCACCATCCACGACCCGCTGGTAGTGGACGACGTGCAGATGGCAGACGGCTTTCCCGCGCACGCGGTGGGTGGCACGCCGGTCGACTGCGTGCGGCTGGGGGCACTGGGGCTGATCGGCGATCCCCCCGATGTCGTGGTGAGCGGTGCCAACCTGGGACTGAACCTCGGGGACGACGTGACCTACTCGGGCACGGTCGCCGCGGCGCTCGAGGGCGTGATGCTGGGCATACCGGCCATCGCGGTGAGCCAGGACGCCCTGGGCGGTGGCAGCGGCCCGGGCCCGGACTACGACTTCCAGGCCGTCACGGCCTTCGCCGCCAAGCTCGTGCCCCTGGCCTGCGAGGAGAAGTTCCCCCGCCACGTGATCTTCAACGTCAACGGCCCCGGCGTTCCGCCGGCCGAGCTGGCGGGCGCGCGCGTGACCCGCCTGGGGCGCCGGGTGTACGACGACTCGCTGGTGCTCGAGGGGACGCGGGGCACCTCCCGCCATTTCCGCATCTACGGCGAGCCGATGAGCCACGACATGCAGCCGGGTACCGACCTGTCCGCGATCGATGACAACCTCCTGAGCGTCACGCCCCTGCACTTCGACCTGACCGACCTCGAGGGCATGGATCGCATGGCCCGGTGGGAGCTGGACGAGATGCTGCGGTCGGTCGCCGGGGTGTCGTAGCCCGGTGCCGCGCTTCGGCACGGTGCTGTTCGACCTGGACGGCACGGTGGTGGACACCGTGGCGCTGATCCGCGAGAGCCACCGCCATGCGGTGCGCACGGTGCTCGGCACGGACCTCCCCGACCACGAGCTGCTCGCCAACGTGGGGCGGCCGCTCATCGAGCAGATGCGGGCCTTCGATGAGGATCGGGCCGGGGAGCTGGTGCGCGCGCAGCGCGCGTGGAACCATGCGCACACGGCGGAGCTCATCCGGCCCTACCCCGGGGTGGCGCAGATGCTCGCCGACCTCCGCGCCGCGGGATGCCGGGTGGGAGTCGTCACCTCGAAGGCCGGACCCACCGTGCAGCTGGCATTTGATGCGTTGCCCGAGGTCGCGCGCCACGTGGATGTGCTGGTGGCGGTCGAGGACACGACGCTGCACAAGCCCGCCCCCGATCCGGTGATTCACGCCCTTGCGCGGCTCGGTGCATCGCCGGACGCCGCCTGCTACGTCGGGGATGCCCCCTTCGACATCGCGGCGGGCCGCGGTGCGGGGGTCACCACGGTCGGCGTGACCTGGGGCTTTTTCCCGTCCGATGCCCTCGCCGATGCGGACGTCGTGTTCGATGCGGTGCCGGATCTCACGGGTTACCTGATGCGGGGCACGGATGCCTGACGCCGCCGACCGCGTGGCCGAACTGCGCGCCCTCATCCGCGATGCGTCGTACCGGTATTACGTGCGGGACGACCCCCCGGTGGACGATGCCGTCTATGACGCATGGATGCGGGAACTGGAGCAGCTCGAAGCCGCGCACCCGGGCCTGGTGACCCACGATTCGCCCACCCAGCGGGTGGGCGCGCAGCCGTCCAGCAGGTTCTCGCCCCACCGTCACCTGCAGCCGATGCTGAGCCTGGCGAACGCCCGCGGCGCCGAGGAGTTGCGTGAATGGAACCGCCGCCTCGCCGCGGTACTCGATCAGGAGGGCATGGCTGGCCGCCCCGTGCGCTACGTGGTGGAGCCCAAGATCGACGGCCTGGCCATCTCCCTCACCTACGAGGACGGTCGCCTCGCGGTGGGCGCCACCCGCGGTGACGGCGAGGTGGGGGAGGACGTCACCGCGAACATCCGCACGATCATGGCCGTGCCCCTGGTGCTGCGCGACGGCATCGGCGCTCCGCCGGAGCGCGTCGAGGTGCGGGGCGAGGTGTACCTGCCCCTTGAGGCCTTTGCGCAGTTCAACGAGGCCCGGGCGCGCGAGGGGCTGCCCACGTTCGCGAACCCCCGAAACGCCGCCGCCGGCAGCCTGCGGCAGCTCGATCCCCGCCTCACGGCGGAGCGCCCGTTGAGCGCCTGGTTCTATGCGGTGGGCGCCGCCGACGGCATCGGTGCCGTGAGCCACGAGGACATGCTGGCCTGGCTGCGCGAGGCGGGCTTTCCGGTGAACCCCCTCATCGCTGTATACGACGACATCGATGCGGTGGCCGTCGCGTGCGCGGCCTGGGAGGAGCGCCGGGGCGACCTCGACTACGACATCGATGGTGCGGTGGTCAAGGTGGACTCGCTCGAGATGCAGAGGCGGCTGGGGGCGGTGGCGCGCGCCCCCCGATGGGCCATCGCCTACAAGTTCGCGCCCACCACGGCCACCACGCTGCTGCGCGACATCCGGGTGAACGTGGGGCGCACCGGGGCCATCGTTCCGTGGGCTGAGCTCGACCCCGTGCACGTGGGCGGGGTCACCGTGGAGCGCGCCACCCTGCACAACCAGGACGACCTCGCCCGGAAGGACCTGCGCATCGGCGACACGGTGGTGGTGCAGCGCGCGGGTGATGTCATCCCCCAGGTGGTGTCGGCCCTTACGCAGCGCCGCACCGGTGACGAGCGCGCGTTCGAGGTGCCCACCCATTGCCCGGCGTGCGCCGCCGCCCTGGTGCGGCCCGAGGGCGAGGTCATCTGGCGGTGCCCCAATCGGTCGTGCCCCGCGCAACTGGTGGAGAGCGTCATCCACTTCGCATCGCGCGGATGCATGGACATCGAAGGCCTCGGCGAGAAGACCGTGCAGAAGCTGTTCGATGTCGGTCTCATCGCCAACGTGGCCGACCTGTACGACCTCACGGCGGAGCAGCTCGTACCGCTCGAGGGATTCAAGGACCAGAGCGCGGCGAACCTGGTGAACGGCATCGGGCAGTCGCGGCAGCGCCCGTGGCCCCGGGTGATCAACGCGCTGGGCATCCGGCACGTGGGCCAGGTGACCGCCGATGCCATCGCGCTGGTCGCGCCGCGCCTCGATGCCCTGCTCGGCGCGACGGCGGATGACCTGGCCCGTGCGGACGGCGTAGGGCCCGTGGTGGCCGAGGCCGTCACGGAGTTCCTGTCGTCGGGTGACAACCGCGCCATGCTCGACCGCCTTCGCGCAGCGGGCCTCACGATGGAGATGGACGTGCCCGATGGGCCGGTGGACGGCCCCCTCACCGGCTGCACCGTGGTCGTCACCGGCGCTCTGCAGGCATTCACGCGCGATGAAGCCCGTCGTGCGATCATCGCGGCCGGCGGCAAGAGCACCGACACCGTCAGCCGGAAGACCAGCTTCGTGGTGGTGGGAGCCGACCCCGGGTCAAAGGTGGCCAAGGCGGAGAACGCGGGTGTCCCCGTCGTGGACGAGGCCACCTTTGCCGCGGTGCTCGCGGGGTCCGCCCCGGTGCCGGAGCGCGGGGACTAGCCGGTGACGCCGTCCGCCCGGCCGGTGGCGAGCAGGGTCACCGCCCGGTCCATCGCCTTCTGGGCTCCGCTGATGTCGGAGGTATTCATGAGGAACGCGAAGGCATAGCGGGCCCCGGACCGGCTGGTGACCGTTCCGGCCAGGGATGCAACCCCGTTGATGTAACCGGTCTTGGCACGTACGCGCTTGCGGACCGCCGGACCCTTGAGGCGCCGGATGAGGGTCCCCTCGCCACCGCGGGGCAGAGACCCCACCAGGGCATCCCCCCATGATGGATCGGCCTCTGCGTCGCGCAGCACCCCGACGAGAGTGGATGCCGAGACGCGGTTGCTGTGCGAGAGGCCGGAGCCATCCACGAAGTCGTCGGACGCGGTGAGGATTCCGCGCCGGCGCAGCAGGTCCTCGGCCTCCCGTGTGCCGGCGGCGGTGGTGCCGCGGCCGGCCGCGTATGCGCCCACGTCCTTGGTGAGGATCTCTGCGGTGAAGTTGTCGCTGCGCGCGTTCATGAAGTCGAGCACCCGCTCGATGCGCTCCGACCGCACCTGGCCGATCACATCGCCGCCGGGCACGTCCTGCCCGGTGCGCACGCCACCGCTTACCCGCACGCCCGCCCGCCGCAGCGCGGCCACCATGCGCCGTCCCGCCGCGATCGTGGGGCTTGACACGTTCGATCCGCCATTCGCGCGGTTCTGGTTCGTGGCGATGCCCGACAGCGGCGGGCATTCGTACCGGTAGCTGCTCTTCCACCGCGGCCCCATCCGCTTGCGGTCGAACAGCGTCTCGTCCACCACCACCCCGCCGGTGATCCGCTTCACGCCCTGCTCGCGAACATCACGCGCCAGGTCGTCGAGCGATGTGCCGAGCCCGTCGAGCGACTGGCGCGAGTAGGACCGCGTGGCCAGCATGGGGTCGCCTGCGCCGATCAGGTACGCCGGCCCGCTCACCACGCCCCCCGGCCCGCGGGCATCGCGCCCCGATTCAAGCCGGGTGGTGAACCGGAAATCGGGCCCCACGGTGAGCAGGGCCGCGGCGCTCGTGATGATCTTCATTGTGGACGCCGGCGCGAGGGCGGTCTCCGGGCGCCAGGATGCCACCGTGATGGGAGCGTTTGTGTCAATGCGCTGCACCAGCGCGCTGGTGGTGGGGTTGCGCGTGGCGAACGCGTCGATCGTGCGGTCGACGGGGTTCGATTGCGCCGCCGAGGTGCCCGCGGCCGCGAGGACCAGGACACCCGCGGACAGGGTGACCACGGCATGCCGGGCACGTGGCAGGAGGCGACTCACGACGCCCCGCAGGCTAGCGCCGGCCCCGGCGCGCGCGCGGCGCCCCGGGGCCGCGCCGACATCACGCCGCCAGGATCTCCCCGGCGTCGGTGTCATCCGGGAACCGATGCCCGGATGCCAGCAGGCTCGCGACGACGAGCGTCCTGTCCACCCGTCCGCGGTAGATCGGGATCGCCTGCTCCAGGCAGTAGCGCAGCAACCTGTCCGTGCGCATTCCGACGGCCTCGGCCATCTCGTCGGGGGTCAGGTGATTCGGCATCTCATCCTCCCTCTGCGGCGTCGTGCCGCCGACGCTACCGCGGTGGCCGGATGCCCTCGCCGCGGAGTCCCGGGGTGAGCGCGGAAAATCGGGTGCGATGGGCTAGGAT
>JAUROO010000027.1 GCA_030829765.1 Miltoncostaeales bacterium | reverse complement strand
TACCGCGCCTCGTCGAACACGCCGTAGTTCGGCAGGAAGCGCTTGCGGTAGACGGCCTGCACCTCACCATCGGCGATGACGGCAGCCGCGTTGTGGACGTCCTCCTCATGCTCCACGAACCCGACGATGGCGACGCCGCCGGTGACCTCGCGCGCAAGGTCCTCCAGGGCGGCGCGTGAGGCGTCGGCAAACGAGGGCCTGAGGAGCAGGTCCTCGGGCGGGTACCCCGTGATGGCGAGCTCCGGCGTGAGGACGATCGCCGCGCCGTGGTCATGCGCGCGGCGGATGGCGTCGCGAACACGCTCGGCATTGCCGTCGATGTCACCGACGACGGTGTTGATCTGCGCACATGCAACACGCACGGGACGACCTCCGGCCGCGCCATCGACACCGATGGGCTGGTGATCGCGCGGTAGGATCAGGCCCGGCTGCAGGTTATACGTGACGGGGGGACGGAGATGGGCACCAGCGGACCGACGCGAGGACCCGGGAAGACCGCGGGCGGACAGGGCAAGAACCTCTCGCCCGTACAGGGGGCCCAGCAGGCGGAGCAGCGGCTGGGCAAGCCCTGCTACCACGCGGGCCAGAAGGTGCCCGGAATCTATGCATGCGTCACATGCCAGTTCCGCATCAACAATCGCGGCACGCTGCCCGCATGCCCCGATTGCGGTGAGATCATCTGGGCGTACATGGGTGACGGCCCACGCCCTGTGCCCGAGGGCGAGACGGCCCCCGCACCGGCCACCGAGGCACCGCCGGCCCGGGCCACCGAGGAGCAGGTGGCACTCGAGCCCACCGTGCAGGAGCCGGTGAAGGTGGAAGAGGGCATCAAGCTCGAGCCGTGACGGCGACGGGCTAACAAAGCCCTTACGCGCCGCCCTTCCGTCGACCACGGGCGGCGTGCACCATTGGCGTGGTGGGACGCATCATCGCAGCAGCACTCGCTATCGCCGCCGTCGCCGCGGCGCCCGTCACCGGTGCGCCCGGTGACCGGTCCGCTGCGGCCCGGAAGGCGGCGGGCGGCTGCAGCATCCAGGCCGTGCCCGACGGTCCGGTGGTGGTGGGCGAACAGATGCAGGTGGACGGGGCCGGCGACGTGCTCGTGCAGGGCAACGTGTTCGCCTTCGGCGACGTGAGCGGCATGGACGTGCGCATCACCGACTACGCGGGCGATGCGCGGGTGTGCCTGCGTGGGCGCGCGGTCATGAGCCCGCGCACCCGGTCACGCACCGCGCCATCGCGACGGGCCCGCGCGCGCACCATCCGCCTGCGGCCGCGGGCCGAGCAGCGCATCAGCATCATGGGGCGGCGGGTGCGGGCCACCTTCCGGGGCGATGGCAACGTGATGCTGTCCATCAGCGGCATCGGCAGGGTGCGCCTGGACGGCGTGGGCACCTTCCAGGTGGCCACGGGCCCGATGGAGAGCTGGCCCATGAAGCCGATCAGCGTCCGCCTGCGGGCGACGCCCCGGGGGGACCGCGGGTAACCTGCGCAGGGCGCCATGGGCTCCTCCGATGAACAGCCATTCATCCTCATCGCCGAGGATGAGCCCAACATCGCCTCGTTCGCGAAGATGTACCTCGAGGCCGCGGGCTTCCGCGTGGAGGTCGCCGAGCGCGGCGACGACGCCCTCGACCGGATCGAGGCCGAACGGCCCGACCTGCTGCTGCTCGACCTGAACCTGCCGGGGGTCGACGGCTTCGAGGTGACCCGGCGCATCCGCCAGGGCGGCGGGGGTATGCCGATCCTCATGCTCACGGCACGCGATGACGCCGTGGACAAGGTGGTGGGGCTCGAGCTGGGCGCCGACGACTACGTGACGAAGCCCTTTGACCCACGTGAACTGGTGGCCCGCGTGCGGGCGGTGATGCGACGCACCGACGCCCGGGTGGAGCCGGACGATCCGGATCTCCCGCCGGTGCTCGAAGTGGACCGCCTGCGGATCGAGGTGGGGCCGCGCGAGGTGTTCGTGGATGGCGACGAGGTCGCCCTCACGCCCAAGGAGTTCGACCTCCTCACCGCACTCGTCCAGGCCCGGGGCCTCGTGCTGAGCCGCGAGCAGTTGCTCGAGAAGGTGTGGGGCTACACCTTCCTGGGCGACAGCCGGACCATCGACGTGCACGTGCGCCAGTTGCGCCGCAAGCTCGGTGAGGCCTGCCCCATCGAGACCGTCTGGGGCACGGGCTACAAGGTCCCGGCCAGGCGGTGAACGCGCCGCCGGCCCGCCGGCGGCCGTGGGCCAGCCTGTCGGGCCGCGTCGCTCTGGGCGCAGTAGCTGGGCTCGTGGTGGCCGCCGTGCTGTTCGCCGCCATCGCGGTGTCGCTGATCCGCGGCGAGGCGACCGACCAGGCCCGCGGCGAACTGGACCGCCAGGCCCGAGCCGTTGCCGGACTGGTATCCGACAGAGCGGCGACCGCGCTGTCCACAGGAGCGGCATTCTCCACGCGCGAGCCCATCGGCAATCTCGAGGAACTCGCCGGACCCGGCACGCGCGTCTACTACGTGGGCCTTGCGCTCACCCCGGGTGCGGATGACCCCACCGGGGGCCTCCCCGGCACCGTCGGGCGCGACATCGACCCCACGCTCCTCGTGCGCGAGGGATCGCAGGGGTTCGCATTCACCCCGCCCGGCGCCACCACCCCCACCTTCGCCGCCGCTGCGCCCGTCACCGTGGGCGGGCGCTACCTGGGCGCCGTGGTGCTGACGCGCCCGCAGGCAGAGGCCAGCGCCTCCTGGGGCGACGTGCTCGGGTCCGTCCTTCTCGCCGTGGCCCTTGGCCTGCTCGTGGCAGTCGCACTGGTGCTGTGGATCACCCGCCGCGCCACGCGACCCCTGCGCGACCTCGAGCAGGCGGCGCGGCGCGTGGCGGAGGGCGACCTCGCCGCGGAGGTGCACGAGGGCGGCGCCGAGGAACTCGACGCCGTCGCGCGGTCGTTCAATGCCATGGTGAAGCAACTGGCCCGGCGCGACCGCGTCGCACGTGAGTTCCTCATGCGCGTCACCCATGACCTCCGCACTCCCCTCACGGCGATCCGGGGGCACGCCCTCGCGCTCGCCGACGGGGTGGTGCCCGAAGACGCCGTGCCCCGCTCGCTCGGCGCCATCGCATCCGAGGCGAACCGGCTCGAGGGGCTCGTGACCGACCTGCTCGACCTGGCACGCCTGGACGCCGACCGCTTCCGCGTGAACCTGACCCGCGTGGAGGGCGCCGAACCCCTGCGCGCCGCGGCCGATGCGATGTCATCGACCGCCGAGGCCGGGGGCATCGCGCTCGTCACCGATCTGGGCAACCTGCCCGTGGTCCTGACCGACCCGGACCGGGTCCAGCAGATCATCGGCAACCTGCTCGCGAACGCCATCCGCTGGACACCGCCCGGCGGCACCGTGCCCGTGAGCGCCCGGGAGCGCCCCGGCGGGGGCATCGTCGCCGAGGTGCGCGACACGGGTCCGGGCATCGAGCCGGCCATGCGTGAGGCGGTGTTCGAGCCGTTCCGGTCATCGGAGGCCCCGGGCGGGCATGTGGGGTCCGGGCTCGGCCTCGCCATCGCGCGGCAGCTCGCGTACACGCTGGGCGGCGACCTGGGCGTGTCCGACGCAACGGCGGGTGGCGCATGCTTCACGCTGCTGCTGCCAGCCGAGGCACCCGCCCGGAACGACGAGGAGCCCCCGCCCGATTCGGACGGGGGCTCCTCCGATGCTTCACCTGTGACCGCGGGCTAGCGCCCTACGGCCCATCCTCCGGATGCGGAGCGAGCACGATGTCGCCGCGCTCGCCGGTGCGGACGCGCACGGCGTCCTCCACCGGGATGATGAAGATCTTGCCGTCCCCGGGCTCGCCCGTGTGGGCGAGCTCGAGGATGACATCCACCGCGCGATCCAGGTCGGTGTCGTCCACCACCATCTCCAGCTTCAGCTTGGGACGCATGAAGATGGTGGTCTTCGCACCGCGGTAGCTCTCGGTGTAGCCACCCTGGCGGCCGGAACCCTTCACCTCGCTGATCGACATGGAGGGAAGCCCCATATCCGCCAGCTTGGCGCGGATCGCATCGAACGATTCGTGGCGGATGAACGCCTCGATCTTCTTCACGTTCGGATCCTCCTAGTCGGACATTGTCGAGGGCCTGGCAAGGGATGCCATGCCCGCGCTGTGACGGGTCGACTCCGGGAACGCGCCCGGAACCTCGATGAACTGCTCAGGGTATCCGTACATCCCGTGCTCGGCGATGTCGAGGCCCGCCATCTCCTGCTCCTCGCTGACGCGGAGGCCGACGGTCCACTTGATCACGAGCCACAGGACCAGCGTGAGGACACCGGTGAACGCGACCGTGGCGGCAATTCCGTAGAACTGCACCCACAGCTGCTCGCCGCCGCCGCCGTAGAACAGGCCGGCGCTCACGCCCAGATCGGCGTCCAC
>JAUROO010000026.1 GCA_030829765.1 Miltoncostaeales bacterium | reverse complement strand
GGCGCCCCCGCAGGCGGGGCTACCAGTTGGCCGGCCAGCGCTCCAGCACCTCGCTGTGGCGCCTCGCGCGCTCGCGCCGGGCCTGCTCGGCCGGGTCGTCCGCCGACTCCTTGGCCCGTCGCAGTGCCTCGATCATCTCGTGGCGCCGCTGCTCCTTATCCTTCGCCTCCTGCGCGGCCTTGCGCTTGGCGCGGGCGAGGGTGCTGTCGTGATGTGCTCCGAACACGATCCGTGAGGATAGCGCCGTGCGGCGCGATCACTCACGAGATCGCGCCGCCTGATGCCAGGGCCAGGACGATCACGCCCAGGGCCACCCGGTACACCACGAAGATGTAGAGGGAATGCCGGGCGAGCCAGCGCAGCAGGAAGGCGATCGAGGCATAGCCCACGATGAACGCGGCGATCGTGGCGATGATGATCGACCCCAGCCCCACGCCGCCGCCGCCCGAGCCCAGTTCGCCGTACAACCCGTAGAGGCCCGACAGCACGATGGCCGGGATGGACAGCAGGAACGAGAATCGTGCGGCCGCCTCGCGCGTGAGGCCCAGCAGCAGGCCCGCGCTGATGGTGGCGCCGGACCGCGACACCCCGGGGATGAGGGCCAGTGCCTGCGCGAAGCCCATGACGATGGCGTCGTTGCGGCCGACCGAGGTGACGGGTCGCGTCTTGCGGCTGAGCCAGTCGATCAGGCCGAGGATGATGCCGAACACGATCAGCGCGGTGCCGACGATGTACAGGCTGCGCGCGGCCGTTTCCACCTGGTCCTTGAAGATGAAGCCGAACACGACGATGGGGATGGTGCCGATCACCAGGTACCAGCCCATGCGCGCATTGAGGTCGGACCGCAGCGCGGGGTTGGTCCACGAGCGCACCCATGTGGTGGCCACGGCCACCAGGTCGCGCCAGAAGTACAGGACCACCGCCAGCATGGTTCCCAGCTGCACCACGGCCGTGAACAGCGCGCCGGGGTCCTCCCACCCGAAGAAGGCGGGCACCAGCAGCAGGTGCCCGGAGCTGGAGATGGGCAGGAACTCCGTGAGCCCCTGCACCACGCCGTAGACGATCGCCTCGTACCAGGTCATGGGCGGGCACCATATTCAGCGCCGCGGCACGCGTGGGGGCCGCCGCGGGCGGGGTTTGGCGTGGGCATGGGAAGGATTGGGTAAGGGCTAGGAGGCGTCGGGGCGCGCGAGCAGGATGTCGCACGGCGCGTGACGCGCCAGGTGCAGCGCGAAGCTGCCCAGCAGCAGTCGCTCCACCCGGCCGCGCTCCGCACCCGCGATCAGCAGGTCCACGGCGTTCTCGCCGGCCCACACGCACACCGCCTCGGGCGGATGGCCCTCCAGCACGTGTGGCTCCGCGCCCGGGATGTCCTGCAGCATCTCGCGCAACCAGGTGAGCGCGGCGTCCTGCATCACCTCGGGGTCGGGCAGGAACACCCCGCCCTCGCCCACGTAGGGCGGGGGCAGCGGGATGGTGGTCACGTGCAGCACCGACAGGCGCGCGCCGGTGAGTGACGCCATGCGCACGGCCTCGTCCAGTGCCTTGCGCGATCCGGGGCTGTCCTCCACGGCCACGGCCACATGACGGTAGGTCTCCATGCGCTCATCGTAGGGGCCCGGGTAGCATCGCGCCATGACGGGCATGCCCCCGATCGCCGGCCGGTACGCCGGCCTCATCCTCGACCTCGACGGCTGCCTGTGGGTGGGTGCGCGCGCGGTACCCGGGGCGCCCGAGGCGGTCGATCGCTGGCGGGCGTCGGGCAAGCCCCTGGTGTTCCTGACCAACGATCCGCGGTCGGCCCCCGAGGACGTCGTGCAGCGGCTGTGGGGCCACGGGGTGCGCGGGTCGGCGCACGAGGTGGTGACATCCGGCGTGGTGATGCAGGAATACCTGGCCGAGCGCTTCCCCGGTGGGGTGGCCGTGGTGGTGGGGAGCCCGGCCATGGTGCGCCACGTGCAGGGAGCCGGCCTGCGGGTGGTGTCGCGGGAATCGCACGTGCCGGATGCAGACGTCGTGGTGCTGGCGGGGCACCCCGACCTGTCGTACCGGGAGCTCACCTGGGCGGTGCGCGCCGCGCACCGGGGCGCGCCGGTCATCGCCACCGGCCGCGACCGGTTGGTGCCGTCGGAGAACGGGGTGGTGCCCGGCACGGGTGCCGTCGTGGCGTACGTGGAATACGCCTCGGGCGCAGAGGCCGTGGCCGTCGGCAAGCCGGGCCCGGACGCCTGGCGCATCGCCCGCGAGCGCCTGGCCGTGGATGGGCCCGTGCTCGCCGTGGGCGACCGGCTGGACTCCGACGTGGGCGGCGCTGTGGCCGCGGGCCTCGATGCCGCGCTGGTGCTGAGCGGGGTGACCAGTCGTGACGAGGCCGACGCATGGCGCGGCGCGCGCCCCGTGGCCGTGGCCGACGACCTGGGCGCCTTGCTCGCGGACTAGGCCTGCAGCAGCACCAGCGACGCGGCCATCACGAACATGCCGGCGACGGCCCCGTTGGTAGCCAGCAGCGGACGCCCGTGCTCGCGCGCCGCGGGCAGCAGCTCGTGGATGGAGATGAACACCATTACCCCCGCGACGCCGGCGAACACGAAGCCGAACACGGCATCCCCGAGCACGGGCCCGAGTACCGCGTAGCCGGCCAGGGCCCCGATGGGCTCGGCGAGGCCTGCGAGAAGAGAGGCCCCGATCGCGCGGAGGCGGCTGCCCGTGGCCTCGTGGATGGGCGCGGCGATGGCGATGCCCTCGGGGATGTTGTGGATGGCGATGGCCACGGCGATGGCCATCCCCACCTCGGGCTGTTCGATCAGCACCAGGAACGTCGCGAGGCCCTCGGGGAAGTTGTGCAGTGCCACCACCAGGCCAATGAGGATCCCCATGCGCAGCAGCCGGTGGCGTGCGGAGCCCCCGTCGCGGACCGCGCGGGCACGGCCCCGGTCCTGCAGGCGCACGAGAAGTCGGTCCAGCAGGGCAACGGCCACGATGCCGGCGAAGAATCCGGCGCTCGCCATCGCGAGGCCGTGGGATCCTCCGCTGCCGCTCCCCAGCGCGTCGATCGCCTTCGGCATGATCTCAGCGAATGACACGTACAGCATCGCCCCCGCGCTGAAGGCGAGGGCGATCGCCAGAAAAGCGGGTCCGCCACGCCGACCCGACACGGCGATGAGGCCGCCGAGCCCG
>JAUROO010000025.1 GCA_030829765.1 Miltoncostaeales bacterium | reverse complement strand
GGCCCTTCACGAGATGAATCCGATGCTCGGTACCCGCGGCGTGCGCCTGGGGCTTGAGATGCCCGACATCTACCGGATGCAGGCCTCGGCGATCATGTCTGCGGCCATCGCGGTCCGCGACGAGCTCGGCGAGCCGCCGATCGTCGAGATCATGATCCCCCTCGTGGCCTTCCGCGAGGAGCTCCGGCGTGCGCGCCAGGTTGTGGTGGAGGAGGTCGAGGCCACCCTGCGCCGGGCCGGGGGCCCGGCGATCGAATACCTGGTGGGCACGATGATCGAGCTCCCGCGGGCCGCGCTGACGGCCGATGAGATCGCCGAGGAGGCCGACTTCTTCTCGTTCGGCACGAACGACCTGACCCAGACCACCCTGGGCTTCTCCCGCGATGATGCCGAGGGCCGGTTCCTCACGGAGTACCTGCAGTCCAATCTGCTCG
Source organism: Miltoncostaeales bacterium (assembly GCA_030829765.1). GTDB lineage: Bacteria > Actinomycetota > Thermoleophilia > Miltoncostaeales > Miltoncostaeaceae > SYFI01. The sequence continues at coordinate 5,802 of JAUROO010000025.1, read as the reverse complement.
CAACCAACCCCTTCGAGACACTCGATGTCGATGGTGTGGGTCGCCTGATCAGGATCGCCGCGCAGGGGGCGCGGCCCGTGCACCCGGGCATCAAGATGGGCATCTGTGGTGAGCACGGGGGCGACCCGGCGTCCGTGGGCTTCTGCCACGACGTCGGCCTCGACTACGTGTCGTGCTCGCCGTACCGGGTGCAGGTGGCCCGGGCGGCTGCCGGGCAGGCTGCGCTGCGCGGAGGTCATGGGGCCGGCGCCTAGGTCGCCGCGCGGCAGGAGCGGGTGTACGATCGGCGCCGTCGAGCGCACGCGCGGAGGAAAGCCCCATCGCCACTGAGGAGCGGTACCGGCCAGGCAGCCTGGGCGACCTGATGGAGATGATCATCGACGGGTGGCAGGTGGACCGCCTGCACTACGCCGAGGATTCCGCCCTCGGCGAGGACGATGCCCACGTGCCCGCCGCATTCGTGGAGCTCGTGCGACCGGATCAGGGCCGCTACGGAATCGTGATCCCGGACGACGGGCGGGCGCTGTCGCATCGTGCGCTCATCTCGATGTTCCGCGAGTGCCCCCACATCTGGAAGCACCGCGGGGCCGATCGCATCCACCAGATGGCGGCCGACGTGCCGATGGCCACCCCCTTCGAGCAGCCGGAGTGGACCGAGGTGGTGGATCCCTTCCCGGGCGCGTTGGTCTTCAGCCCCGGAACCCTGCGCGCGGTGGATGTCGTCGATCAGGTGCAGGCAGCAGGCGGGATGACGCTCGCCATCACGTCGCTCGAGCGCTTCCGCGACGGTGCCCGTGCACGGTTCATGGTGCAGGCGCCGGAGGCCCGGAAGCGCAAGCAGTTGCAGCTCCTCGACGTGCATGTGCGGGACGACCTCAGCCGCAGCTACACCACCGCGGTCACCGAGGGGCACCACGACCAGAACCGCACCGAGGGTGCCCTCGTCATCGGACCGGGCGTGCCGGCGGATGCCCGTGAGGTGGTCATCACCGTTGGGGCCGTGGGAGACCCGCGTCACCGCGACGAGGCCACCGCGGGCCCGTGGGAGTTCCCGGTGCAGCTCGGGCACCCGGTGCCCGCGAGCGCGTGAGGGAACCCCCGCTCGACCCGCGCGCCGCGCGGGCTACGGATGCCACGCGGGACCGGCCCGAGGATCCCTGCCCGCTTCGCACCGCCTTCCAGCGCGACCGGGATCGCATCATCCACACCAAGGCGTTCCGGCGGCTGAAGCACAAGACGCAGGTGTTCATCTCACCCGAGGGGGATCACTACCGCACGCGCCTCGCCCACACGCTCGAGGTGTCGGCCATCGGACGCACGGTCGCCCGGGCGATGGGGCTGAACGAGGACCTCGTCGAGGCGATCACGATGGGCCATGACCTGGGGCACGCCCCCTTCGGTCACGCGGGCGAGCACGCGCTCGACGACCTGCTGCGTGCCGGGCATGGCCGCCGGTTCCACCACAACGAGCAGAGCGTGCGGGTGGTCGAGGTGCTCGAGCGCGACGGCCGGGGCCTCAACCTCACCCGCGAGGTGAGGGATGGCATCCGCCACCACACCGGTTCGGGCCGCCCGATGACCCTGGAGGGCCAGGTGGTGCGGCTGGTGGACCGGATCGCGTATGTGAACCACGACATCGACGACGCCATCCGCGCGGGGATCATCGCGCCCGGGGATCTTCCCGCAGGGGAGATCGCGGTGCTCGGGGAGACGACCTCCGAGCGCATCACGTGCCTCGTCACCGACATCGTCCGTGCATCGTCCGATGCAGACGAGATCCGGCAGAGCGACGAGGTGGGGGAGTCCTTCCGGTCGCTGCGCGCGTACATGTTCTCGGAGGTCTACCTCGCCTCGCCGGCGGCGGATGAGGCCGATCGCGCGCGGCACGTGGTGCAGGCGCTCGTGCGCGCGTACCTGGACGATCCGGGCCTGATGGCCGATGCCGGCACGGGCGACGTGCTGACCCGTGTCACGGACTTCGTGTCGGGTATGACCGACCGCTACGCCCTGCGGGCCCACCGTGACATCTTCATCCCGCACGAGGGGCCGCTCTGATGCCGCGCGTGATGGACGCGAGCATCGATGAAGTCCGCAGTTCCGCCGATCTGCTGGAACTCGTACGCGGCCAGGTGCAGCTGACCCGGCGTGGGGGGCGGTGGTGGGGCCGCTGCCCATTCCATGATGAGCGGACGCCATCGTTCTGCCTGATCCCGCCCGAGAACCGCACCTACTACTGCTACGGCTGTGGCGCCACTGGTGACGCATTCACGTGGATGCAGGAGCGCGAGGGCGCGGGGTCGTTCATGGAATCGGTGGAGCAGTTGGCCGACCGCTTCGGCGTGGAGCTGCGTTACGAGGCCTCCTCGCCCCAGGAGGACGCCCGCCGCCGGGAGAACGAGCGCATCCGGGAGTTGCTGGAGCGGGCATGCGCCTTCTATGCCGCGATGCTGTGGCGCGCAGACGACGCCGCTCCCGCACGCGAGTACCTGCTGGGGCGTGGGTTCCCGGAGGACCTCCTGCGCACATTCCGGGTGGGCTGGGCTCCCGCGGGTGGCACGGCGCTCTCGGGGCGCGCCATTCGCGAGGGGTTCTCGCGCCAGCAGCTCGACCAGTCCGGGCTGGCCCGGGTGCGCGGCGGCGTGGCACAGGACTTCTTCGCCGGGCGCATCACGTTCCCCATCTGTGATGCCCGGGGGCGCGTGCAGGGCTTCGGGGCGCGCACTCTCGATCCCAATGAGCGCGCGAAGTACGTCAACTCGCCGGAAGGCGATCGCTTCCGCAAACGCGAGCTGCTGTTCGGGCTTGACCTTGCGCGCCAGGCCGCGGCCAAGGCCGGCTTCGCGGTGGTGAGTGAGGGCTACACCGACGTCATGGGCCTGCACCTCGCGGGCGTCGAGGGCGCTGTGGCCTGTATGGGAACGGCGCTCACCACCACGCAGCTGCGGTTGCTTGCCCGGGTGGTACCCGAGGTGCGCCTGTGTTTCGACGCCGACCAGGCAGGCGAGCAGGCCGCCCGCCGCACCATCGAGGCCGCGCGTGATGTGCCCGTGCGCCTCGCGGTCGTGGGCCTGCCCCCGGGCAGCGACCCGGGTGATCTCGCCGCGACGTCCTCGGGGCGCGAGGTGCTGTCCGCTGCGGTGGCCAGCGCGGATCCGCTGTTGCCGTGGCTGGTCGATCGTCGCATCGGGCGCGCGGGCGAATCACCGGCCGAGCAGGATCGGGCACTTGCTGACCTGGGCAGCCTCCTCGAGGGCTTTCCCGAGTCCACGGACAAGGACGAGGCCATCCGGCGCGTGACCGCACTGGGCGTGTCCCCGGTGCTCTTCGACCGCTTCATGCGCCGCGCGCAGGCAACGGGGGCGCGTCGCCGCGAGGCCACCCCTGCACCCGGGCCCGCGGAGCCCCCCTCGCTTGATGAAGTGCGCGAGCGCCGGCTGCTGGCGCTGGCCCTCGCCATGCCCACCGCGGGCCGGCCGATGCTGGAGGGCATGCGCGAGGAGCACCTGGGGTCCCCCGAGCACCGGGCCGCACGGCAACTCGTGATCGACGGGGTGGAGGGGTGGCCGTCGGACCTCGCCCCTCTCGAGGCCGCCCTGCGCGCCGAAGCCGCCGACGGGGGTACCGAGGAGGAGTTGGGCGATGCCTACCTGCGCGTGGAGAAGCGCGCTCTGGAGCGCGCGATGGGTGCCGCCCGGGCCGCGGGGGATGATGCGGAGTTCCTTCGGCTGCAGGCGATGGTGAAGCGGGTCGAGGCGGCGCTTCGGGGGGGTTCGGGCCGCTAGGCCACCACGGCGACGGCTGCGGCGCGGATGGCCGTTCCATCGGGATCGCGCAGCAGCACGTGCGCCGCGACGGAATGGCCCGCGGCATCGCCCGGACGGCGCGACGGCGGTCCGATCCACCGGATTACCGGCGCCCGGCCCAGCATCTCGGCCCGGGCCGCCCATGTGAGGATGCGCGCCAGCGCCAATGCCCCGGGGCTGACGGCCCCGGGGCGGCCGCGCGCAGCCACATAGGCGTCGTGCGCGTGGACACAGGCGGCGAGTGTCACATCATCGAGGGGATCGTCCGGCTCGAGTGTGAGGGTCTCGAGCGCCAGGGTGGGCTCGGCGCCTGCAGGCGCGACGGCCCGGAGCGCGGGGGCGAGCTCCCGCAGGCGGATGGCCACCACCGCCCCGATCCCCCCAGCGGCGTGGGCGAGATCGGGGTCGAGGGCGGCGTCGGTGCCCGGGGTGGGCGAGATTCCCACCGGGCGCCGCGGTGGTCCTAGGCGGCGTCCGCCGCGGCGTCGGCGGCGTCGCTCACGGCCTCATCGATGGCAGCGGCGCCGTCGGCCGTGACCTCGGTGAAGGTGAACTCGTCGGGCTCACCGCCGAGGCGGTCGCGCACGAACCAGTAGACGATGGCCCCGATGCCCACCAGGGCGAGCAGCTTGATGACGGTCTTCATGGGTCTCCCTCGGTAATTGCGGCCCAAAGGAAACGTAACACGACCCGTCGCGGGCCGTGACACGGCTGTCAGGGCACCAGCACCACGCATCCGATGGCCTCGTCGGCTTCCACGATCCGATGGGCCTCGGCGACCTCGGCGAGGGGCAGTACGGCGTGCACGACGGGCCGGAGTGTGCTCGCAGCGAACAGCGGCAGTGCCCAGTCGGCGAAGTCGCGCATGATCTCCGCCTTCTCCGGGACCGTGCTCCCCCTCAGGGTCGACCCCGTGATGGTGCCCTGCCGGGCGAGCAGCGTGCCGAGGTCCGCCTCGCCACGCCTCCCGCCGACCAGGCCCGTGAGCACGATCCGGCCGTGGCGGGCGAGGCAGGCGATGTTGTCCTCCAGGTAGCGCGCCCCCACGAGGTCGAGGATGACGTCCGCGCCATGCCCATTGGTCATCGACAGCACCGACGGCGCAAATTCCCCGGTGGTGACGGGCAGTGGCTCCGCACCCCATGGCGCGGCAGCAGCCGCCCGCCCTGGAGAGCGCGAGGTGCCGATGCACCGGGCCCCGGCCGCAGCGCATATCTGCGCTGCCGCGGTACCCACCCCACTCGCCACCGCGTGGATGAGGGCGGTATCGCCCGGCTGTAGCCCTCCGAGTCGCATGAGGCCCTGGAATGCGGTGATGAACACCTCGGGGATCGCGGCCGCCTCCTCGAACGACATGCCCGCCGGGATGGGGATGCAGTTCGACGCCGGCGCGGCCAGCAGTTCGGCATACGCACCGCCGGACACGAGGCACATGACCCGGTCACCCGGTGCGATCGCCGCCCCCGGTGGGGAGGTGACGACCTCGCCCACCGCCTCGAGGCCCAGGATGTCGCTGGCACCGGGTGGGGGCGGATAGAGCCCCCGCCGCTGGAGGATGTCGGCGCGGTTCACCGACGTCCCGCGCACCCGGATCAGCGCCTCGCCGGGACCGGGGCAGGGATCGGGCGCGCTGCCGATGGCGAGCACCGACTCATCACCCGCCTCGCGTGCGATGACTGCGCGCATGGCGCGAGGCTACCCGGACATCATGGGGACGGTGGGAGTCGAACCCACACCTGGTTGCCCAGAGCGGAGTTTGAGTCCGCCGCGTCTGCCGTTCCGCCACGTCCCCGGCGGCCCCGGGTGGTCAGTCCTCCGGGGTGATGCGGGCGAGGCCCTCCTCGATTGCCACGCGGCGGGTGGCCGCCGCGACGGCGGGCGCGACCTCGGGGTTGAAGCAACTGGGGATGATGTAGTCCTCGTGCAGCTCGTCGTCGGTGATGACGTCGGCGATCGCCTGCGCGGCGGCCACCTTCATGCCCTCGCTGATCTGGCGGGC
>JAUROO010000024.1 GCA_030829765.1 Miltoncostaeales bacterium | reverse complement strand
CGGGAAGTTCCTGGACGACTTCGTGGCGGCGTGGGTGAAGGTGATGGAGCTCGACCGCTTCGACCTGCACCGCTAGGGCGGTGCCACGTACGCCAGCCGGACGGCGCGCGGTCAGCGCCGTCCGGCTGGCGTGGCGCCCCTACGCCGTGGCGGCTGCCGCGGCAGCCCCCGCTGCGGTCGCCTCGGGAATCTCCACCAGCAGGCCGGTGCGCACGTCGTACACGTAGCCGTACACGGGGATGCCGCCCGGCACCAGCGGGTGCTCGCGGATGCGCCGCACGTCATCCACCACGGCGCCGGCCTGGTCGCTGATGGTGAGCCAATCGATGGAGCGGCCCACGTCCGAGCCGGGGCCCGCGCCCACGTCCACGAACCCGTCGGGGCCGAGCTCGGCGGTCTCCAGGCTGGAGGCCAGCAGGCCGCCCATCACCTCGTTGGTGAAGAACTCCATGCCGCAGTCGGTGTGGTGCACCACGAACCACTCGCGGGTGCCCAGCAGCTTGTAGGAGATCACCAGTGAGCGAATGGCGTCGTCGCTGGCACGGCCGCCCGCATTGCGGATGACGTGCGCGTCGCCCTCGGCGAGGCCCGCGTACTTCGCGGGGTCGAGGCGGGCGTCCATGCACGTGAGGATCGCGAACCTGCGGGCGGGGGGCAGGGCCAGATCGCCCTTGTCGAAGCCGGCGGCGTAGGCCTGGTTGGCGGCGATCACCTCGGGACGTACGGACATTTTCACCTCGTTCTCATGGGGCGCCGGGGTGGCGCCTTTCCTTTTGCGGGCGAGACGCTAGTCTTTATTCACCCAAAAGCAAATGGTGTTGTTGTGATTATCACGCCGACCCGTGCGAGGAGACCCATGGCACTCAGCATCAACCAGACCGTTCCGGACTTCACGGCCGAGACCACCGAGGGCACCATCCGGTTCCACGAGTGGATCGGCGACTCGTGGGCGGTGTTGTTCTCGCACCCCAAGGACTTCACGCCGGTGTGCACCACTGAGCTGGGATACATGGCACGCATCAAGCCCGAGTTCGACGCGCGCGGCGTGAAGATCATCGGCCTCTCCGTGGACCCGCTCGACCGCCACCAGGAGTGGGCGCGCGACATCGAGGAGACGCAGGGCACGGCTCCGAACTACCCCATCATCAGCGACGCCGACTTCGCCATCTCGAAGGCATACGGCATGCTGCCGGCCGACGTCGATGGCGACCCGCTGTCGCGCACCCCGGCCGACAACCAGACGGTGCGCAATGTGTTCGTCATCGCCCCCGACAAGTCGCTGAAGCTGCTGCTGGTCTACCCGATGACCACCGGCCGCAACTTCGACGAGGTGCTGCGGGTGATCGATTCGCTGCAGCTCACGGCCCGCCACAAGGTGGCCACCCCGGCCCAGTGGCAGCAGGGCGACGACGTCATCATCGCGGGATCGGTCTCCAACGAGCAGGCCGCGGAGATCTGGCCCGAGGGATGGCAGGAGCCCCGCCCGTACATCCGCATCGTGCCGCAGCCGGTGGCGGACCCTCAGCCGGTGGCATGATCCGGGGCGTCAGTCGCGGCGCATGATGGCGTACGAGAGCATCACCGCCATCACCAGCGCGCCGAGGGCAGACGCCGCGTAGATGATCGCCGTGCCACCGATGGCGCGGTCGGGCACACCGGCCGCGCCATCGGTGGCGATCATCGCCCACACCATCCCCAGCAGCACCAGGCCCGTCACATCGGCGGTCACGGCCACGGGCCGCACACGCCGCGCCCGTGCAGGTGCCGTCAGGCGGTGCGGCCCCCGTGCGGGGGCCGCACCGCCTGCAGGGCCCGCAGCGTCCACGCCACCGCGCGGCCCATGCCGGTCAGCCCGCCGCGGGTGGGCTGCCCAGCCTGCGCGCCAGCTCGCCTGAGCGCCCCAGGGCACGCAGGCTGTCGAAGCCGCCGATGGGGTCGCCATCGATCACGATCTGCGGGAACGTGCGGCCACCGCCGCTCGCGGCCTGTATGCGGTCGCGGGCGCCGGGCCGCATGAGGTTGATGCGCACCTCGTCGAACGGGATGCCGCGGCGGGCCAGATAGCGCTTGGCGCCCACGCAGTACACGCAGAATGGGGTCGCATACACGGTGACGCGCGCCATGGGCACACGCTAGCGCGCGATTGCGGTGCCCCCCACGGCGGGGAGGGCCTCCTGTTCGCACGGCGGCCCACGGGCTCCCCTGCGGGTTCGGCTTCGCCACGCCGCAGGCCACGTGCATGACCGCGCGCGGGGTGCGGATTCGACTCCCCACGCGCCCGTGGGCCGCATGCGGCGCCGTTCATACCGTCGCACCAAAGGGTTCGCGGCAGATGCCGTGGACGGATTGGGCGGGTGATCCGCCCGGGGGAAAGGTGAATGAGATGAGCGCACAGCATGTGCGTCGCGCAGGGGCACGACGGCGCCGGGCGCTGGGCCTGGCCGTTGTGGGGACGGCCGCAGGGATGCTGGGCATCACCGGGTCGGCGGTCGCCGGAAGCTCCGACAGGTCCGGCGAGAAGGTGACCCTCTGCCACGCGACGAGCTCGAGTACGAACCCGTACACGGTGAACACGGTTGACAAGAGTTCGGTCAAGAACCCGGTGTCAGGGAAGGACGAGGGCCATGGCAAGCACGAGGACGACATCATCCCGAACTTTTTCCTTGCGAAGCAGGCCCCGCCGAACCCGCCCGCGCAGTGGTGGAACTACACGGGCAACAACTGGCCCGCGGGGGAGAAGCTGCTCGCGAACGATTGCTTCCCGCTGACGATCAAGAAGACCGGCGATGCCACGGTGCTGCCGGGCGGCACCATCGACTACTCGGTGGTGGTCAACAACGTAGGCCTGAAGCCCGTTGCCTTCGACAATGTCCACGTGTGGGACCCGTCGACCGACCTCACGCCGCCGGCCGACACCTCGGACATCCCGGCGGGTGGGATGCGCACCTGGACCGGAACGCGCACCCTCACCATGGAGCAGGGGCTCGAGATGTGCGGCGGTTCGGTGAACAACACCGCCTACGTGGCCCTGGAGAAGTTGG
>JAUROO010000023.1 GCA_030829765.1 Miltoncostaeales bacterium | reverse complement strand
GTCGCCACCCGCACCACACCGAAACGCGCCACGGCGTCCGCCGTCGGGTCCTCCCCTGCGGGGGTGCACCACGACATCCGGCAGCCCCCGAAGCGCAGGTCGGCAAGCTCATACACGTCTGGCTGGCGCTCGAGCAGCACATCGCGGCCCACGATGCCCACGTCGGCGGCCCCACTCTCCACGTACGTCGGCACGTCGCTGGGGCGGGTGGTGATGTAGGTCGGCCCACCCGGCACCTCGATGATCAGGCGCCGGCCGGCATCACGCAGCGGGGCCACCGGCAGGCCGACGGCGTCGAGCACCTCCAGCGTGTCCCCGAACAGGGCCCCCAACGGCACGCACACCCTCAGATCCACGGACCCGCCCCCAGGTCGCCCACCTCTGAACGGCTGCCCGAGATCACATCGCGCACCATCCAGCCATCTCCTTCGCGTCGCACGACGTGGCGTCGCCCGTCCGCGAGGGCCACGGCATCCGGATCGGGACAGTCCCGGGGAACCCCGACCACGGCCACGCCGTCGGCACGCAGCCGCGTGGCCTCCTCGATCAGATCATCCGCGCCGCCGACCATCACGACCCCGGCGCCCTCCCTCTCGGCTGACCGCCCGACGGCGTGGTGAAGGAGGTCCAGCGCCACGGCAACCCCCACGGCCGGACGCGGGCGCCCGAAGCGGGCCCCGAGGCCGTCGTAGCGGCCCCCCACCGCCACCGGGACGGCCACGCCCGCCGCGTAGGCCTCGATCACCACGCCCGAGTAATAGGACCAGTCCCGCACCACGCCCAGGTCGACCATCGGAACCGGCACGCCGTGCCGCGCGGCCAGCGCCAGGATGTCCTGCATCCGCGCGCACTCGGACGCCGCGCCCGGCGCGGCGTCGGCGACCCGGTCGAGGACGTCGGGGCCGCCGCGCAGGGCCGGCAGGTCGGAAACGATCCCCCCGAGGGCACCGGTGCACCTGAGGTCGGCCGCGGCACGGCGCCACTCGACCACGCTGCGCGCGTGAAGGGCGTCCCACAGGGCAGCGCGGGCCGCATCGGACGCGCCGGCCTCATCGAGCACCGCCGACACCAGCGCCACCGAGCCCACGGCGATCCGCGCATCGGGCACGCCGGCAGCCGCGAGGGCGCGCGCAAGGGCCGCGACCACCTCGGCATCGGCATCGGCACCGGCGGCGCCCACCAGCTCGATGCCGGCCTGGCGTTGTTCCGCCCCCTCGATCTTGCCCGAGGTCGGCGGGCGCACGGCACGTGCGTTGTAGGCGATGCGCACCGGGTCCGGGTGGTCCGCCATGCGCGTCGCGACCAACCGCGCAATGGGGATGGTGAGGTCCGGCCGGAGGACCAGCACCCGGCCCTCATCGTCGAACAGGCGGTACGCGCGGCCGGCGGCCTGGCCATCGGCCCGCCCAAGGACGTCCGCCAGTTCGATGAGCGGCGTCATCACCTCGCGGTACCCGAAGGTGCCGAAGGAATCCGCAAGGGCCTGCCCGAGCGCCCGCAACTCCGCCGCCTCGACGGGCAGCACGTCACGGACCCCGGCTGGGAGGAGCGCGGGATCGGTCATCCGTCAGTCGTCCACGCGCTCAATGCGCGCGCCCACCGCCCGCAGGCGCTCGTCGATGCGCTCGTAGCCCCGGTCGATCTGCCCGATGTTGCCGATGGTCGTGGTACCGCTGGCTGCGAGCCCCGCGATCAGCATCGCCATGCCGGCGCGGATGTCCGGGCTCTCCACCCGCTCGCCGTACAGCTGCGCCGGGCCGCTCACCACCGCGCGGTGCGGGTCGCACAGGATGATGCGCGCCCCCATGGCCATCAGCTTGTCGACGAAGAACAGGCGGTTCTCGAACATCTTCTCGAAGATCATGACCTCGCCACGGGCCTGGGTCGCGACGGCAGTCGCAATGGACGTCAGGTCCGCGGGGAACGCCGGCCACGGACCGTCGTCGATCTTCGGGATGGCTCCCCCCTCGTCCTGCACCACCTCGAGAGACTGACCGGGCGGGATGCGCAGCGCCGTGTCGCCCACCCACTCCACCTCGATGCCCAGTCGGCCGAATCCCAAGAGGATCATGCGAAGGTCGGCGGGGCGGGCCTCGGAGATCGTGAGATCGGATCCCGTGATCGCGGCAAGGCCGATGAACGATGCGATCTCGATGTAGTCGGGTCCGATGCGGAAGCGGCCGCCATGCAGGCGCTCCACCCCGTCGATCACGAGGCGGTTGGTGCCGATTCCGTCGATGCGGGCCCCCAGGACGACCAGGAACTCCGCCAGGTCCTGGACGTGCGGCTCGCACGCGGCATTGAGGATCGTGGTGCGGCCACGCGCCAGTACCGCTGCCATCAGCACGTTCTCCGTCGCGGTGACCGATGCCTCATCGAGGAATATCTCGGCGCCGGCGAGGCCGGTGTGCGACATGCCATACGCGCGACCGGCCTCATCCACGTCTGCCCCCAGGGCGCGGAACGCCATCAGGTGCGTGTCGATCCTGCGTCGCCCGATGAAGTCCCCCCCGGGCAGGGGAAGCGTCACCGCTCCGGCACGTGCCAGCAGGGGTCCCGCGAACAGCACCGACGCCCGGATCCTCTTGCACAGCTCGGGGTCGAGCACAGGGCTCCGGACGGCTGCGGCCCGGAAGGCCAGGGCGCCATCGGGCTCCTCGCGCACCGCCACGCCGAGGTCATCGAGGATGGCAAGCATCGCGTGGACGTCGAGGATGTCCGGGACATTCTCGAGGATGACCTCCTCGTCGGTGAGGAGGGTCGCGGCGAGGATCGGCAGGGCGGCGTTCTTGTTACCGGTCGGGGTAACGGTGCCGGCCAGCGCGTGCCCGCCCTGGATCACGAACTGCTGGCTCACGGCCGGGCACGCTAACACGCCGGAAGCCCGGCCAAGGCCTCCGCGAGTCGGTCGATATCCCCTGCGTTCGTGAAGAACCCGCACGATGCCCGCAGC
>JAUROO010000022.1 GCA_030829765.1 Miltoncostaeales bacterium | reverse complement strand
GCAGGAGCAGCCACGCAACCCCGGCGAGGAGCCCCAGCGTCAGCACCCAGTGAAGGGCCATCGCCCACGGCGAACGGCGGGGACGGCCGAGGGGGTTGCGCACGGTCCGGCGCGCGCGGGTCCGGTGTGCGGGCGGCAAGCTCACCCTGCCACGGTACCCAGCGCCATCCGGACGCGGTCAACGACGACGGCAGACCGTGCCCCGGCGCGACGTGCTCGTACCGGCTGGTGGCACCAACATCGCGAGCACAGCAACCAACCCTCGACCGTTATCGCTCGCCACCGGCATGCGCCACAATGCAGATGCCCGTCGTCCGGCGGGCCGCGGGCGTGTAGCTCAGCTGGTTAGAGCAGGGGACTCATAATCCCTGGGTCGCAGGTTCGAGTCCTGCCGCGCCCATAGGAAGCCGCCACGTACTCCCGTCGGCTCGACCGTGAACCGATCGGGGACGGGGTGGACATGCATCAGGCAAGATCGCAGCTCGTGATCTGCAGGTCCCCCAGCATATGAGTGCGGCGAGCCATCATGGCCCTCACGGCCATCAGGAGCACGATGAGCACGCCCCACGCTGGCTCAATCTCAGCCTTGCAGTCATCCTCGGCGTGGCGGCGATCGTTGCAGGCGTCACGGCGTGGCGAGGAACTGTGCTGAATGGCCATGCCGTGGAGAACTTCACCCTTTCGACGCAGTCGGTGAACGCTGCGAACAGCCTCGCGCAGGAGGCAGAGAGGGCCAGCACCAGCGAACGCGCCCTCTACGTGGACTACGAGGAGGCACGCGAGCGTGGTGATGAGGAGCGCGCCGCCGCGATCTACTCGATGATGGATGGCAGCACGCGACGTGCCATCGAGTGGTGGCGGGGGCAGCCCGCCGGTGATCGGCCGCTCACGCCCTTCAAATCGGCCAACCCGGAGTGGGCGGCACCCGCAACCATCATCGATGCACGCGAGGCGCTCGAGCGGGCCTCGTCCCAGTTGGAGCAGGCCAACATTGACCTGAACAAGTCGCACTCGCTTGAGTTCATCGCCGCGCTGCTGACGGTCACATTCCTGCTGGGTGGCCTGAGTGGCGTCTTCCAGTCGCCGCGTGCCAAGGCGACCCTGGTCACCGCCAGCGGAACAGCCCTGGGTGTATGCCTCATCGCGATGGTGGTCCTGTGGTGACCATCCGGGCGCTCACGGGAATCGTCGTGGCACTCGCCAGCGCAGGGCTGGTCGCAGCGGGGTGCGGATCGTCCCCGGCAGGCACCGCCACCGTGCTCACCTCCGGAGCAGATGCCGCTGTACTGCGCGACCCCACGAGGACCACATGCTCGGGGAAGATCGCGGTAATGGCCCCGTACGTCGATGGCGGATCCACCGACTCGGTGCAGATGAACTGGGCGCGCGTGGCCCTGGACACCTTCAACTCCGAGAACGGCACGAGCTTCCAGATCGAGCCAGTAGATGTAATGGACGACGTGGCGGCAGGAGTCCGCGGCGCACGGCGCGCGATTGCCAACCCGGAGGTGGTGGGTGTGGTCGGCCCCCAGACATCGGTGGTAACCGCTGCCGTCGGCCCCCTGCTGGACCGCGCGAAACTGGCGTACGTGAGCCCATCGGCCACCCGGACCGACCTGGGCGGGGGGCGACTCGCGGGCTTCTATCGCGTGGTGGCAAACGATTCCGTGCAGGGCCCCACGCTCGCACGGTTCGTCGCGACGGATCTCACGGCGAAGAAGGTCGCCATCGTCGAGAACCCCGAGCCGTATTCACGCGGGCTTGCAGGCTCTGTCTCCCGGGCGCTTGAGGCCGACGGCATCCCCGTGGCACGCATCTCCGTCCCACTGCGTACGCCTGACTACACGGACACCATCGCGCGGATTCCTCGTGCCGCCGACGTCGTCGTGATGCCGTTCCTGCTCACAGAGGACGGCCAGCGCTTCGCCCGCCAGATGGAGGCAGCCGGCCGCGACCCGCGGCTCGTGGGCGGTGATGGACTCTTCGTACCAACGGAGTTCACCAAGGTCGGTGCGTACGTGAGCTCGTACTCGCCCGACCTGCGCAAGGCACCCTCCGGCGCCAACATCATCCGACTCTACGAGGCCATCTTCGGGGACTTCTCGACATTCGGCGGACCGGCATTCACGGCGATGGAGGTCGTGGCAACAGCGGCGCTGCAGACCTGCAGTAACGGACGGGCCACGCGCGCCGGGGTGTGGAAGGCCGTTCCCGACGTGGAGATCAACGACTCCCTGCTGGGGCAGCGCGTCAGCTTCGACAAGAACCACGAACTGGAGGGGGGGCGTTTCTTCATGTACCAGGTGGAGCCGAATGGGGGCTACCGAGCGCTCGGCTGACGCCGGCGCGGGATCAGCCCTCCTCGGGCACCGGGTACTCGGCGCCGCACCACTCGCAGTGGGTCACCTCCTGATTGGCCTCCTGCTCGCTCTCGAGCACCGACTCCTTGCCGCACTCGGGGCACTGCTTCGCGTCGCCGTTGTCACCCATGGTCGCGCCTCCGGGGCCTGATGGTTACCGTCCTCATCATGGCCCACGTGCTCTTCGTCTGCCTCCACAATGCCGGGCGCTCCCAGATGAGCCGGGCGCTGTTCGACCGCGCCGCAAGCGGCGCGCATACCAGTGGATCGGCGGGTAGCGTGGCCGACCCCGACGGCGCGGTGCACCCCGAGGTGGTGGAGGTGATGCGCGAACTGGACATCGACCTCACCGGCGTGCGCCCGCAGCGGCTGACCGAGGAGATGGCCGCCCGTGCCGACGTGGTGGTGACCATGGGCTGCGGCGACGCCTGCCCGTTCGTGCCGGGGGTGCGCTATATCGACTGGGACCTGCCCGATCCGAAGGGGCGCCCACGCGATGAGGTCCGCGCCACCCGCGATGAGATCGCCCGGCGGGTGGACGAACTGCTCGGGGAGCTCGCCACCGCCTGACGCCGACCGCGTGCCCGGCAGCGTGGGTGCGCCGCGCGGCGGACTACGCTGCCCCACCGTGCGCATCGGCCCCCTCCTGAACTTCATCCGCGGCTTCCTGATGGGATCCGCCGACGTCGTGCCCGGCGTGTCGGGCGGCACCATCGCGGTGCTGGTGGGCATCTACGAACGCCTGGTGCACGCCATCAGCATGGCGTCGAAGGCGCTGGGCAACGTGGTGCGCCTGCGGTTCCGCGAGGCCGGGCAGCGCCTGCGCGAGATCGACTGGGGGCTCATCCTGCCCCTGCTCATCGGCATCGGCGTGGCCATCTTCACCCTGGCCGGCGTCATCTCCACCCTGCTGGATGACCACCCCGAGGCCATGGCGGGCCTGTTCACCGGCCTGGTGGCCGCCTCCGCATGGGTGGCATGGCGCATGATC
>JAUROO010000021.1 GCA_030829765.1 Miltoncostaeales bacterium | reverse complement strand
GATACGTGCTCGTACTGCACCTTCGCGGTGGACGAGGACAGCCCCCGGGCGAAGACGCTCACGCCCGATGAGGTCCGCGCGATGGCCGAGCAGGCCCGGGACCTGGGATGCAAGGAGGCCCTCTTCTGCATCGGCGACCGGCCCGAGGTGCGGTGGCCGAAGTACCGCGACATCCTGCGCGGGTTCGGGCACGAAAGCACGCAGTCGTACCTGGTGGCCATGTGCCGGATGGTGATGGAGGAGTACGACCTCCTGCCCCACCCCAACGCCGGCATCATGAGCGAGCGCGAGCTGCGGGAGTTGCGTGAGGTGTCTCCCAGCCAGGGGATCATGCTGGAGAGCACGTCCGAGCGCCTGTGCGCGCCGGGTGGCCCCCACGAGCACGCCCCGGACAAGAAGCCGCGCACCCGCCTCGCGATGATCCGACGCGCTGGGAAGCTGCGGATCCCCTTCACCACGGGCATCCTGATCGGCTTGGGCGAGACCGGGGATGAGCGCATCGACGCCCTGCTGGCCATCCGCGACCTGCACGACGAGTACGGGCACATCCAGGAGGTGATCGTCCAGAACTTCCGGGCGAAGCCCGAGACCCCGATGGCCGACGCCGGCGAGCCGGGGCTCATCGACCTGATGACCACATGCGCCATCTCACGGCTGGTGCTGGGGCCCGACATGAATATCCAGGCACCGCCCAACCTGTCCGCGGACTACGGTCCGCTGCTGCTCACCGGCATCAACGACTGGGGCGGCGTGTCGCCGGTGACGCCCGACTTCATCAACCCCGAGCGGCCATGGCCGGACCTCGACCTGATGGCCGGCATGTGCGCCGAGGCCGGGTACCCGCTGCGCGAACGGCTCACCGTGTACCCCGAGTACGCGCTTGATCCCGAATGGGTGGACCCGGGTGTCATGCCGTACGTGAGGGCGCTGGCCGATGATGCCGGCTGCCCCCGCAGCCAGGCGCTGGAGGTGGCCGCCTGATGGACCGCGTCAGCCTCCTTCGCCTTGGCGACGACCGCGCGGATGGCGGCACCGCCCGGGAGCGCGCCCACTGGGACGAGGCATCCGTGGGGACCGCGGTGGCCGCGCGCATCCTGCCGGTGGCATCCGGCGCGCCCGACCGCGCATGCGCCGCGTTCGTCACCTCGTGGGACGAGGCCATCGCGCTCGCCGCCGACGGCGTGGACGGCATCCGCATCACGATGCTCCACGACGGAACGCGGGCGGACGTGCTCGACGGCGTGGTGCGATCGGGCGCCGCGTTCCTGCGCACCACCCCTGCGCGATTGGCCGAGGCCGTGGAGATCGCCGCCCTGCCCGCCTGCGACGTGCGGGTGTCGGTGGAGGCGCGCGACGTCGACGAGGCCGTTGCCGCCGTGCGCGGGGGCGCCCGCGACATCGTGGTGGACGGCTGGGACGACGACGGCGTGGCCGCGCTGCGCGAGGCCATCCTGCCCGAGGTGCTGGTGGAGCGCACCGCCCTGCCGCTGGACACCCCCATCGAGGCCATGCGCGACCGCGTGGCCATGCCGCTATTCACCTGCTGGCTGCAGCAGGTGGACTGCCGCGGCGCGGCGCGGCCGCGGCACCCCTGGGCTCCGGGCAGGGACATGCACCCGCCCGCGCCCGAGGGCCGCATGAGCTCCGAGTGGCCGGATGCCGGGTGGATGGACGGCGACTGGGTGCGCGGCCTGGACCAGGTGCCGCCCGACCTCGCAGGGATCCTCGAGCGATCCCTCGCGGGCACCCTGCCGACCGTCGCCGAGATGGAGCGCATGTTCCGCGCGCGCGGCGCCGAGGTGGACGTCATCGCCCACGTGGCCGACGAGCTGCGCCGCCGCGCCAATGGTGACGTGGTCACCTACGTCGTCAACCGCAACATCAACTACACCAACCAGTGCTACTTCCGGTGCGGCTTCTGCGGCTTCTCGCGTGGGCCCAAGAGCTACAACGCGCGCGAGACGCCGTACCGCATGGACCTGGACGAGGTGGTCACGCGCTCGCAGGAGGCCTGGGACAAGGGCGCCACCGAGGTGTGCCTGGTGGGCGGCATCCACCCCGACTTCACGGGCGACTTCTACGCGTCGGTGCTGGAGAGCATCAAGGGTTCGCTGCCGGGGATGCACGTGCACGCCTTCACCCCGCTCGAGGTATGGCAGGGGGCGCACACGCTGGGCGTGCCGGTGCGCGAGTACCTGGAGCGCCTGAGCGACTCGGGCCTGGGGTCGCTGCCCGGCACGGCTGCCGAGATCCTCGACGACGACGTGCGCGAGCACCTGTGCCCGGACAAGATCCGCACGGCCGAATGGGCCGAGGTGATGATCGCCGCGCACGAGATCGGCATCCGGGCCACCAGCACCATCATGTGCGGCCACATCGACGGCCCGGTGTCGTGGGCCAACCACTACGAGGTGCTGCGCGAGATCCAGCGGCGCACCGGCGGGTTCACCGAGTTCATCCCGCTGCCCTTCGTCCACATGGCCTCGCCCATCTTCATCCAGGGGCGCTCACGGCCCGGCCCCACATGGGACGAGGTGGTGCTGGTGCACGCGGTCGCGCGCATTGCGTTCGACGGCCTCATCCCGAATATCCAGGCCTCGTGGGTGAAGCTGGGCCTGGAGGGCGGGGCCAACCTGCTGAACGCCGGCTGCAACGACATGGGCGGCACCCTCATGAACGAGAGCATCAGCCGCTCGTCGGGTGCCTCGCACGGCGAGGAGGTGACGGCTGATGAACTGGAGGCCGTCATCCGCGCGCACGGGCGCACGCCGGCCCGGCGCACCACCCTGTACGAGATCATCGAGGCGCCGGTCTAGGAGCCGCCCCGCTCGCCGAGGAACCGCATCATGGTCTCGACGCGCGCGAACTTGATCCGCGGCGCGTCCACCTCGGCCCCCATCTCCTGCTCCACCCCGTCCAGGTACTGCCAGTCGGCCCACGAGGTGAGGTCGCCCTGGCGCTCGCCCACCAGCCGGGCCAGCACGCGGCGCGATGGCACCCGGCGCTGCAGGTGCCCTGCCCGCAGGTCCTGCAGCAGTGTCTCGACGGTCTCCTGTGCATCGGGCTTGTTGGTGCCGATGATCCCGGTGGGGCCGCGCTTGATCCACCCGGCCGCGTACTCGCCGTAGCGCGGGCTGCCGTCGAGGAGATCGATGACGCGGCCGGCCTCATTCGGGATGGTGGCCGCGAGCGGGTCGAACGGCACGCCCGCAATGGGCACGCCCTGGTACCCGATGGCCCGGAAAACCAGACCGGTGGGGATCATCTCGCGATCGTCGGTCATGCGGGCCCGCAGCGCCCCACGGTCGCCGCGGTACAGCTCGTTGCGCGCCACCTCCACGGCCTCCACGTGATTGGTGCCATGCAGTGAGACCGGTGAGGCCAGGAACCGCATGACGATGCGGCGATCACGGCCGCGGTCGCCCCGCGCCGCCAGTTCACGGAGGATCTCCAGGTTCTGGTCGCGGTTGCGGTCGGGGTGCTGCTCGGCGTCATGGCGCGAATGCGGATCCAGCGCGACCTCGTCGGGGTGCACGATCACGTCGACGTCGTCGCGCTCGGCCACCTCGCGCAGTTCCTTCGGGGTGAACGCCGCCTGCGCGGGACCGCGCCGACCAAGCATCACCACCTCGCGCACGCTCCCCTCGGCCAGAGCCGTGACCGCATGGCGCGCCATGTCGGTGCGCGCGAGCTCCTCCGCAGGCAGCACCAGCATGCGCGCGATGTCCATGGCCACGTTGCCGTTACCCACCACCACCGCGCGGAAGCCACTGAAGTCGTAGGTACGCGCGCGGTCAAGCGGGCTGGCGTTGTACCAGGCCACGAACTCCGGCCCCGAGTGGCTTCCGGGCAGGTACTCGTGCGGAATCCCCATGCGGCGATCGGCCGATGCCCCCACCGCATAGATGACCGCGTGGAAGTACTCCATGAGGTCGGCGTGGTCGATGTGCCG
Organism: Miltoncostaeales bacterium; assembly: GCA_030829765.1. GTDB lineage: Bacteria > Actinomycetota > Thermoleophilia > Miltoncostaeales > Miltoncostaeaceae > SYFI01. Next base: position 4,718 of record JAUROO010000021.1, on the reverse strand, counting down.
CCCCACCTCCACGTTGCCCCGGAAGCGGAAGCGGTCATCCGCAGCGGTGCGCTCGTAGACGCGCGTGACCGACTTGATCTTCTGGTGGTCGGGCGCCACCCCGGCGCGCACCAGGCCGAACGGCGTGGGCACGCGGTCGAACATGTCCACCTGCACGTTCACGTCGTCCTGCGACAGCAGGTGCTCCGCCGAGTAGAAGCCCGACGGCCCCGATCCGATGATCGCCACCCGCAGCGGCGTGCGCGGACCGCCCACCGGCATCTAGTCCACCACCCCGTCGGCGCCCACGGGCGCGCGGAAGACGTCCTGGTCCTCGCGGCGTACCAGGTCGCGTGAGGTGCCCGGGGCGGGGGCGGTGCGCAGCCCGCGCACCAACGCCGCCGGCCTGCCCGATGCCTTCCCGATGAGCATCCCCGCGGCGGCGGCGATCTCATCGCCCAGCGCCTGATCGGTGGCCACCAGCATGCGTCCCTCCCGGTCGCGTCCCCCACGATGATCCAGAACGGGCGCGAAGCCCGCCACCCCCACGGCCACATTCACCAGCCCCCGCCGGAATGCCCGGCCATGGGTGTCGGTGATCACCACGCCCACGCGCCCGCCGGCAGCCTGCGACAGCGCATGCTGGATGCGCCGCGCCGATGCATCGGGGTCGGTGGGCAGCAGCACAACAGTGCCCTCGGCGGTGTTCGAGGCGTCCACCCCGGCGTTGGCGCAGATGAACCCCTGATGGGTCTCGCACACCAGCAGCGAGCGGCGACGGCGCACGATCCTTCGGCTCTCGCCCAGGATCACCTCGCACAGCGCCGGATCCTTGCCGGTGGCATCCGCAATGCTCCGGGCCTCATCCCCGGGCCGGACGTCCGCCAGCCGCACCACACGGCCCTCGGCCTTGCTCACCACCTTGTGGGCCACGGCCAGCACGTCACCCGGGCGCACACCCGCCTGCCGGGCGGCCCCCGCCAGCATGCCGGCGATGTCGTCACCGGGGACGACCTCGGGCAGGTGCCCCAGCACGGTGATGGACACCTGATCCCCGGGGGCCGCGCCGATACCACTCATCCGGCAGCCCCCGGGGTGGCCTGCGTCAACCCCAGCCGCGCCAGCGCACGCCCGGTGGCGCCGTCGGGCTCGCGACGTACCAGTTCCGCCAGGTCGCCGGGCGTGTCGACGTCCAGTCCGATACCGGGGTGGTACACCACCTCGGCAGGCACCCCGACTGCAGACGCCTGGGCCAGGTGGCGCGCCAGCGAGTCGGGGCCCAGTTCGGGCACCAGCGCCGAGGGGGGCGTGAGCAGCATGGCGTTGGTGCCGGTGCCGTCCCCGGATCGCGCGAGCACTGCGGCCTCGCGGTCCTGTGCGGCACCCACCAGGTGGTCCACGTCGGCGGCCGTGATGAGCGGCAGGTCGCTCACCACTACCAGTGCGCTGCGAGAGTCGAGGGCGGCGATGCCCATCGCCACGGCGGCGTTGATGCCCTGCGGGGGATCGTGATCGGGAACCGTGCGGGCGCCGACGCTCTCGGCCACCGCCCGCGCGCGGGGGTCGGAGGTGACCACCACGATCTCGCCCAGGCGTGCGCTGCCCGCGAGGGCCGCGAGCACATCGCCCAGCATCGCCGACTGCAGCACGCGTCGGCCGGAGCGGTCGAGCACGCCCGACAGCCGGCCGAGCGCATACCCCAGGCGCTTCACGGGCACGACGGCGCCCACGTCGTGCGCCGCCATCAGGCCATGGCCCCGAGCACAACGCGTGCCAGTCGCTCGCGGGAGGCGTGGTCGGGCATGAGGATGTCGGCCAGCACGGGGCGCACCCCCATGGCCTCGATGTCCGCCGCCTCATCGGCGTCCGATTCATGAATCAGGAAGGTGCCGCACACATCGGCGTAGATCTCGGCCATCTTGCGGGCCGAGCACTCCGCGTAGCCGGCGCCGCGCAGGAACTTGTGCGCGGGCCCCTCCACCGGGGCGCCGCTGATGATGGGGCTCACCCCCACCACGCGGTCGCGTCGCGCGGCCACGGCGTCGCGCACGCCCTGCACGCCCAGGATCGTTCCGATCGAAACAATGGGGCTGGACGGCGCTATGACGATGAGGTCCGCCTGCTCGATGGCCGCGATCACCCCGGGCGCGGGGGTTGCCTCATCAAGCCCCTCCACGCGGATGGCGTCGATCTCCTCCCGCGCGCCGTCGCGCACCAGGTACTCCTGAAACCGCATCTCGCCCGAGGCCGTGGTGATGACGGTGCGCACGGGGTCGTCGGTCATCGGCAGCACCCGCGCCTCCACGCCTAAGCGCCCGCGCAGGTCGTCCACCACCGCCGAGAGGCAGGTGCCCGCGCGCATCAACAGCGTGCGGTGGATGTGGGTGGCCAGGTCCCGGTCGCCCAGGCCGAACCAGGCCTCGTGCCCATAGGTGGCAAGGCCCTCGAGGCAGTGGAAGGTGTCGTCGGCGTACCCCCACCCGCGATCGGCCACCACCCCGGCGAGGCAGTACAGGTTGATGTCGAGGTCCGGGCATACGAGCAACCCGAAGAACTCGCCATCGTCGCCCGTGTTCACGATGGCCGTCAGGTCGCGCTGGCCCGCGGCAAGCGCGAGTCCGTGCACCATCTTCGATCCTCCGGTGCCCCCGGCCAGCACGACGATCACGGCGCGAGGCTATCAGCGCCGACGCGGGGCGAGCACCATCCAGAGCCCGGCGCATACGAGCACCAGTCCGGCCCACAACCGCGGACCGGGTACCTCGCCCAGAAGGGGCCACGCCGTGAGCACGCCGATCACCGGGACCAGGAAGAACCACGCGGAGACCCGGCCGGCGTCGCCCCGCCCGAGCGCGACGTAGAAGAGCGCGAAGGGCACCGCATTCCCCACCACCGCCACCAGCAGGATCAGGCCGATCTCACGCCCACCCGTTGCGCTGGGCGCGCCCCCGAACAGGACACCGAGGCCTGCGAGCATCGCCGCGCCGATCAGCATCTGCCAGCCGGCGATGGCCACCGGGCGCGCACCGGCACGGATGCGACCGGTCACGGCGACCGTGCCGATGGCCCAGGCCAGCGCACCCATCACCACCAGCATCGACACCCACGAGACGTCGGGCGGCCAGATGGGCCCCTTCCACACCACGGCGGCGGCGCCCAGCAGGCCCACGCCCAGGCCCGCCCACTGGCGGCCGTCGAGTCGCTCGCCCAGGAACACGGCGGCGAGGGCGGCCACGAACAACGGGTCGGTGTTGGCGAGCACGGCAGCAGTGCCGGCGCCCTCGTCAGCGATGCCGATGAAGGTGGCGCCGTAGAAGGCCACCGATTGCGTGAGGGCCAGCACCAGCACCACCACCCACTCGGTGCCGGGCATGACGGGTCGGCCCAGCAGCGCGAGAGCCGCCAGCAGCACGATGCCGCCCACGCCGATGCGCGCGGCAGCGGCCAGCAATGGGGGCCACGACTCCACCAGCCATGCGGACGGCACATACGCCACGCCCCACGCCACCATCGCCAGCACGGCCAGCAGCGAGGCCGGCGCCGACCCGGTTCGCGGGGCGGGCGCGGTCACGGGCGGGGTCTCGCGGCGCGGTCGCGCATCCGACCCACATTCGCCGCGCGCCCGGCACCTCCTCCCGGTGCCGGGCCCGGCACGACGCCCGTCAGGTCCGTTTCCCCTTACGCCGTAGCCTTACGCCGTAGCCCTTGGGCATCACACTTTGTAAACATTGTCACGAGTGATCCGTACCCCCCGGATTTCCCATCAGCACGGGCGTTTCAGCCACGCAACCCACGCCACGGAGCTGCCTCCGCACACTTGTCGGGACCGTCGCTCGTGACATATGCTGCCCGCATCCCCTGGGACACCGACCTCAATCCCGGCCTGGCCGGGGCGGGGCCCTACCCCAGGTAAACCAATGCAACACCCTATGACTCTTCAAAGGGGGGACGCCACTAATGGCTGACCAGTTTGCTGTTTCCTACATCCCCGGTGCCGAGACCGGGGAGATTCCGCCTTCGCCCGTCGATCGTGACGAGAAGACGGCCTTCATCTACAGCCTCGTTGACCCGATCTGGGACATCGACACGCTGCCGCTGACCTACACGAACTCCCGTTGGTCGGCTTTCTTCTACCGCGCGGACGCCAAGCGCCTCCGTCGCGTGGTGCCCGACTGCCTCGACATCGAGGACGACATCGTCGAGCACTGGTACGTCGACCACCGCAACACCATGCTCGGCCCGTACGGCGAGTGGGGCCTGACCGTGGCTGTCAGCCACAAGGCCGGCGATGGTAAGACCTACTACGCCGGGTACTACCCCTACATGTACCTGACGCAGGACGCCGCTATCGACGCCGGCCGCGTGCTGGGTTTCCCGAAGAAGGAAGCCTTCATCCGCGTGCTCGAGCACGGTGGCTCGCCTGACGATGGTTACGGCGTGTACGACGGCAAGGACTGGAAGTGGAACCACTTCTCGTTCCTGATGATCCGCAACGGCTACGTGCTGCACAGCGCCATCGGTAAGTACGACGACGCTGAGCTGTCCGCGAAGCCCGCTTTCTACGGCAACACCGAGTACGGCCGCATGAACATGAAGGTCGTCACCGCTCCGGACCTCTCGAGCTCCGAGTGGCAGCTGGTGTACCTGCCGTCGCTGGTGACCAAGGACCTCGCGACCGCCATGGGCCGTCCCGAGACCGAGGGCAGCCACCGCTTCCAGGTGAAGCCGGAGTCGATCCG
>JAUROO010000020.1 GCA_030829765.1 Miltoncostaeales bacterium | reverse complement strand
GCGCCGCGGCAGCCGCGGCGGGCGTGGCATTACGGCGCAGTGACGTGGTTCCGGCCGCCCCGCTCCCGCGCGCCCTCGCGCTGGGCCTGCCCGGCATTGCCGGAGCCGCCGTCCTGTCGTGGTCAGGACATGCCGCGAGCGGACCCGACGCCGGGCTGGGCGTGGTGCTCGATGCCGTGCACGGCTGGGCCACGGCCATCTGGCTGGGCGGGCTGGTGATGCTGCTGGCCCTGGCGTCCCCGTTGCTGGCCGCGCTCGGGCCGGTGGATCGCGTGCGCATTGGCGCAGGGATCGTCGTGCGCTTCTCCGCCGTGGCGATTACCGCGGTGGTGCTGATCGTGGTGACCGGGGTCTACCGCGCCCTGGCCGAGGTCCCCAGCCTGTCCGATCTGTGGACCACGGCGTACGGGGCGGCCCTGCTGGCGAAGCTCGGGGTGTTTGCGCTGATGCTGGCCCTGGCCGCGTGGAACCGGATGGTGCTCCACCCCCGGCTGGAGCGTGCCGCGCTCGGGTCGGCGCCCCCGGGAGCGCGTGACGGCCTGGCTGCGCTCGCTGCCAGCATCCGCGCCGAGGTGGCCCTCGGGGCGGTGGTGATGGCGTTGGTCGCCGTGATGGTGGGGCTGATGCCCCCGGGCTAACGGGCATCATGCGCGGCATGCCGTCTGCCGGGTCCTCCCGCGTCTTCGACGTGGACGATGTGGTCTCCGCCCTCGAGCGCGTGATCTCCGAGCACACGCGCACCGTCCGGATCCGCGGGGAGGTCGTCAACCTTCGCAGCGGCCGCGATGGCCGGGTGCACTGGTTCCGGTTGGAGGACCCGCGCGAGGGCCACGACGCCCGGCTGGACTGCATGGCCTTCGCCACCGCTGTGGCGGACGGGTACGCGCTGGCCGACGGCCGGGTGGTGGAGGCAATCGCGCGTCCCGAGTTCTCACGGCGTGATGGCCGCCTGCAGGTCCGCCTGCACCGGATACAGCCGGCGGGGGAGGGCGAGCTCATTGCGATGCTGGACGAGCGCCGGCGACGGCTGGCCGCCGAGGGCCTGTTCGATCCATCCCGCATGCAGCCCCTGCCCTTCATCCCGCGCGGGGTCGGGTTGGTGACCGCCGCCGGGGGCGCAGCCCGTGCCGACGTGCTGCGGCGCATCGATGCGCGCTTCCCCCTGCCCGTCGTGGTGGCCCACGCGGCCATGCAGGGGCCGGCCTGCGTGCGCGAAGTGGTCGCGGCCGTGGCGGCGCTCGATCGTGATCCGCGCGTGGACGTCATCCTGGTCGCGCGTGGCGGCGGGTCGCTCCAGGATCTCCTTCCGTTCAGCGACGAGGCCCTGGTCCGGGCAATCGGGGCGGCGGCGACCCCCGTGGTGACCGGCATCGGTCACGAGCCCGACGTCACGCTCGCCTGCCTCGCCGCGGATGCGCGCGCGGCCACCCCGACTGCGGCGGTGGACCTGCTGGTGCCGGACCGTGCGCTCCTGCGCGAGGACCTGGGCGCCGCCGCGCGCCGCCTGTCCGCGGGGGCGCGGCGATCGGTGGCGGAATCCGGGCGTTACCTGGAGATGCTCACGTCACGACCCGGGATCGCGCGCCCGCACGAGGCGGTGGTGCGCGGACGCCGGCAGGTGCTGGCCGGCGCTGCCCGGCGCCTCCGCCCCGCGGCGTGGGCGGTCGTGGCATATCGAACGCGCGACCTGGCGGTGGTGGGCGGACGCCCGGAACGGGCTGCACGCCGCGCGGTGTCGTCCGCGGATGGCCGGCTCGGGGTGCTCGGTGCGCGTCTGGCCGCCGGCGACCCCACCCGGCCGCTGGGGGCGGGCTTCGCCCTCGTGCGTGATGCTGCGGGACGTGCGGTCGTCACCGCGGCCGCGGCCGCGGCCGCGGGGCATGTGACCCTCGAATTCGGCGACGGCCTCGTCGGGGCCCGGGTGGAGGAGGACGCAGGTGGATGACGTGGGCCACGGGCTGGACGGGATCGAGATCGTGTCACCGGCCGATGTGCCGGAGGGCACCCGCTTCGAGGACGCCATGGCGGCCCTGGAGGAGTGCGTGGATGCCCTGGAGTCGGGAGACCCCGGCCTGGACGACGCCATCCGGCTGTTCCGGAGGGGCGCTGCGCTCCGGGCGTGGTGCGAGGCCCGTCTGGATGCCATCCGGGCGCAGGTGGAGGAGATCGCCGGCGACCCGGCGGAGGATGCCTAGGGCGTCTCGCCCGTTCGGCGCGGCACGGCCCACAGGGGCTTGCGCACGGTCGCGAACGGCAGCGGACCCACCTCGCGGACGATCACGGCATCGCGCTCGTCCTGCACGCGACGAATCCAGCCGAGCGATCGCAGGTCGGTCAGGCCGGCCGCGAACGCGAGCCCGGCAAGCAGGGCTGCGAACTGGACCCATGTGAACATGGTGGTCACCACCAGGAGGAGCGCGAGGAGAGTCGGGATCCCGGCGCGGCGCATCGTCGCCGAGTCGTCCTCGCGTACGAGGCCGTCCGGTGCCGGCGGTGCCTCATGCACGGCCGCGCGCAGCCAGCCGCCGCCCACGACCACCTGGGCGAACCCGAATACCAGGGCGACGATCAGGAACGGGATGATCGCGAGCCCCGGGCCCCCGTCGACGAGCGCAGCGGCGGCGACGACGCCCCCGACGCCCACGGCCGTGAGGCCGCCGCCGTCAATGGCGAGGTCGCGGGTGATGGGCGAGACGAGGGGCACTCCCCGGGACTAAACCACAACGAGGGACAGCGAGCGCGGTGTGCCCCCGCGCGGCGTCGCGGTGATCACCCAGCGTCCACGCCCGAGCGACGCACCGCCGAGGCCACCCGACAGCACCACCTGGTTCGCGCCATCTGCACCGCTCAGTGAGATCCCCCCGGATACGGGGCCGCGCGGGGCACGCCGGGCCGTGATGCGCACCCGTGAGGGCGACGAAAGCCCGAAGGTGATGCGGATGGCCTGACCTGGGCGCACCCGGGCGGGCCGCGCACGCAGGTCCACGACCGTGGCGGGCCCCGGGGCCTCGGACCCGGCAAGGCCGGTTGCGCCCATCACGCCGGACGGGGCGATCAGCGGGTCGTCCGCGGGATCGGTCCATTGCCAGGCGACGGGAGCGATGCCGTCGTTGCCGATGGCGGCCTGAGGGGCGATGCCGGGCCGGCGCGCGCTGGAGATCGTCGCGGCGGTCGTGAACTCGCCGCCCACGGGACGCAGCGCCCCTTGCACGACTGCGGCGCCTTCGGTGGAGGCGGGCCACGTGATGACCGCTGCCCCGCCGCCGCTCATCGCCAGGAATGGCGCCCCGGCCGTGAGGCCCGGATCCGACAGGTCGCGTGCGGGCGACCAGGCCTCGCCGCGTGGCCGTCGCGCTGTCTGGATGACCCCCGCACGGCTCCATGTGGCGATTGCGTTGCCCCCCGCGTCCATCGCCATTCGCGTGCCGCGCACCTGCGCGGCGGGGCGGGACAGATTGATCGGCGGTCCCCATCCACCGGTCACCGGCCGCGTGGCCGCCTGGGCGACCACCTCGCCGCTCCGGGTGAGCGACCACGCGGCCATCGCGGTGCCGTCGACGGCGAGGTCCACTGACGGGTCAACCACCACGCCGGTCCCCACCGGCGACACGGTGTCCGGGGGGGAGAAGGGGCCGGAGGGCCCGCGGGTGGCCGACCGCACGCGGTAGGTGGCGCCGTCATCCTGCCGCCACAGGACGATCACACCGGTCCGGCCCCCGGCGACCGCCGGCGCCGATGCCGACTCTCCCTGAGGGGATACCCCCGTCGCCCGCGCGAAGCGACCGTCGACCCGGCCGCATGCCGCACTGACGGCGGAGGGGGACCGGCCGCGGGAATCCTCCGAGGCCCAGGCCACGAGCGGCGCGCACCCGCGCCCGAACGCGACACGCGGGGATGCCGCCACGCGCGATCGCGGTGACAGCACCGCCGCGGCCAGGAACCGCCGGCCCGCGGGGCGGATGCTGGTCCGGATGCGACCGTCCTGCACCCATGTGACCGCGGCGAGGCCGCTCCCGGTCATCGCCACCTGGACCTCCGTGGCCCCCCGGCCGCTGCCGGGAACCCTCCGCGGGGAGTACCACGGGCCGCCCGGCGTGCGCACGGAGGCCATCACGCCGGTGCGCGTTGCCCACGCGGCGATGGCGCGGCCGTCGTCGTTGCCCGCCACCACGGGGGGCCCCGCGCCGCGGGCGGGTGGTGCGATGGCCGTCGGCGGCAGCCAGGAGGTCGCCGCCAGCGCACCAGGTGGCGCGATGACCAGGAGGCCGATGGCGAGTGAACGGATCACGCGCCAATCGTAGGCGCACCCGGGAAGGGGAGGGCGCCCGCCCGTCGAATCAGTCGCACGTGCCACCCGACGTCACCGAACTCGCCGAGGTCCTCCGCCGCGACTACGAGCGGTTCAGCCCGGCTCAGCAGGCCCTCGCCCGGTACCTCGTCGATCATCTCGCCGAGTTGCCGCTTGTCTCGGCCCACGAGGTCGCCCAGGCCGCGCACTGCAGCCCGGCGACCGTCGTGCGGTTCGCGCAGGCACTCGGGTACTCGGGCTACCCGGAATTGCAGCGTGCCGTGCGCCAGATCCATCGCCCGGGCCTCGGCGTGCGCGCCGTGGGCGGCCCCGGGGGTCCGCCCCGTGCACAGGCCCTCGATGCCGACCGCATCGCCCTGGAGGACGTCTCGGCCCGTCTCGGGCCCGACGGCGTGCAGCCGCTGGTCGCGGCGCTCGTGGCCGTCGCCCCAGTGGTGGTGGCCGGAGACGGAGCGGCGCGGCCGGTGCTCGCCCTCCTCGAGGACCGCCTCGCCAAGGGCGGGCGCGAGGTGCTCGTGGTGGACAGCGGTGAGCCACGCGTGCGCATGCGCCTCGGCGCCCTCGCGCGCGGCGGCGGGGTCATCGCCGTCTCGATCGGCAAGGACACGCGCGTCGCGGAGTACGCGATCGCGGCCGCCCGCTCGGCGGGTGCCCCCGCGGTGGCACTGGTCGACTCGAGTCTCTCGGCGGCCGCCCGTGCCCCCGTGGTGCGCGTGGTCCCCGCCGAGGAGCGCGGCGGCGAGCCGAGCCTCACGGCATTCGTCGCAGTCGCACAGGCGCTGGCCCACGGCATCGCCGCGCATCAGATGCCGCGGCGGGCGCTGACGGCAATCCCCGCTTAGCCCAGTTCGTTCTACACTTCCGGCGGATTCCAAACGGGGGTGGAACGAGTGAGCGACGAGGTCGCGGCAAACGGTGCGCAGGAGCGCGCCACCGGCACGGAGACCGTGAAGGCGGGGCTCGCGCGCATGCTCAAGGGCGGCGTGATCATGGACGTTGTCGACGCGGATCAGGCGCGCATCGCCGAGGACGCCGGGGCGTGCGCCGTGATGGCCCTCGAGCGCATTCCGGCGGAGATCCGGAAAGCCGGCGGCGTCGCGCGCATGAGCGACCCCGAGATGATCATGGGCATCCAGGAGGCCGTGAGCATCCCGGTGATGGCCAAGTGCCGCATCGGCCACCACGTTGAGGCCCAGGTCCTGCAGGCGCTTGAGGTCGACTACATCGACGAGTCGGAGGTCCTCACCCCGGCGGATGAGGCCAGCCACGTGGACAAGCGCGCCTTCACGGTTCCCTTCGTGTGCGGCGCCACCGACCTCGGCGAGGCCCTGCGCCGGATCGCCGAGGGCGCGGCGATGATCCGCACCAAGGGCGAGGCGGGCACCGGCAACGTCGTCGAGGCCGTGCGCCACATGAAGACGATCACACAGGGCATCCGCCGCGTGGTTTCCGCCACGGCGGAGGAGCGCTTCGCGATCGCCAAGGAGATGGCTGCGCCGCTCGAGTTGGTGGAGTGGGTAGGGGCGCATGGCCGCCTGCCCGTCGTGAACTTCTCGGCCGGCGGCATCGCCACGCCGGCCGACGCCGCGCTGATGATGCACCTGGGTGCAGAGGGCGTGTTCGTGGGCAGCGGGATCTTCCTCAGCGAGGACCCGCCGGCGCGCGCCCGGGCGATCGTCGAGGCCACCACGCACTGGGATGACCCGGCGGTGGTGGCCCGCGTGTCGCGGGGACTGCGGGAGGCCATGCCGGGTCTGGAGATCGGCGAGCTCGGCGACGGCGGGCTGCTCCAGACGCGGGGCTGGTGAGCGGGGCCACCCCACCACCGCCGCGCATCGGCGTACTCGCCGTGCAGGGCGCCGTGTCCGAGCACCAGGCCGCACTGGGGGACGTTGGCGCATGGACCCGGCGCGTGCGGGCGCCGGGGGACCTTGTCGGCCTGGACGGGCTGGTCATCCCCGGCGGGGAGAGCACCACGTTCGGTCTGGTCGCGGGCGAATCCGGGCTGCTGCCGGCCGTGCGCGCGCAGATCGACGAAGGAATGCCGGTCCTCGGCACGTGCGCGGGCATGATCATGCTGGCCAATGGCATCGCCGGGGGCGGCCCGCAGCCGCTGGTGGGTGGCATGGACATCGTGGTCCGCCGCAATGCGTTCGGACGGCAGGTGCACTCCTTCGAGGCTGATGTCGAGGTGCCCGCGCTGGGCGCGCCGCCCATGCGCGGTATCTTCATCCGTGCCCCCTGGATCGAGGCCGCCGGGCCGTCGATCGAGATCCTCGCGGAGCATGGGGGGCATCCGGTCGCCGCGCGTGATGCCACGCGCATCGTGACGGCGTTCCACCCGGAGCTCACCGGGGACCGGAGGCTGCACAGGATGTTCGTGGAGCGGGTGCGCGCGTCGTCGGGCGCCCAGCACAAGGAGGGGTCTGTTGTCGGGGCACAGTAAGTGGGCGACCATCAAGCGCAAGAAGGGCGCGGCCGATGCCAAGCGCGGCCAGCTCTTCTCCAAACTTTCCCGTGCGATCACGGTTGCCGCCGGAGAGGGCGGGGGCGACCCGGCGTCCAATGCCGCGCTTGCGACCGCCATCGAGAAGGCCCGGGCGAACTCCATGCCCAAGGACAACATCGAGCGCGCCATCCAGAAGGGTACGGGTGAGGGCGACGGGGCGGTCGACTACGCGTCCGTTACCTACGAGGGGTACGGCCCCGGTGGCGTCGCCATCATCTGCGTTGCGCTCACGGACAACCGCAACCGCACTGCAAGCGACGTGCGCCACATCTTCAGCAAGAACGGTTCGGAACTGGGCACGCCCGGCAGCGTGGCGTGGCAGTTCGAGCGCAAGGGCATCATCATGGTGGACTCCGCCGGAGTGGACGAGGAGGCCCTCATGGACGCCGCGCTCGAAGGCGGGGCAGAGGACATTGCGGAGGATGGCTCGCAGTGGCAGGTGGTGACCGATCCGGTGGACCTCACGTCGGTGCGCGGAGCGCTGGAGGCAGCCGGCTTCGCCGCCGCGTCCGCGGACATCACCATGCTTCCGAAGACCACGGTGGAGGCGGGGGAGAAGGAAGCCCGTCAACTGCTGCGCCTCATCGACAGCCTCGAGGAGAATGACGACGTCCAGGACGTCTACGCCAACTTCGACATCTCCGAGGATGTCATGGAGGCCGTCGCCGGCTAGGGCGGTCCCCGCGTGATCGTGCTCGGGATCGACCCCGGCCTCGCCAACACCGGCTATGCGGTGGTCCGGCGCGCCGGGAGCCGGACCGAGGTGCTTGCCCACGGCACGCTCCGCACGGCCCCGTCCACGGCCACCGAGCAGCGCCTCCTCGCCCTGCATGAAGGGCTCTCCGGCGTGATCGGGGAAACCGGCGCCCATGAGGCGGCCATCGAGGCGTTCTTCGTGCATCCGGTGAGCACGTCAGCCATGGGCATGGCCGCGGCGCGCGGGGCGCTGTTGGTGTCGTGCGCCCGATCCGGGCTGCCGGTGTCGGAGTACACGCCCACCGCGATCAAGCAGGCGGTCACCGGGAGCGGCCGGGCCGGAAAGGATCAGGTGCGGGCCATGGTGGCCCGGCTCACCGGGGTGGAGGCCGGAACCGACCACGCGGCCGATGCCATCGCCGCCGCCATCTGCCACTGCGCGTCGGGGCCGCTCCGGGAGGCCATCCGCATCCGCGGCCGGCGATAGCCTCCGCCAATGATCCGGTTCGTGCGGGGTGATCTTGCGGCCACAGGTGCCGACGGCGTCGTCGTGGCCATGGGCGGCATGGGTTTCGCGGTGCGCGTGTCCGACACCACGCGGGCCGCATTGCCGCCTGTGGGCAGCGAGGTGGCCCTGCGTACCCATCTGGTGGTCCGCGAGGACGCCCTTGACCTGTACGGATTCGCCGACGATGCCGAGCGGGGGCTTTTCGAGGCCCTCATCGGGGTGAACGGGGTGGGGCCCCGCATGGCGCTCGCGATCTGCGGGCTCGGCACGCCCCCGGCCCTCGCCGCCGCGATCGGGGGCGGCGACACCGCCTACCTCGCGAAGGCCGCAGGGGTCGGGCGGAAGACCGCCGATCGGGTGGTGCTCGAACTGCGCGATGCCGTGGGCGCCGTGGGCGCGGGTCCGGACCCCGCCGGGGGGACCCGCGGGGGCGCCCGCGAGGGCCTGGTGGCCCTGGGGTTCGCGCCGGATGACGTGGATGCCGTGCTTGCCACGGCGGCCGACGACATGGATGAGGAGGCACTCATCCGCCACGGCCTCGCGGCGCTGGCCCGATGACCGACCCCGACAGGCTCGCGAGCCCGGACGTGGCGCCCCAGGAGCAGGGCTTCGACACCTCGCTGCGCCCGCGCACGCTCGACGCCTTCATCGGCCAGGAGTCCGTGTGCCGGCAACTGGGCATCTTCCTCCAGGCCGCGCGCCAGCGGGACGAGGCGCTGGACCACGTGCTGCTGGCCGGCCCTCCCGGCCTGGGGAAGACATCGCTCGCCATCATCCTGGCCTCCGAGATGGGCGTGGAGATCACGGTCACCAGCGGACCGGTGCTCGAACGCAAGGGTGATCTGGCCGCCATCCTCACGGCGCTCGGCCCCGGCGACGTGCTCTTCATCGACGAGATCCATCGCCTGAACCGAGCGGTGGAGGAGGTCCTGTATCCGGCGATGGAGGACTTCCAGCTGGATGTCGTCCTGGGGCAGGGTCCGCAGGCCCGCACGCTGCGCCTGGACCTGCCGCGCTTCACGCTGGTGGGTGCCACCACGCGATCGGGGCTGCTCACCACCCCGCTGCGCGATCGCTTCGGCGTGGTCCAGCGGCTGGACTACTACGGCCCGGACGACCTCGCGCGCATCGTCATCCGCTCCGCGGACCTGCTGGAGGTTGACATGGCGGATGACGGCGCGCTGGCCATCGCCGGCCGGTCGCGGGGAACGCCCCGCATCGCGAACCGCCTGCTGCGCCGCGTGCGCGACGTCGCCCAGGTGCAGGGCCTCGGCCGCATCGACGGCGCGACCGCCGAGCAGGCCCTCGCCGTGCTGGAGGTGGACGACGCCGGGCTCGATGACCTCGATCGGAAGATCCTGTCGCACCTGGCGGTCACGTTTGCCGGCAGGCCGACGGGGCTCGGCACGCTGGCCGACGCGGTAGGGGAGTCCCCGGACACCATCGAGGACGTCTACGAGCCCTTCCTGCTTCAGCAGGGACTGCTGGCGCGCACCCCGCGCGGGCGCATCGCCACCGCACGCGCATACGTGCATCTTGGTATCGAGGTGCCCCGCGAGGTGCGCGCGCATGACGGGGGGCAGGACCCGCTGTTCGGGGATGACCCCGGCCCCGGCGCCTGGGGTGTGGTGCCCTAGGCGCCGGGGCGCCCGCGCTACGAGGTGCGGCGGCTGAAGGTCATCTCCAGGTCCACGCCATCGGGGATCGACTCCACGGCGTCGAGGGTGAAGGCATAGGTCGACCCGCCGGTGGTGAACTCGGCATTGGTGATGTCGTACGACCCCTCATACATCTCGGGCACCGACGTCTCGGGGTTGTTCCAGTCCGTTCCGGGAAGCTGGATGGCCACCCGCTCGGCTCCCGCCCCACCGGCCAGGGACACCCGGGCGACGCAGGAATCCTCGGTGCCCTCGCACTCCACGGTGCGTGCCGGGGCCGTGGCGACGGTCCCGGATGTGCTGGCGGCCGCGGTGGTGCCCGCGGCAGCGGTGGTGGTGGCGGCGTCATCGGAACCGCCGCACCCGGCCAGGGCAAGGGTTGCGGCGGCGGCGCCCGCGGCGAGGGCGGTCAGGATCACGGGACGGTTCATTCGGGTCCTCCGGAAGCGGGGATGGCGGGGATGCTGGCAGCGGGCCGCTTGGCGTCGAGTACCTCGTGGTAGATGCGCTCCACCTGGTCGGTCACCCGGGGCCAGTCGAATTCCCGCTCCACGGCTGTTCGCCCCCGGCGGGCGATGTCCTCGGCGGCGGCGGGGTCATCGAGCACTTCGGCGATGCCCCGGGCGAGCTCGGCGGGGTCGTGCGGCGGCACGAAGCGCCCGGGCACGTCGCCGCGGATGACCTGCCGGAACCCCACGTTGTCCGCGGCCACCACCGGGGTCCCCGACGCCAGGGCCTCGAGCAGCACCACCCCGAACGAGGCCAGCACGCAGGGGGCGGCCATGACGTCCGCCTCGCGGTAGAAGCGGGGGCGTTCCTCGTTCAGGAGTCCCAGCCACTCCACGCGGTCCCAGATGCCAAGCGCGCGGGCCTTGCGCTCATACACCGGGCGCGCGGGTCCGTCGCCGACCACCTGGATCACGAAGTCGCGTCCCTCCGCCATGAGGATGGCCGCCGCCTCGAGCAGGTCGCCGAGGGCGTTGCGCGGGTCGAACCGCCCGACGAAGAGGATGCGGGGCGGCCCCGCGGGGCGGGACGCATCGGCGGCCATCGGGTGGTAGAGCGAGCAGTCGATCCCGTTCGGGACGATGTCCCATTCGCCGGGGAAGTACGGGGCGAGGGCCGTGATGCACGCCTCCGACACGGCGATGCGGCGGTCCAGGCGGGCGAGCGAGTTGCGGACGTAGCGGCCGATGCGGTCGTACATCCAGTGACCCTCGTCGAAGTAGGTATGGAACGTGCCGACGGTGCAGGGCGCCGTGGATACCCGCAGCACGCCCATCGGCAGCGTGGGGGACGCCAGCCCCTGCGCATGCACGACGTCCATGCCCCGCACGGCCGTGGCGATCTGGTGCTTGATGCCGAGGCCGACGGTCAGGCGCGCGATCGAGCCGTTCGCCACCACGGGCACGGACCGGCCGATTCGCGTGGTGCGGTACCCGTGGAGGCGGTGCGCCTCGCGGTCGAGTTCGGCGGCCTCGCGTGCCTCGCCGATGTTGCCGGTGACCACCGTCACGTCGTGGCCGCGCTCTGCGAGTTCCCGCGACAGGAAGTGCACGTGCTCGCTCACGCCCCCCAGGATGGGGTAGGCGTACTCGGTGACCATCGCGATCGACAGAGGCCTCACGGGCGCCCACCGTACCACGGGTGACGGCGGCCCCGGGCCGCCCCGGGCGGCCCCGGGCGCTGCTAGCCTGCGCGCGTCCTGAACCCCGTCACGGAGGCCGGATTCCGCATGTCGTCGGCGGTCCTTCTGCCCATATACATCATCATCTTCGTCGCCCTCATCTACTTCGTGGGCATCCGCCCGCAGCAGCGGCGGCGGCGCGAGATGGAGGAGCTCTCCAAGTCGCTCCGCATCGGAGACGAGGTGGTGACCACGTCCGGGATCTACGGAATCGTCTCCGAGGTCGAGGACGGCGACACGATCATCCTCCAGATCGCCGAGGACGTCGACATCCGCATCGCCCAGGGCGCCGTGGCACGCAAGACCTCGCCCGAGCCGGACGCCGCGGGCGTGGTCGACCAGCCGGCCGCCGAGTAGGCACATCGCCATCGGCGCGCGCCTGACCGCGGGGGCCCGGTGAGCACCGGCCGCCGTTCCCTGCTCTTCTTCCTGGTCGTGATCGGCCTGGTGGCCGCGTCGGCGGTGGCCATCGCCCTGCGCCCCGCCGTGCTCGGGCTGGACCTGCAGGGCGGGGTGGAGGTGGTGCTTCAGGGCAAGGCCACGCGCGACTCCGAGGTGAACCAGGAGGCCATCGACCGCTCGGTCGAGGTCATCCGCAGCCGCGTGGACGCGTTCGGCGTTGCCGAGCCGGAGATCCAGACGCAGGGCGACGACCAGATCGTGGTCTCTCTGCCGGGCGCGCGGAACCCCGAGCAGGTGGTCGAGGACCTCATCAAGCCCGCGCAGCTGGTGTTCACCGACTACCAGGCGAACTTCGTGGCGCAGGACCCCAGCCTGTGGAAGATGATCCAGCGGGCGCAGTCCACCACGCCGCGTCCGCCCGTCGAGGGCCAGACCTCCTACTACCTCTTCAAGAAGAACGCGGCGCACGAACTCGTGGCCGGCCCCGAGTACGAGAGGGCGGATCTCCTCCGCGACTACGGCGGGTCCGTGCCGCCCGGCATGGAGATCAAGACCGTTCCCGCGGGGCTCGTCATCTACTCCGACGTGCAGCAGCTCGACCCGACTCGCGAGGATGGTCCGTCGCGCACCGTCCAGGTGCTCATGCAGGACAAGCCCGCGCTCACCGGCCGTGACATCACGTCGGCCGCACAGAGCTTCGACTCCGGTTCCCAGGGGGGGAACCAGGAGCCGATCGTCACGATGCAGTTCACCGACGACGGCGCGCAGGCGTTCCAGGGCGTCACGCGCGACCTGGCGCAGCGGGGCGCCCTGCGGCAGGAGCTCCAGAGCTTCGCGATCGTGCTCGACGGCCGCATCATCAGCAATCCGACGGTGGACTACCGCCAGTACCCGAACGGGATCAGCGGCAACAACGGCGCCCAGATCTCGGGCAACTTCACCACCGACACCGCGCGCACGCTGGCCGACCAGCTGAACTCGGGCGCCATCCCCATCCGCCTCGACGTGATCAGCCAGAAGCAGGTGTCCGCGACGCTGGGCGCCGAGTCGCTGAAGCAGGGTCTGCTCGCCGGCGTGATCGGGCTGATCCTGGTGGTGCTCTTCCTCATCGCGTACTTCAGGCTGCTGGGCCTCATCGCCGCCGGTGCCCTGCTGATGTACGCACTGTTCTTCGCGGCGGTCATCGTGGCGGTGCCCATCACCCTCACGCTTCCTGGTATCGCGGGCGTCATCCTCACCATTGGCGTGGCCTCCGATGCCAACGTGGTCATCTTCGAACGCATGCGCGAGGAGACCCGTGCCGGGCGCAGCACGAAATCGGCGCTGCTCACGGGGTATACGAAGGGCCTGAGCGCGATCATCGACGCCAACGTGGTGACGTTCCTCACCGCGGCGGTGCTCTTCCTGTTCAGCACCGCGGGACCGAAGGGTTTCGCCTTCACCCTCATGGTCGGTGTGCTGCTGTCGTTCTTCACCGCCGTCGTGGTGACCCGCCTCATCATCGAGGGGATCTCCAGCACGAAGGCGTTCTCCGATCCGAAGGTGCTGGGGCTCGAGGTGCGCGAGCCCCGCTGGAAGTTCGACTTCGTCGGCAAGTGGCGCCTGTGGCTCGCGATCTCGTTCGTGCCGGTGGCCATCGGGGCTGTCTTCATCGGCATCAACGGGCTGAACCTGGGCCTGGACTTCAAGAGCGGCACCCGCGTGGTGGTGGCGTTCGAGGGTGCGACCCCCAGCGAGGGCCAGGTGCGCCAGGTGGTGTCGTCGGTGGGCTACCCCGAGGCCAAGATCCAGGAGACCACGGATCCGGCGACGGGCGCGCGCGGGTTCCAGGTGCAGACGCCCACGCTGCAGCCGCGCCAGCTGATCGAGCTGAAGACCGCGCTCGACCAGGACCTCGGCGGCATCGACGAGCGCTCCTATCAGGTCGAGACGGTGGGGCCGACCTTCGGGCGCCAGGTGGTGGAGCGCGCCGCGTGGGCCATTGGCCTGTCGTTCCTGCTCGTCATCATCTACCTGAGCATCAGGTTCGAGTACCGGCTTGCGCTACCGGCATTGCTCTCTGTGGTGCACGACGTCTGGTTGTCGATCGCGGTGTATTCCATCACCGGCAGGGAGGTGACCAGCGCCACGATCGCCGCGTTGCTCACCATCCTCGGGTATTCGCTGTACGACGTGGTGGTGGTGTTCGACCGCATCCGCGAGAACGTGCCCCTCATGCGCAATGCGCGCTACAAGGACATCGTCAACCGCTCGGTGCACGAGACCCTGACGCGGTCGCTCATCACCAGCTTCACCACCATCGTGCCGGTGCTGGCCCTGTTCTTCTTCGGCGGCGAGACGCTCCGCGACTTCGCCTTCGCGCTGCTCGTGGGCCTTCTGACCGGCGGCATCTCGTCCCTGCTGATCGCCGGGCCCCTGGCCGCGGTCTGGAAGGAGCACGAGCCGGAGGGCCGCAAGCGCACGGCGAAGGCGCGCAAGCGGGCATCCCGCGAGGCCAGCCGCCACGACAGCGACGTGGGGGACATGGAGGTGCTGGCCCGTGCCGAGGCCGCGCTGGTGGAGGAGCCGCCCCTTCCCGCACTGATGCAGGACGAGGAGGATGATCGTCCGGAGCCGGAGCCGGAGCCGGAGCCGGAGCCGGAGCCGGAGCCGGAGCCGGAGCCGGAGCCCCGACCGAAGGGTGAGGCATCCGATGCGCCTGCGGAGGATGATGAAGGGGGTCGAAGGACCCCGGCGCCCCCGGAACGGGAGCGCCGCCACGGCCGCGTCAAGAGGAGGAAGCGCCAATGATCAGCCCGCGCGAAGCGGTGGAGCAGGCCATCTTCGTCGCCGTCGGCGCGGCGTCACTCACCCGGGAGCGAGCCCAGGGCATCGTGGATGACCTCGTCCGCCGCGGGCAGATGACCGACGAGGAGGGGCGGCGCACGGTCGAGGGGCTCATGGATCGCGTGCGCGCCAGCGGGGAGCAGCAGGGCATCGTCGGGAAGATCGAGGGCGGCGTTCACGGCCTGCTCCGCGAGCTGGGCATCGCGCAGCGCGATGAGATCGCCGACGTGGACCAGCGCATCGCCGAGCTCGAGCACCGCATCCGCCTGCTCGAGGAGGCGGCCGGCACGGCGCCCTCTGCGGGCGACGCACCCCCCACCGGCTAGCGGCGGGCGCGCCCATGGGCCACGGCGAGCGCAGGAGGACGCTGGCCCGGCTGCGCGAGATCGCGCAGGTCGCGACCCGCCACGGCTTCGGGTACGTGTTCTCACGCCGCGGGGCGCGGGACCCCGGGGACCCGTCGGGGGACACGCCGGAGGAGCGCGCAACCCGTGGCCGCAGGCTGCGGGAGATGCTCGAGGAGCTCGGGCCCACCTTCGTCAAGTTCGGGCAGTTGCTGTCCACCCGACCCGACGTGGTCCCCCCGGACGTCATCGCCGAACTGCGGAAGCTGCAGGACGAGGCGCGCCCCGAGTCGCTCGATGCCGTCCGCGAGGTGGTGGAGCAGGAGCTCGGCCTCACCCTCGAGCAGGCCTTCGAGTACTTCGACCCCACGCCGCTCGGAAGCGCATCGGTGGGGCAGGTGCACGCCGCGCGCCTTCCCGGCGGGCAGGAGGTGGTCGTCAAGGTCCAGCGCCCCGATGCCTCGCGGACGCTGAACGCCGATATCGACCTGCTCTACCGCCTGGCCCGGCTCGCGAAGGACCGCGTGAAGCGGCTGTCGTTCATCGACCTCGAGGGCCTGGTGGATGAATTCGCCCGCACCGTGCGGCAGGAGCTCGACTACCGCAACGAGGCCCGCAATGACGAGGCCGTGCGGCGCAATTTCGATGGCAACCCCCACGTCCGCGTGCCCCGGGTGTACTGGCGGCAGACCACCGGGCGCGTGCTCACCCAGGAACGCCTGCACGGGCCCACTCTCGCGCACGTCGAACTGGACGTGATGAGCCAGGAGGAGCGGCGCACGCTGGCCACGCGCATCGCGGAGACGTGGATGCAGATGGTCTTCGGCGACGGCCTGTTCCATGCCGATCCGCATCCGGCGAACATCATCGTGCTCGCCCCCGACGAGATCGGCCTCATCGACTTCGGGATGGTGGGGGTGCTCTCGCAGTCCGACCGGGAGTCGGCCATCCGCCTGTTCAGCGACGTCCTCGGACAGGAGACCCAGCGGCTGCCGCGTGACCTCAAGGCGCTCGGCATCCGCTACCCGAAGGACCTCGAGGACGAGTTCGGGCGCAGGCTCGAGGACATGATGTCCCGCTACGTGGGCATGTCCATGGACGAGCTCGACGTGCGCGAGATCCTGCACGAGCTGTTCGGGGTCATCTACGCGCTGGACATCACGCTGCCGTCCCGGTGGATCCTGCTGGACAAGGCCCTCGCGACCCTCGCAGGGGTTGCACTGGAGATCTCGCCGGACTTCAACGTGTTCGAGACCGCCCGCCCGTATGCCCGCAGGCTGATGTTCGCGAAGTACAGCCCCGAGCGCATCTCGCAGCGGGTGCAGACGGACGTGGGTCGCTACGCGAGCGCGCTGCTCGAGTACCCGCTGCAGCTCGGTGAGCTCCTCGAGGAGTTCAAGGATGGCGAGGTGCATGTCGCCATCGATCTGGAGGAGCTGAAGGAGGCCAGCGACAAGGCGCTGATCGCCGCGAACCGTCTGGCAATCGCCTTGGTCTCCGCTGCCGTCATCCTGGCGTCGGGCATCATCGGCACGTTCGTCACGGAGGGACCGCGCCTGTTCGGCCTCGCCCTTGTCGGCGTACCGGGGTTCGTCGCCGGGCTCGTCCTCTTCGGGTGGCTGGTGATCGGGATGGTGCGAAGCGGCAACTGGTAGCGGCATCCGGCCGCCGCATTACGATCGGGCGGGTTGAGCGCGCACGGCGACATCCCGGCCACCGCGGAGGATGCTCCGCCTGCATGGCGCGCGGAGCGGGTGGCGTACGGGGATGTCCTCCGGCTGGAGGATGCCCTGGGGTGCCCCGAGCCCGTCGCCTGGGTGCTGGCGCGCCGCGGGCTGTCGGATCCCGCGGACGCGCGGGACTTCCTCGCGGCGGACGGCCCGCTGGGGGACCCCCAGGCGATCGCCGGCGTGGGTGAGGCGGCTGCCCGGCTGCGCGAGGCCATCGCGCGCGGCGAGCACGTCGCCGTGCACGGCGACTACGACTGCGACGGCGTGTGCTCCACTGCCATCCTCGCCGGGGCGCTCCGCGCGCGCGGGGGAACGGTGAGCACCTTCATCCCGAGCCGCTTCACCGACGGCTACGGGGTATCCGAGCAGGCCGTTGAGGACCTCGCGGCGCGCGGCGCCACCGTGCTCGTGTGCGTGGACTGCGGTACCTCCAGCGTGGAGGAGCTGCGGCGTGCGGACGAACTCGGGATGGATGTGATCGTCCTCGACCATCACCTCGCCGCGGGCGCGCGGCCCCCCGGGATCCTGGCCAACCCCGCCCTCGGGCGCGGCATGGATGCCCTGCCCGCCGCTGCCGGGGTGGTGTTCGATGTCGCCCGCGTGCTTGCCGGTGGCGACACGGACCTGCTCGGCCCGGGGGCAGACGACGGCGTCGACCTCGCGGGCATCGCGACGGTGGCCGACGCGGTACCTCTGGTGGGCGGGAACCGCCGGCTGGTGCACCGCGCGCTCCGCTCCATCCGACGCGGCGAGCGCCCGGGCATCGTTGCCCTCCTGGCAGCCGCCGGCCAGGGGCACCGGGGGATCACGCCACGCGGCCTGTCGTTCACGATCGCACCCGCCATCAACGCCGCCGGCCGCTTGGGTGATGCCGGTCTCGCCCTCGATCTGCTGCTCGAGGACGACCCGGCTGCGGCACGCGCGCGCGCGGAAGAGTTGTGGGCCATGAATGGGCGTCGACGCGAGGTGGAGCGGCAGGTCACCGCCGAGGCCATCGCGATGGTCGAGGCTGCGCCCGGCTCGGGCGCCGGCTCGGGCGTCACCGTCGTCGCCGGTGATGGCTGGCATGAGGGCGTGGTCGGGATCGTGGCGTCCCGGCTGGTGGAACGCTTCGGGCGCCCTGCGATCGTGCTGGCCACCGACGGGGCGACCGCCAAGGGGTCGGGCCGGAGCCTGCCGGGCCTCGACCTGCACGCGATCGTGGCCGAGGCCGCCGGGAGCCTGACGAGGTGGGGTGGACATGCGGGTGCGGTGGGCGTATCGCTCGCCGCCGATGACATCCCCGCCTTCCGCGAGGAGCTCCAGTCCGCCGCCGCGGGCAGGCGCGCCGACCTGCTCCGGGCCCGCACCCGGGCGGTGGACGCCGTCGTGGCCGGTGCCGACCTCACGCTTGCGACCGCGGAGGCGCTCGAGGCGCTGGCTCCCTTCGGGCGCGGCAATCCCGAGCCTGAGCTGGTGGTGCCGGGGTGCGCCGTGACCGGGGTCAGTCGCGTGGGCGAGGGCCGTCACCTGCGCGCACGCCTGGTGGCGGGCGGCGTGACGGCGCCCGCCATCGGCTTCTCGATGGGCCGCGATGCGGCGGCGGTCGAGGAGGCGGGCCCTGATGCGCGCTTCGACGCCATCGCGCGCCTCCAGGTGGAGCGCTGGCAGGACACCACGGGCCCGCGCGTCTCCCTCGACGCCCTTGCCCCGCTGCCGTCGGGCCCCGATCCGCCCGGAGCGTGCGCCGAGGCCTGCAGCGCCGCCTGCGCGTGGCGGCTGGACCCTGCGCGCCTGCCCGACATGGTGGCTGACCCGTTCGGCCCCATCGCACCCGTGGCAGGGATCGCGCCTCCGGCCATGGTCCGGGACCGCCGGGGTGAGGGTCGCGGTCTCGCCCTGGTGTGCGCGCTGGCATACGCCGATGCCGGCGTGGCCGCGGTGGTCGCGGACATCCCCCGCCGCCGCGCGGCCCTGCGGGATGTGCTCGCCCCCGGCCGCCTCGGGGTGGATGCCGCGGTGATCGGGGGGGACCGCTGCGATGCGGCGGCCATCCGTGATCGCCTCGCCCTCGCGCGCGGAGGGCGCGTACTGGCCCTGCTCGACTACCGCGCCCTGTGCGAGGTGGATCTTCCCGCCGGCGTGCATCTGGTGGTTATCGACCCGCCCGTGACCGACGTCGATGCGGGCTGGCTGCGGGTCGCCGGTGCCGGGCGCACCGTGCACCTGGCGTGGGGTCCCGACGAGACCGGCCTCGCCCTGCGCGTGATGCAGGCCGACCTCGCGGTGCGGGACGTGGCCGCGGGTATCTGGCGCGGCCTGCCCGCGGACGGGGCGCTGCTGCCCTGGGGCCCGGCCGCCGATGCGGCGCTTGCCGGCGCCGGGCCGGTCGTCCGCGCGCCCCGCGCGGTGGCGGTGGCCCTTGCGGCGCTTGCCGAGGCGGGCCTGGTGGTGGTGGGTGACGACGGGGTGCGCGTGGTGCCGGGGGCGCCGCGCGCGGACCTCGCGGCCGGGGCGATCGGGCGTCGTGCCCGTGCGCTCGCCGACGAGGCCGCTGCCATGGCGGGCCGCGCCATGACCACCGACCTGTTCGGGGCCGTGCCGGATGCGCTGCATGGCATGACCCGCGCGTTATCGTAGGGACCATGGGCACTCCCCTCGCAGACCTCGGACTCACGTCGCCCACGGGCGACGCGGACGTCGAGGGCCTCGTGCGGGAGGTCCTGGCGCACCATCCGGACTCCGACGTGGACGCCATCCGGCGCGCATATGCCTTCGCCGAGGAACGGCACCGCGATCAGCAGCGGCACTCGGGCGATCCCTACATCACTCATCCTCTTGGGGTGGCGCGCATCGCCGCGGGGCTCGGGCTGGACGCCGAGACCATCCAGGCGGCGCTGCTCCACGACGTGGTGGAGGACACCGGAGCCACGCGCGATGACGTGGAGGCGGCGTTCGGCCCGCAGGTGGCGGCCCTGGTGGATGGCGTCACCAAGCTCACGCGCATCCACTTCGAGAGCCAGGAGGAGCGGCAGGCCGAGAACTACCGCAAGCTCATCATCTCGATGTCGTCCGACATCCGCGTGCTGCTGGTCAAGTTGGCCGACCGCCTCCACAACATGCGCACGCTGTCGTACATGAGCAAGGCCAAGCAGATGCAGAAGGCGCGCGAGACGCTGGAGGTCTATGCGCCGCTGGCCCATCGCCTGGGTATCCACTCGCTCAAGTGGGAGCTGGAGGACCTCTCGTTCGCCGCGCTGCACCCGAAGCGCTACGCGGAGATCCAGCAGATGGTCAACCAGCGGCGCGGCGACCGCGAGGACTACGTGCACGACGCAGGCGAGATCCTGCGGGCGGAACTGCGCGAGGTGGGGATCGAGCCCGTGGAGATCACCGGGCGCGCCAAGCACTTCTACTCGATCTACGAGAAGATGACCCGCAAGGGCAAGGAGTTCAACGAGATCTACGACCTCACCGCGATGCGGGTGATCGTGGAATCGGTGAAGGACTGCTACGGCGCGGTGGGAATCATCCATTCGCTCTGGAAGCCCATGCCGGGGCGGTTCAAGGACTACATCGCCATGCCGCGGCTGAACATGTACCAGTCGCTGCACACCACGGTGATCGGACCGCAGGGAGCTCCGCTGGAGATCCAGATCCGCACCCCCGAGATGCACCACACCGCCGAGTATGGGGTGGCGGCCCACTGGATGTACAAGGCGGATGGGCGCGGCAGCAGCGGCTCGGGCGAAGGGCTCGAGTGGCTCTCGCAGATGATGGACTGGCAGCAGGACACGACGGACCCCGGCGAGTTCATGGAGAGCCTGCGCAGCGACCTGTACTCGCAGGAGGTGTACGTCTTCACCCCGAAGGGCGAGGTCCGCGCGCTCCAGGCGGGGGCGACGCCCCTCGACTTCGCCTACGACGTGCATACGGACGTGGGGCACCGCTGCGTGGGAGCCAAGGTGAACGGCCGCATCGTGCCGCTTACCCACACGCTCGAGTCGGGCGACTTCGTGGAGATCCTCACCTCCAAGGCGCCCCGCGGGCCCTCGCGGGACTGGCTGTCGGTGGTGCAGACCTCCAAGGCCCGGTCGAAGATCCGTTCCTTCTTCAGCCGCGAGCAGCGCGAGGACGCCGAGCACCATGGGCGCGAGATGCTCCAGGACGCCCTGCGCAAGGCCGGGTTGCCATCGCAGCGCATCGTCGGGTCCCCGCTGTTCGCCGAGGTCATCCAGGAGATGGGGTTCAAGCGCGCGGAGGACTTCTACATCTCGCTCGGGTCGGGCAAGACCTCCGTGCAGCTCGTGGTCAACAAGATCATCGCGGGCATCAAGCTCGACGACGCCGAGGTGCAGGCGGCTCCCGCCCTGCCCGACGCCCGCGAGGGCCGCGCCCGGCAGTCCGCCCCGTCGAGCGACCTCGGCATCGAGATCGAGGGCGTGGCCGATGTGATGGTCCGTCTGGCCAAGTGCTGCAAGCCCGTCCCCGGCGACGACATCGTCGGGTACATCTCGCTGGGGCGCGGCATCACGATCCACCGGGAGGACTGCCCGAATGCCCGCGCGCTGATGCGAAGCCCCGAGCGCTTCACGCCGGTCGCGTGGGGCGGCGAGAGCAGGCAGTCGTTCCGCGTGGAGCTCGCGGTCGAGGCATGGGACCGTCACCGACTGCTCGAGGACATCTCGCGCACCATCGCCGAGAACGGGGTGAACATCGTCGCGGCGAACTGCCAGGTGGATGACCAGATGGCGCGCCACCGCTTCGTGCTGGAAATGGCTGACGTCGACACCCTGCGGGGGCTCACGAGCCATCTGCGCAATGTGGACTCGGTGTTCGACGCCTACCGGGTGACCCCGGGCGCCTGACCGTCCCGCGCTGCTGGTAGCGTCCCCCCGCAGTGGACGCAGTGGACATCATCATCCTGGCGGCTGCCGGAGTCGGCCTGGCCGCCTTCGTGGTGCTGGCCGTCATCATCCTCCGGCAGGGGCGCTCGCTCAGGGAACTCGAGGAGCGCATCGGCCCGCCCGTGCCGCCTGCCGCCGCACCCTCGCTGGAGCGGGTGCGCGCGGTTCGCGCGCAGTCATCCGCTGTTGCGGAGGCCCCGGCCGAGGACGCTGCACCCGACGCGTCCCCGTCGGAGCCCGATGACAGGTTGCCGGGCACCGAGGCCGCGGCTGCCCCTGCCCAGTCGCGGCAGACCGCGCGCCAGGCGGCCGCGGCGAAGGCCGCGGAGAAGGAGGCCCGGAGGTCACGCGCCCGCGCGGACGAGGCCGGCGCTGATGATGCCGATGATGCGGCGGGCCGCGGGCTGGTGCTCGGGGCGATCGCCATCGTGGTGATCGGCCTGCTGGGCGCCGGGGGCTGGTACCTGTTCATCCGGGATGACGGATCCGCTGGTACGCCGGCGGCGGCCCAGTCCACCACGCAGGCATCCACGGGGACCACCACGACGGACAGCGGCATCGTGCCGGAGGACGTTCCCCCGCTCGCGAACAAGGCGGCGTACACGGTGGCAGTGCTGAACGCCAGCAATGTCACGGGCGCGGCCGCCAACAAGGTGGCGCCGCGCGTGCAGGCCGACGGCTACACGCTCGGGGTGGTGGACAACGCCTCGAAGCAGGGCCTCACGGACTCCCTGGTGCAGTACGTGAAGGGCCGCAGGGAAGTTGGGTGGAACCTGGCCAAGGACCTGGGGATCACCCGGGCCGTCGAGGTGGACTCCCTTGCGCAGGGGCGCATCGGCACCGCCGACGCCGTGGTGATCGTGGGCACCGACCTGGCGAAGTAGCGGGTCAGGGCGCGTCCGGCGCGCCGTGACCACCCCCACCCGGGGTGCGCTGCTCGATGACCGTCCCGGCGGGAAGCCGCCCGCGCCACTTCCCCGCCACGGGCACGTCATCGATGAGGGTCTGGCCGACCTCGCCGCTCCCCCCGCCCGCCGCACCGGCCGGTGCGGATCGGCGGCGCTCGGCGATGAGCGATACGTCGGCGTCCTCAAGCACCCGGATGCGCCGGATGACGCCGTCGCCGCCCCTGTGGCCCCCGTCGCCGCCCGATCCGCGGCGAACGGCGTAGCGCTCGACGCGCACGGGCATCGCCACCTCGAGGGCCTCGACGGGGGTGTTGAGGGTGTTGCTCATGGCCACATGCACGGCCGACGGTCCCGGGGCCCCGGATGACGCGCCCTGCCCGCCACCGAGGGTCTCGAAATACACGCGCCCTGCGAAGCCCAGCGTGAGGTTGTTCATCGTTCCCTGGCCCTGGGCGGGAACATCCACGGCCCCGGCGAGGGCGCCGAGCACGGCGTCCGCAATCCGGCTGGATGCCTCGACATTGCCCGCGGCCACGGCTGCGCCGCG
>JAUROO010000019.1 GCA_030829765.1 Miltoncostaeales bacterium | reverse complement strand
GCGAGGGGGAGGTCGGTGGCCTCCCGGACGTCGCGGATGACGTCCAGGTAGGTGGCCGCGGGCTTCACCATCACCATGTCGGCACCCTCGGCCTCGTCCTCCCTTGCCTCGCGCACGGCCTCGCGGCCGTTGGCGGGGTCCATCTGGTACCCGCGCCGGTCGCCGTGGCCGGGGGCCGAGCCCGCCGCCTCGCGGAAGGGGCCGTAGAAGGCCGATGCGTACTTGGCGGAGTAGGCCATGATCGCCGTGTCCTCGTGCCCAGCGGCGTCGAGGCCCGCGCGGATGGCGCCCACCCGGCCATCCATCATGTCGCTCGGCGCCACCACGTCGGCGCCGGCAACGGCGTGGCTCACCGCAACGCGCGCCAGCACGTCGAGCGAGGGGTCGTTCGCGACCTCGCCGTGGTCGTCCAGCAGGCCGCAGTGCCCGTGGTCGGTGTACGCGCACAGGCAGACGTCGGTGATCACCACGAGATCCGGGGCGGCCACCTTGACCGCCCGCACGGCCTGCTGCACCGCACCGTCGGCGGCATGGGCCGATGACGCCTGCGCGTCCTTGCGGTCGGTCACGCCGAACAGCAGCACGCCGCCGATGCCCGCCCGGTGCGCCACGCGGGCTGCGTCGGCGAGCAGGTCGGGCGACATGCGCGCGACGCCGGGCAGCGCGTCCACGGGCTGCCGGACGCCGGTGCCCTCCACCGCGAACATGGGCAGCACCAGCTGCTCGGGCCGCGGCACGGCCTCGCGCACCATGCGGCGGATGCCCTCCGTGCGGCGGAGCCTGCGGTGGCGGACGGCCGGGAATGCCCCGGCGCCCGCGTGCGCGTGTGTGGCGTGAACCTGCACCACGGGCGAGTGTATCGTCGCCCGCGTGGCGGAAGGGCCGAACCCCACCGAGATGGTGCAGGGGTACCTGCAGGGCTTGTTTCCGATGGACGAAGTGGGCGCCGCGGGGCCGGTGGGGTGGTACCTGGCCGATCCCCGCGCGGTGATCCTGCCGTCGGAGGCGCGCGTGCCTGCGACGGTCCGCCGCATGCTCCGCAGGCGCGGGTACCGGGTGCGCGTGGACACCGCGTTTCCGCGCGTGGTGTCGGCCTGCGGCGGGGATCGGGATGGCATGTGGTTGACGCCGCGCCTGGCGGCGGCGTACGAGGCGCTCCATCGCGTGGGAGTGGCGCACAGCGTGGAGGCCTGGGACGGCGATGTGCTGGCCGGCGGCCTTTTCGGGGTGTGGATCGGCCGTGCCATGAGCGCGGAGAGCATGTTCCACCACCGACCCGACGGCGGCAACGCCGCCCTCGCCGGGCTGCTCTCCCTGGCGCAGGACATGGGCACGGTCGTGATCGACGTGCAGGTGGCCTCGCCGCACGTGGAGCGCTTCGGCGCGCGGCAGGTGCCGCACGCGGAGTACCTGGGCCTGCTGGCCCGTGCCCTTTCCGGGGCGGGCGGCTAGGAGTGCATGCGGCGGCCCAGCGCCACGCGCGCCGCCACCCCGTATACCAGTGCCACCACGGCCAGGATGCCCATGCCGGCGTAGGTGGATGACGCCACCTCGGGGTCCACCAGCAGCCCCTGGAAGGTGCGTGCGGCCGGGCCGAACCCGGCGAGTGCGCTGGCCCAGTAGGCGATGTCATTGCCCGGGATGAGCGCGATGACCGCGAGCGGCAGGGCGATCATGAGGCCCGCGAGGAGCGCCGTGCGGGTCTCGCGGGCAAGCGCCCCCACCAGCAGTCCGAAGGCCCCGGACGCCAGGCCCGCGAGCAGGAGGGCGGGCAGCCACAGCAGCCAGCGTCCCACCGCCACCGATGTCGTAAGCGCCACCACCCCGAGCAGCACGTAGCCCACGGCGGTGCAGGCAACGGCGGCGAGCAGGGCCTTCTGCGCGATGATCGTGCCCGGCCCCACGAGGCCGCGGCCGAGCCGGGACAGCACCCGGTCCTCGCGCTCGGCGGACAGCAGGGCGGCTGCCAGCAGCACGCCCACGAGCCCGATGCCCACGACCAGGGCGCCCGCGATGCCCAGCGCGCTCAGCGGCTCGCGCCCGGGCGCGCCCTCGCGGATGTCCAGCCGGATCGGGCTCGCGATGGCCTGGGCCGCGGGCTTCGCCAGCTCCAGGTTGTCACCGACGCCCGTGATGTAGTCGCGCAGCGGGTCGAGCCGGTCGGCCAGGCCGCCGCGCCCGTCGGCGCGCAACTGGGCCTGCACCTGGCGCAGCGCGCGGTCGCTCTGCGCGAGGCCCAGCAGCGTGCCGGCCCGCCCGAAGATGCCCACGGTCCCGCCGTCCTGGATCAGGTCCACGAGGTTCAGCACCTGCGCCACGTAGGCCGATGCCAGCGCCTGGTTCAGACGGAAGACCCCCGACTCCAGGTTGCGCTCGATGGCCTGCGCCTCAATGGGTGAGCGCGGGTTGGTGGCCAGTTGCAGCACGGGCGGCTTCAGCCCCGACTGGAGATCGGCGATGAACCCCCGCGGCACGGTGAGCACGGCGCTCACGCGGCCATCGGCGAGGGCATCCTGGGCCTGCGCGGGGTCGAGCCGCACGAGGTCCACGTCGTCCTCCAGGCGCGTCGCGTAGTCCTCGATAGAAAGGCGCTCGTCGCCCACCTGCACCGTGCGGCCCGACGCCGCATCGAGGTTGACAAACGCCACTGTGGGCCGTCGGTCCCCCCCCGACAGAGCGATGGCCAGCAGGATGGCGATGACCACCGGGTAGCCGATCAGCACCGCGAGCAGCGCGCGGCTTCGCACGAGCACGCGCAGGTCCTTGCGCATCAGCAGCGACCCTGCGCGCAGCGCGCTCATGCGTCCTCCACCATGGCGAGGAAGGCCGCGTCATCCAGCGTCCCCGCGGGGCCGTCGTGCAGCAGCCGCCCGCGCCCCAGCACCAGCACCCGGTCGGCCCGTGCGGCGGCCTCCTCCATGGACTGCGTGGAGAATGCGATGGCCATGCCGTCCGCGGCCACGAGGCCATCGAGCCACTGCCACAACCGCATTCGCTGGTCGGGGCTGAGCGTGCCGGTGGGTTCATCGAGCAGCAGCAGCCGCGGCGAGCCCGCGAGCGCCACCGCAAGGTTCAGCCGCTGCAGCGTGCCGGTGGACAGTGCCCCGGCGCGGCGCGCGGCCACCTCCTGCAGGTCCGCCCGGGCGATCAGCTGATCGGCGGTGCCTCCGGGGTCGGCCGCGCCCTCGAGGCCCGCGAACAGCATCAGGTTCTCGCGGACGGACAGCCGCGGGTACACCGCCGGCCTCTGTGGAACCCACCCCACGTGCCCGCGCGCGGCGTCGGACCACGTGATGGCGCCGGAGCCGGGGGGATGCACCCCCGCGAGCATGGTGAGCAACGTCGTCTTGCCCGCACCGTTCGGGCCCGTCAGGGCGATGCGCTCGCCGGGCCGGATCTCCAGGTCGAGCGGGGCAAGTGCCTCGAACGACCCGTAGTGCCGCGCGATGCCGGTCGCGCGGAGCAGCGCGTCGTGCATGGAGGGCCCGGTCAGTCGGCCCGGGTGGGCCGGATCGGCTGCGGCTCCACGACGGCCGTCACATCCATGGTGTCGCCGTCATCCGCCGCGGGCGCAGTGGTTGCCGGTGCGCGCCGCGGAGGCGGCGGCCGGAATCCCGTAAGCGTGTCGCCGTCGTCCGGCGCGGCGTCCGCAGCGCCCGCGGCTGCCGCGGGCGCGCCGGCCGTCGCCAGGCCGAACCAGCCCATGCGCTCACTCAGGTAGACGGCGGTCTCCTTCAGGATGACCACCACCGGCACCGCCAGGATGATGCCGATGAATCCGTAGAGCTCCTCGCCGATGAGGACCCCGAAGATCACGACGAGCGGGTGGACGCCCACGGCGTCTCCCATCACCTGCGGCACCACCACGTGGCCCTCGAACTGGTGGATGGCGATGAAGGCGATCAGCACCCACAGGGCCGTCCATGGCGAGATGAACAGGGCCAGCAGCACGGGGGGCACCGCGCCCAGGATCGGTCCGATGTACGGGATGAACTCCATCAGGAAGATCCACGCGGCGAAGAGCACCGCGTAGGTGGCGCCCTGCGGGAAGATCCCGGTGACCCCGAAGATCCACAGCACCACGCCGGCGCTGACGCCGATGATCAGGCACACGAGGGTCTGCGCCTTGATGTACTGGACCAGCGTGTGCTCGGTGCGCCGTAGGAACTGCGCGGCGGATGCCCCGCCCAGGCGCCGGGCCGCGCGGACGATCTGCGGGGCGTCCAGCAGCATGTACACGGCGGCGACGATGATGATGATGGCCACCACCAGCGCCCCGAGGGCGCTCAGCGAGTACGAGACCGCGTTGCCCGAGAGGTCGTTGGCCCAGCCCCGGATGGCTTGAAGGGCCGCGTTCGCGCGCTCCTGCACGTCGACGTCGATGCCGTTCCGGTCGAAGAATCCCTGCAGGTTCTGCACCTGCCGCTGCGCCTGGTCGGTGTAGAGCGGAAGGTTGGCGCGGATCGTGGTGATCTGCTGCTGGATGGGCGGGATCAGCAGCACCACGGCCGCGGCGATGGCGCCGAGGAATGACAGGAACACGGTGGCCACCGCGAGGCCGCGCGGCACGTGCACGCGGCGGAGCATCCTCACCAGCGGGTTCAGCAGGAGCGCGATGACCACCGATACCAGGAACACGAACAGCACGCGTCCGAGGGTCTGGCCTGCGATCCAGACCATCACGACGATGGCCGCCGCCGCCCCGATCCATGCCCACGGCGGTGATGTCGCCTGGCGGCTGGTCATGGCAGGCATGGTATCGCGGCCTTCGCGCACCGGCGTCGCGCCTGCTCTGGTCTAGCCTTGCGTTGCCAATGCCGCCCCTCACGCGAGATGAGCTCCGGTCGCGCCGCGCGTTCCGGCGTCAGGCCGATCGCCACCGGAGCAACCGGGTGCTGCTCACGGTTGTCGCGCCCGCCGTTCTCGTGGCGGCAGTCATCGCCGCGCTGGTGCTGGCGTTCTACGACGGTGGCTCCAGTGGCCAGGCGGCCTCGCCGCCGGGGCAGCTGGCGTCCCCCGTCACGCCGTCGGCGGTGGATGGCGATCCCGCGCCGCAGCGGGTGGTGCTCGCCCGTGCCGGCCAGGTGGCGGTGGTGCTGCCCGTCGCGCGCCGGCAGGTCACGGCCGTGCTGTTCCATGCGGTGGCCGAGCCCGGTGCCATCACCATGACCCCGTCGTCGGCGGCCCCGCATGCGGTCGCGGCCGATGATGGCGGGGAGCCGGGCACCTCGGGCGTGGACGTCGGCGCGCCCGCGGGTGCCACCGTGTACAGCCCCGTGGACGGCGTGGTCACCGCGGTGGTGCCCCACCGCATCGCAGGGCGGCCCGAGGGGCTCGAGATCATCATCACGCCGTCCGATGTGCCCGACGCGGCCGTGCGGGTGAGCCATATCGAGCCGGGTCCCGACGGCATCGTGCCGCAGGTGGGGACATCGGTGGGGGCGGGGCGCACGGTCATCGGCCGTGTGCGCGACCTCTCGCGGATGGCCACCTTCGACATCGCCCGGTACACGAATGACGCCGGCAACAACGTGCAGGTGGACCTGCTGCGCCAGCCGACGGGGCCCGGCAACTAGGTGGCGACCGACTCCCTCACGGCGATCGTCCTTGGCGACGTGTTCGGCGGCACGGGGATGCGCGCCGTACAGGACGCCCTGCCCGGCCTGCGCGATGAGTACGACGCGGACGTCGTGGTGGTGAATGCCGAGAATGCGGCGCACGGATCGGGCACCACCCCGAAGCAGGCTGCCGCATTGCTGGAGGCCGGCGCCGATGTGCTCACAGGCGGCAATCACACGTTCCGCCGTGCCGAGATCGTCCAGGTGCTCGAGCAGGATCCGCGCGTCCTGCGGCCGGCCAACCTCACCGTGCGGGGGCCGGGTTCAGGGAGCGTTGTCGTGGACGCCCGCGGTGGGTTCCGCGTGGGAGTGGTGAACCTCATCGGTTCCGTATTCATCGAGGCGGCGCAGAGTCCCTTCGCAGTCGTGGACGACATCGTCGACCGGATGCGCCGGGAGACCCCGCTGATCATCGTGGACATGCATGCAGAAGCCACGAGCGAGAAGATCGCGCTCGCCCGCCATCTGGACGGACGCGTGACCGCCGTGGTGGGCACGCACACCCACGTCCCCACCGCCGACGAGCGGATCCTCGCCGGGGGCACGGCCTACATCACCGACCTCGGCATGAGCGGACCGCACGATTCCGTGATCGGCGTGCGCGAGGAGCCCGTGCTGCGGCGGTTTCTCACCGGCCTCCCCGCGCGGTTCGAGCCCGCTACCGGCGATGTGCGCGTGCAGGGCGTGGTGGTCCGTGCCGAGCCGGGTGGCCGCGCCACCTCCATCGCGCGCATCGACCTGCCCGGCTAGGCCGCTGCCGCGTCCCGGCCCTGCGCCGGGTCCTCCATGCGGCGCAGCCAGGGGATGCGGCGCACCGCCAGCAGCGCGATGATCCCCGTGACCACCACCGTCCCGATAAGCACCCACTGCGACGCGGTCGGTACCCCGACCTGGAAGAAGTCGCGCAGCAGCGGCACCTGCAGCCCGATGGTGAGCATCACCACGAACGCGCCGACCATCAGCCACACCCACCCGCGTACCCGGTGGCCGTTGGTGCCGCGCTCGAGTTCGATGACCACGGCGAGACCGAGGAGCGTGGCGGTCAGCACGGAGGCCGTCCGTGCATCGGGCACGCTCGCCCCGAGGGGGCCGCGCGACAGCAGGTAGGCGGCCGTGATGGCGATCGAGATGACGATCCCGGCGGGTACTGCGAAGGCTCCCAGGCTCCGCATGAAGCCCTCGCGGTGCACCGGGCCGTCACTCTTCGCAAGCGCCAGGAAGAACGCGGGGATGCCGATGGTCAGGGATGAGGTGATCGACAACTGGCGCGGCAGGAAGGGGAATGCGATGGGCAGCAGGGCGAACGCCAGCAGGATGATCGCCGAGTAGACGGACTTCGTGATGAAGAGCTTGGCGACCCGGTGCGTGTTGCGGATGATCTGCCGACCGGCCTCGATGGCATGGGGCAGCGTGGCGAAGGCGTTGGTGAGCAGCACGAGGTCGGCCACGCCCTTTGCCATCTGGCTGCCGTTGCCCATCGCCACCGCGAGGCGGGCGTCCTTGAGGGCGAGGACGTCGTTGACGCCATCGCCAATCATGGCCACGTAGCGGCCGTTCTCGGTCATCGCGCGCACCAGCGCCTGCTTCTGCTCGGGCGTGATGCGCCCGAACACGGCGGTGCGGGTGACGATGTCACGCAGCTGCGCGGGGTCCTCGGGCAGGTCGGGCCCCTGGATGGCCTCCTCCGCGCCGGTCACCCCGCAGGCGACCGCAACCGCCTGCACGGTTCCCACGCCGTCGCCGGAGATCACCTTCACCTGCACACCCCCGGACTCGAGGAACCGCACGGTGTCGGCGGCGTCCGGCCGCAGGGCCTCCGCGAGCAGCACGGCCCCCACCGCCTGGACCGGAGGCAGGTGGCCGAGGCCCTCCTGCTCGCCGTCCAGCGGCTGGTCGCCGGTCGCCACCAGCAGGACGCGCCGCCGCGCCGCCTGCGCATCGGCGATGGCGCTGCCGAGCGCCCCGGGAACCTGCACGCCGATGCGCTCGAGGATCTCCGGGGCGCCCAGCACGATCGTGCCGTCGCCCTGCAGGGTGACCCCGCTCCACTTGCGCGAGGAGGCGAATGGCACCTCGGCCGTGGGCGTCGATCCATCGGCCGGCATGGCGGCGAGGATGGCCTCAGCGGTCGCGTTGCGCGACGCGGCGCTTGCCGCCAGCAGCCCGGCGGCCCGTCGGACGTCGTCCTCCGACCGACCGGGGGCGGCGATCACGCCCGCGACGTCCAACCGGTTCTCGGTGAGCGTGCCCGTCTTGTCCACGCATACCGTGTCCACGCTGGCCAGGCTCTCGATGGCGTTCAACTGCTGCGCGAGCGTGCCGATGCGCGCGAGGCGCACGGCGGCCACCGCGAACGTGAGGCTGGCCAGCAGCACGAGGCCCTCGGGCACCAGCGGCACGAGGGCGGCCACCACCCGCTGCACCGAACTGGCGGCCCCGCCGACGTCCAGCCAGATGGTGGAGAGCACCATCAGCACGGCAAGGGGGGCCATCACCGCGATGATGATCCGGAGGATGTGGTTGATGTCCATCTGCAGCGGCGAGGGCGGCGTGCGATTGCCCTTTGCCTCGGCCGCGAGCCGCTCGGCGAATGAGTCGGCACCCACGGCCGTCACCCGGTAGGCACCGCTGCCGGCCACGCAGAACGCCCCCGACCGGACGTCGTCACCCACGTGCCGCCCCACCGCATCGGACTCGCCGGTGAGCACCGACTCGTCCAGGCTCAGCACGGTGGCCCGCACGAGTTCCCCATCGGCCACCACCTGGTCCCCGGGGTCGATGAGGACGATGTCCCCGACGACGATGTCCGGGATGGCCAGGGTCTCCTCGGCGTCGTCGCGCAGCACCCGCCCGTGGGGTGCGACGAGAAGGGCAAGGCGGTCGAGGGCCCGCTTGGCGCGGGTCTCCTGGATGATGCCGATGCCCATGTTGGCCACCAGCACGCCCCCGAACAGCATGTCGGCCCACAGGCCGAAGATCGCGAGCGGCACCAGCAGCACGATGAGGATCAGGTTGAACAGCGTGAAGGTGTTCGACCAGACGATGTCGGCGAACGACCGGCTGCCGCGGGGGCCGGGCCGCGGCGGGCTCCCGCGCAGGATGCCCGCCGCCTCCTCCGAGGTGAGCCCGTGCAGGGTGGGGTCGGCCGACGGCACGGGGCGAGCCTACGCGGGTCTCACGCCGCCGCCGCCTCGGCCCGCGCCAGCAGCCGCCGGGCCCACCCGGCTTCGCCGTGGGCCCGTATCCACAGCGCCGCGTCGGCGAGCACCATCGGCTCCCATGCGCGGGCGCGGGCGATGAGGCCGGCCGGGGATCCGTAGCCCGCGTGCACCGCCACTGCGGCCGCCGCCGCCATGTCGTTCATCGCCACGGCGTAGGCCAGGTCCTCGGCGGGGTCGCCCATGCGCCAGAACTCCCAGTCCACGAGTACCGGGGACGGCCCCGGCCAGAGGATGTTCCCGGCGACGAGGTCGCCGTGCAGGAACGAGAAG
>JAUROO010000018.1 GCA_030829765.1 Miltoncostaeales bacterium | reverse complement strand
TGACGTCATAGGCGCCACCGTAGGCCTTGCGCGTGATGACCGTCAGCTTGGGAACGGTGGCCTCGCAGTATGCATACAGCAGCTTGGCCCCGTGCACGATGATGCCACCGTGCTCCTGTTCCTTGCCCGGGAGGAACCCCGGCACGTCCTCGAAGGTCACCAGTGGGATGTTGAACGCGTCGCAGAAGCGGATGAACCGCGCGCCCTTGATCGAGGCGTCGATGTCCAGCACGCCGGCGAGCGCCTTGGGCTGGTTGCCCACCACGCCCACCGAGTGGCCGTTGAGGCGGGCGAATCCGATCACCAGGTTCTGCGCGTAGAGCGGCGCCACCTCCATGAACTCCCCGTCGTCGAACACCAGCTCGATGACGTGCTTCATGTCGTAGGGCTTGTTCGGGTTGTCCGGAACGATGGACCGCAGCTCGGGCTCACGGCGATCCGGGTCGTCGGATGGCGCCTCGTACGGCGCGGAGTCGAGGTTGTTCTGCGGGATGAACGAGAGCAGGTGGCGTACCTCGTCGATGCACGATTCCTCGTCCTCGGATGCGAACTGGCACACCCCGGACTTGACGGCGTGCGACAGCGCGCCACCCAGTTCCTCCATGGTCACGTCCTCGCCCGTGACCGTCTTGATCACGTCGGGGCCCGTGATGAACATGTGACTTGTCTGCTTCACCATGAAGATGAAGTCGGTGATGGCGGGGCTGTACACGGCCCCGCCGGCGCACGGGCCCAGCACGACCGAGATCTGCGGGATCACGCCGCTGGCCTGCACGTTGCGCAGGAAGATGTCGGCGTACCCGCCCAGGCTCACCACGCCCTCCTGGATGCGGGCCCCGCCGGAGTCGTTCAGGCCGATGACCGGGCACCCCATCCGCACGGCGAGGTCCATGACCTTGCAGATCTTCTCGGCGAAGACCTCCCCGAGGCTGCCGCCGAACACCGTGAAGTCCTGGCTGAACACGAACACCTGCCGGCCGTCCACGGTGCCGTGCCCCGTGATGACGCCGTCGCCCCACGGGCGGTTGTCCTCCAGGCCGAAGCCCGACGCCCGGTGGCGGGTGAACATGTCCAGTTCCACGAACGAGCCCGGGTCCATCAGCAGGTCGATCCGCTCGCGCGCCGTCAGCTTGCCGCGGGCGTGCTGGCGCTCCACCGCGGCGTCGCCCGACGGGTTCATGGCCTCGGCCCGCAGGTCGTCCAGGCGCTTCTCCGCGTCGGAGGTGCTCATCCGGCACCCGCGATCATGCGGTCGTACTCGCCGAACTCGTCGCGGAGCACCCCGCACACCTCGCCGATCGTGGCCCGGGCCCCCAGGGCGCGGTGCATGGGGGGCAGCAGGTTGTCCGTGCCCCGGGCCGCGCTGCGCACGGCGTCGAGGGCTGCGCGCACGTCGGCTTCGTCGCGCGCGGCGCGGAGGTCCGCGAGCCGCTGCACCTGGGCACGCTCCACCGCCGGGTCGATCTTGAGGATGTCGATCTCGGTCTCCTCGGGTTCCGCCTGCACGTTGATGCCCACCACCTTCCGCTCGCCGCTCTCCATGGCCGTGTGCCAGCGGTATGCGGCGTCGGCGATCTCCTCGCGCATGAAGGCGATGCCGTCCACGGCCCCGCCGCGCTCGTCGATGCGTGCGATGAGCTCGCGGGCGCGGTCCCCGATCTCGGCGGTGAGCGACTCCACCATCCATCCTCCGGCCATCGGGTCGACGCTGTCAGTGATGCCGGTCTCCTCGGCGATCACCTGCTGCGTGCGCAGGGCCAACTTGGCCGAGTGCTCGGTGGGCAGGGCCAGCGCCTCATCGAAGCCGTTCGCGTGGATGGACTGCGCGCCGCCGAGCGCGGCCGACAGCACCTGCAGGGCCACCCGCACGACGTTGTTGTCCGGCTGCTGGGCGGTGAGCGTGCTGCCACCCGTCTGGGCATGGAACCGCAGCGCCATCGACTTCGGGTCGGTGGCCCCGAACCGCTCGCGCATGATCTGCGCCCACAGCGTGCGCGCTGCACGGAACTTCGCGATCTCCTCCATGAAGTTGGAGTGCGCGTTGAAGAAGAACGACAGCCGGGGTGCGAAGCGGTCCACGTCCAGTCCGGCATCCACCGCCGCCTGCACGTACGCGATGCCGTCGGCCAGCGTGAAGGCCACCTCCTGCACCGCCGTCGATCCGGCCTCGCGGATGTGGTACCCGCTGATCGAGATGGTGTTGAAGCGCGGCATCTCGGCCGCGCAGTACGCGAACGTGTCGGTGGTGAGCCGCATGCTCTGGTGCGGCGGGAAGATGTAGTTGCCGCGGGCGATGTACTCCTTCAGCACGTCGTTCTGGATCGTGCCGCGCAGCTGGTCGGCCGCCACGCCCTGCGACTCGCCCACCAGCCGGTAGAGGAGCAGCAGCACCGCCGCCGGAGCGTTGATCGTCATGCTCGTCGAGACCTCGTCGAGCGGGATGCCGTCGAATACCCGCAGCATGTCGTCCAGCGAGTCGATGGCCACGCCCACCCGGCCGACCTCGCCGAGCGCGCGCGGGTCATCGGAGTCCATGCCCAACTGGGTCGGAAGGTCGAAGGCCATCGACAGGCCCGGCGCGCCGTTCGCCAGGAGGTACCGGAAACGCGCGTTGGTCTCCTCGGCGGTGGCGAAGCCCGCGTATTGCCGCATGGTCCACGGCTTCTCGCGGTACATGGTGCGGTACGGCCCGCGCGTGAAGGGGAATTCGCCGGGCTCGCCGAGGGCGGTGGAGAGGTCGAGCGCCTCCACGTCCGACGCGTGGTAGACGGGCTCGATATCGATTCCGGAGTCGGTCCTCCGTGCTGCTCCCGCAGCGTCGGTGCCGCTGCTCACGCGCGCCTCCCTCAGGTCGCCGGCACGCTCAGGAGGCCCCTCGCGTGCGGCGGCACGCTACCAAAGCGCGGGCTCCCGGCACGACCATCGACGCGGCCCGTTCCCCGTCGCGGTACGCTGGCCGCCATGAGTGACCAGGACCGACGCATCGACCCCGCGAGGGGGCCGGGGGTGGGAGTGATCGACGCCCCGGACCAGTCCGCGGACGTCGAGGAGCACCTCTGGACCGATGACTCGGGTGAGGACCTCGAGGGCTGGTACTGCATCGCCACCGATCCGTGGCCATGCCCCGCGGAGGGCTGCGGCTTCGTGGCCAACCACATCACCGCGGCGCATCTGGTGATCTGCTGGCCCGAGATGGATGACCCCAACCTCCTCACGCACGCGCAGATCGCCAAGGAGGTGGGGCGCAATCCCCGGGTGGCCGAGTACCAGACGGGCATGGGTCCCGCGTGCTCCTACTACCAGTGGATCGCCGCCGGGCGTCCCGTGCATGGGGTGCGCGGGGGCGGGACAAAGGCCTCCTAGAGCAGCCGGCGGGCCCGCAGGTCGGCCACCACGGCGCGCGACAGGGCTGCCGAGATGGTCCCGACGCGGCGCAGGAAACGATTGTCGTCCGGGGCCGCGCCGACCTCCACGATCACCCGCGACTGCGCCGTGGTGCGGTAGAAGCCGTAGAAGTGGTTGATGCGCCGGTTGGTCCCCTGCGCGATCACGCCGGCGAACCGCGCCCGGGCGCCCGCGCGGCGGGTGCGCACGCGCTTGAGAGCCGCGGCGACCCGCCGTGCGGTCGCGGCCGAGGTGCGTTGCACGGCGCTGTTCACCGTGGTGGCCGGCGTGCGGTGGGTCGCGCTGTCGGGGTACGGCGTGGACCTGCCCGTGCCGAAGCCCTGCCCCCGGTAGTAGTTCTCGTTGCCCCCGGTGACCGCGTAGCCCACCATCGCCGCGCCGCCGGGGGAGTCGTGGTGGATGCTCACGAAGGTGGCGCCGCCCACGCCCAGCGGCTCCACACGGGCTGCGAGGGGGCGCGCATCCACGCCCGCGCGCCGCAGGCGCCGCACCATGTCATTCCGCACGCGGCGGTTGAACTCCGCCTCGCCCCCGAAGGGATTGCCGGAAGCCCCGGTCTGCGCCAGGTACCCGGGCTCGCCCGGGCTCAGGTGGCCGGCCTGCACCAGCACCACGGGTCGTGACCGCCGCGCGGACGGGCCCGTGCGGGCGGGCGCCGCCGGTTCGGCTCCGGGAGCGGGTGCCTGCGACTGGGCGCCGGCCGGTGCTGCGACGATCGCCAGGCACGCGACCGAGGCCACGGCAAGGGACGTGGGCAGGAACGGGGACGGGGCCGGACGCATGCCCGCAGGATGCCATCGCCGCCGGCGCCCGCCCGTGGGTCGGGTGCCGCCCGGCCTACCCGCGCCGGCCCCGGCTGCGCCGCGGGAACACGTCAAGCGCGAGCGAGGCCACCCGGTCGAGGATGAGCACGCCGTCCAGATGATCCATCTCATGCAGGATCACGCGCGCCTCGAATCCCTCGGCGCGCACCGCGCAGCGCGTGCCCGCGAGGTCCTGGAAGGCGACCTCCACGTGCGTGGCCCGCTCCACGTTCGCCGTGATGTCGGGCAGGCTCAGGCACCCCTCGCGCCCGATCTCCGCGCCCGACCACCCGCGCACCACCGGGTTCACCATCACCAGCCGTCCGTGCGGCGCGGGGACCTTCGGATGCCCCGTGCAGTCGACAAGGCACACACGCCACAGCTCGCCCACCTGTGGCGCGGCGATTCCGGTCGTGCGTGGGTAGGAGCCGGCCGTCTCTGCCAGGTCGCGCGTGAGGCGCCGGAGGGCGGGTCCGAACGACCGCACCGGTGCGCAGGGTGACTTGAGGCGCCGGTCCGGGTAGGTGACGACCGGGCGGATCAGAGCAGTCGCTCGGACTCGTCCTGAACGGAGATGTCGAGGCCGGCGAGATCGGGGGTGCGCAGCGCATCGGTGATCTGCGCCGCTCCCATCCCCTCGGGCACCTCGACCTCGATGCCCAGCACGTAGACCGGGGGGTCGCCCGTCACCCGCGAACTCAGGTCCACGATGTTCGCGCCGGCATCCGCCAGCGCCCGTGCGGCGCCGTGCACGATCCCGGGTCGGTCGCCGCCGTACACGCTCACCACGCAGCGGGTTCCCCGGGCGCCGTGGTGGGCGGGGGCCGCGGGGCGCACGCCCAGGGACAGGCCCAGGTCCGACGCGGCCGGGGCCAGCAGGTCGACGATGTCCTGGTCGGACACCCAGTCGGGCACCTCCACCGCCAGCACCATCGCGAACGAGCCCGCGAGGATGCCCGCCCGGCAGTTCTCCACGTTGCCCCCGGCACCCAGCAGCGCGCCGGTGATGGCTGCGACGATCCCGGGGCGATCCCCGCCCATGACGCTCACGGTGTACTCGTTCATGCGGCGAGGATAGGGCGCCACCTATGCTTGCGGCGTGAGCGGCCGCGCATCGCTGAACCCCGCACTGGTCGTGACGGCTGCGCGAATCGCGCTGATCCCGGTCGTGATGGTGCTCATCCTCGTCGACGACGAGGGCGGCCGGTACTGGGCGTTCGCCCTGTACGTGGTGGCCGCCGCCACCGATTCCCTCGACGGCTGGCTGGCGCGCTCGCGCGGCGAGGTGACCGTGGCCGGGGCCTTCCTGGATCCGCTCGCCGACAAGCTGCTGGTCACCGGAGCCCTGCTCTGCCTCATCGAGGTCGGCGACGTGTCGGCGTGGATCGCAATGGTCATCATCACGCGCGAGTTCGCCGTCACCGGGCTGCGGCTGGTGGCCGTGAGCGAGAACCTGGTGATCCCCGCCAGCAGCCTCGGGAAGATCAAGACCCTCAGCCAGAACGTCGCGGTGGCCTGGGTCATCCTGAACATCGCACCGCAGTGGCAGTACGACGCCCTGCTGTACCTGGCGGTGGCGCTCACCGTCATCTCGGGCGCGTACTACTTCATCATGGCCCGGCGCCGGCTCTTCGAGGGCCGTCTCCCGGCCCCCGACGTCACCGGAGACCCGTGAACCAGGCCATCGCCCTCATCGCCGCGTACCTGCTCGGCTCGATTCCCTTCGCCCTCATCGCCGGCCGCCTGAACGGCATTGACCTGCGCGCGGTGGGCAGCGGCAACCTGGGCGCCACCAACGTGTTCCGCACCCTCGGCCGGTCGTGGGGAATCGCCGTGATGGTGCTCGACATCGCCAAGGGCGCGGCCGCGGTGCTGCTGGCCGACTGGCTCGCGGGTGGGTCGTGGTGGCCCATCGCCGCCGCCGCGCTGGCGATCCTCGGCCATGTGTTCCCCGTGTGGACCGGCTTCCGGGGCGGCAAGGGCGTGGCCGTGGGAGCCGGTGCGCTGATCGGACTCGTTCCCGCGGCCTCCGGCGTGCTCATCCTGCTGTGGCTCCTGCTGGTGGTCACCACCCGGTACGTGTCGGTCGCCAGCATCACCGCCGCGCTCGCCGCCGCCCCGCTCGCCTGGGCCTTTGGCGCCCCGTGGTCATACGTGGGCTTCATCGCCGCCGCCGCGCTGTTCGTCATCTGGAAGCACCGCGAGAACATCCGCCGTCTGCTGAACGGCACCGAGAACCGGATCCACCTGGGCGGCAAGGGCGCGCCCGGCCCCACCTGATCCACCCCGCATGCGCTCACGGGAGCCGGGCCTGGTGTTAGCCCCGGCGAAAAAGCGCGAGAGGCGGATGGCGCCGGTGTATCGGTTGGCGACTACCGCAGGCGGGCCATCCGCGTGAGCGCACGGGCGGAGCCCGTTCGCACGCGGCGGCGCCTGAGAGTTGTCGCCAACCGATACACCGGGGCCAGCCGCACTGCTGTGGTTATCGCCGGGGCTAACACCAGGCCCGTCTCACGAGGGCCCGCGTCAGGGGAGGATCAGGTGGGGCCGTCGAGCCATTCGGCGAGGGTGATGTGGCGCGCGGCGTGGTCCCCGCCGGCGACCTCGGCGCGCATCTCACCCAGCACGCCGTGGCGCTCGGCCTCGACGTCGTGTGTGTGGATGGTCTCGTAGTTCTCCTGATGCGCGGAGACGAACGAATCGTCGGGCAGGTCCGGGAACCCGGCGATGACCCCGGCGATCATCTCGCGCACGGAGTCCTCGACGAACCGCGGGCGCCGGTGGGCCTTGTCGACGACGTACAGCTCATCCGGGCGCTTCAGGAGCTCATAGATCTCGGACGACATGCCGTCCTCGACGATTGCGATGAGGTCATGCGCGGGGATGTCCTCGTTGCCGGAGGATCCGACGATCAGGGTTCCCCGTGCGCGCTGGTTGTGGGTGGCGATGGGCACCCGGGCGACGATGCGGTCGATCTCCGACGGCGAGAAGCCGTCGTCGGCCAGGGCGGCCTCGGCCTGCTCGCGCACCAGCCCCTGGGCGCAGGGGCAGGCGTTCATGCCCTGCGCCGACACGCCGACGGCGCGGCGGCTCCACCCCGGGCGGGCACTGGCCGTGCCGATGAGGCCGTACATCTCCTGCGTGGCCACGTCGGTCACCGGGGTGCGCTTCTCCACCGGGTACCGGGCGCGGATGGTGGCCATGCCGCGCAGTGCGCCCTGCCGCTCCACCACGCGCTGGGCGATGTGCTCGGCCAGCGCTTCGATGGCCACGGCCTCGCCGATCAGCACGGCGTCGATGGCCTCGTTGACCTCCTCCTCGAAGCGCGACATGTGGACGCCCTTCTGGTCGGGGTCGAGGTCCACCACGCACTCCACGGTGGCGTCCATGTAGTGCTCGGCGCCGCCGAAGGCCAGGCGGATCGCCTTTGCCGATCGCGACACCCCGGCACGGGACAGCCCGATACGGGTCGCCGGGCTGGTGTCCTGCAGGTCCTCCGAGAACTCGATGGGGTGGCTCGTCATCACGACTCCAACATCGGCTGCAGCTCGCCATCCTGGAACAGCTCGGTGACGATGTCGCAGCCGCCGACGAGCGAGCCGTTCACGAACAACTGCGGGATGGTGGGCCAGTCCGACCACCCCGACAGCACCCCGCGGACCCGGGGGTCCTCCAGGATGTTCCGGGCCCCGTACTGCACGCCCAGGTGGTCGAGGATCTGCACCACCCGCATCGAGAAGCCGCATGCCGGTGCGTCCGGTGTTCCCTTCATGTAG
The DNA here is from genome assembly GCA_030829765.1 of Miltoncostaeales bacterium. Lineage (GTDB taxonomy): Bacteria > Actinomycetota > Thermoleophilia > Miltoncostaeales > Miltoncostaeaceae > SYFI01. Next base: position 7,069 of record JAUROO010000018.1, on the reverse strand, counting down.
AGGAAGACGCGGTTGCCCGCGACCTCGCCCTTGATGGCCTCGAGGATCTGCTCGTCGGTCATCGTCGTGACGTCGCTCATCATGCCTCCGGGGCCCGCGTCTTCAGCGCGAGCGCGTGGATCTGGCCGTCGTCGATGCGCGCCTGGACGGCGGCGTACACGGCCTTGTGCTGGTCGATGCGGCTCATGCCCTCGAATTGCGGCGCCACGACCACCGCGGACAGGTGGTCCCCGCCGCCGTGGTCCTTCACCTCCACGGCCGAGCCGGGGAGGGCGGTTTCGATCAATACGCGGATCTCATCGAGGTCGGCCATGCGCGGCAGGATAGGCCGTCAGGCGCCCTGCAGCACGGAGATCAGTGCATCGGGGTCGGAAACCGGCTCCCGGCAGGTGAATCCGCTGCAGGCGTACGCGGTCGGGAGTCCGTTGCGCATCGGCCGGTCCGCGAGCAGCGGGGCGACTGTGTGCGCGCGCCGATCATCCGGCGCGCCTGCGGCGATCACCGCGTACGGGCCGGCGTGCAACCGCGCGGCCTCCACCAGGGCGACGGTGCGCGCATCGTCCGGTGCGCCCGCGATGGCCACCTCGACGGGCCGCGTTGCCAGCAGGTCGGCCGTGGCCAGGCCGCGCGCGAAAGCCTGCGGCCAGCGGGCGGCCTGCTCCGCCACCGCACCCACGGCCCCCTCGGCCGCGCGCCGGTACCGGTCCTCCCCCGTCAGCAGGTGCAGACGCGCCAGCACCCATGCGGCCTGCGAGTTGCCCGAGGGCGATGGATGGTCCTCTAGGTCGCGGGGGCGGGCGAGCAGCGCCGGTGCGTCTGACCCCGCGATGAAGAACCCGTCGCCCGTGCTCCCGGCGAACAGCTCGAGAATGGCCTCGGCCAGTTGCCGCGCGCGCGCCAGCCATTCCGGGTCGAAGTCGGCCGCGTACAGCGCCAGCAGCCCGTCGGCCAGGTCGGCATGGTCATCCAGGGTCCCGAGGTGGCGGGCGCGGCCCGCCGCATGCACCCGCATGAGCCGGCCGTCCACCACCATGCGGTCCAGCACGAAGCGCGCGGCCTGCCGCGCCGCGTCCACCCACGCAGGGCGCTGCATCGACACCCCGGCCTCCGCGAGCGCCCCGATGACGAGGCCGTTCCACGATGCGATCACCTTGTCGTCGCGGGCGGGCGCCGGACGGGTGTCCCGGGCATCGCGGAGCGCGGCGAGGACTGCGCTCCCGACATGCACCCCGGGGTCCGCCACCCGCAGGATGGTGCGTCCCCCGAAGTTCCCGCGGTCGGTCACCCCGAACCGCGCGATGACCGCCTCTGCATCCGCGGGGTCCAGCACCGCGCGGATCTCCCCGGGCGTCCACGTGAAGAAGGCGCCCTCGCCGCCGGGTGAGTCGGCGTCCTGCGCCGCGGCGAACGCGCCCCCCTCCACGCGCATGTCGCGCATCAGGTACCCGGCGACCCGCTCTGCGACCGCACCGTGGTGGACGTCGCCTGTCAGCCGCGTCGCGAGCGCATAGTCGCGAAGCAGCAGGGCGTTGTCGTAGAGCATCTTCTCGAAGTGCGGCACGAGCCAGATGTCATCCACCGCATACCGGTGGAATCCGCCCCCCACCTGGTCGAACACGCCACCGGCCGCCATGGCGTCGAGGGTCCCGGTGGCCATCGCGAGGGCATCCCCGGGTTGCCCCGCCCAGTGGCGGCGGAGCAGCAGGTCGATCACCACCGAGGGCGGGAACTTGGGGGCGCCGCCGAACCCCCCGTGGGCATCGTCGTACAGGGCCCGCAGGCCATCGACGGCTGCAGCCACCGCATGGCGGCCGGGTGGAGGGGCGACCTCCACGGCGGATTCACCGCGCAGCCCCGTCGCCAGCATTTCCGCCTGCCGCATCACCTGTTCGCGCCGCTCGCGCCAGGCCTCCGCCACTCCCTGCAGCACCTGGGTGAAGGACGGCATCCCGGCGCGCGGCTGCGGCGGGAAGTAGGTGCCCGCGTGGAACGGCTCGCCGCCCGGCGTGAGGAACACCGTCATGGGCCAGCCCCCGTGTCCGGTCATGGCCAGCGTGGCCTGCATGTACAGGGCGTCCACGTCGGGCCGCTCCTCCCGGTCGACCTTGACGCAGGTGAACAGCGCATTCATGAGGTCCGCTGTCGCCGGATCCTCGAATGACTCATGCGCCATCACATGGCACCAGTGACACGACGAGTACCCGACCGACAGCAGCACGGGCACGTCCCGGGACCGGGCATCCGCGAGGGCGTCCGGCCCCCAGGGCCACCAGTCCACGGGGTTGCCTGCGTGCTGGCGCAGGTACAGCGAGGCCTCGGTGGCGAGCTGGTTGGGCACGAGGGCGATGGTCGCACCAGGCCGCGCCCGCCGCCCGCGGTGCGGTGCCTTCCCGCCGTGATCCTGCACTAGCGTTGGGCCGGTGAACGACGCATTCGCACACGCCGGCGGCACGCTCCCGCGGCGCGGCGAGTCGGCCCGCTGGCGCCAGGTGGCCCTGCTCGGCATCGCCGCCGCGGGGGGTGATCGCCATGCCCGGCCGCCGCTGGCGTCGGTGCTGCTGTCCCTCGACCACCCGGTGGAGGCAGGTCGCGTGCTGTCCGCCGCACCGGACGACGACCCGTGGACGCGCTGGTGGTCCGTGCTGGCCGTAGGCCAGGGCCCGGGTGCCGTGGGACTCGACGACGCCCTGGCGGCGGCCCGGGGCGTGACCCCCGACGGCCCGGATGGCCGTGAGGTTGCGCGCCGGCTGGACGACCTGGCAGGCGAACTGGAGGCCCTGCGGGGCGGACATGCGCCTGATGCCCGGTTCGCCCTGCTGGGCCACCGCGCGCAGCCCGCGCGGCGCGTGCTCCTGGCCGGGCGCTCATCGGCGGCCTTCATCGCCGATCCGTCGTGGGATGCCTTGTCGCTCGTGCGCCTGGGCCCCTCCGATGGCCCGGCCATGGCGAACTCCGCGCATCACCGGATCGACGAGGTGATCGGCCTCGTCCGCCAGGGTCAGTGGGGGCAGGGGCGCTCCGTGGCGGCCGATGATCCGTCACCCGCGGACCCCGCGGTGATGCTCGACGCACTGCGGGCCGACGCCGGGGAGCGTGATCGTGCCCTCGCATCGCTTGCGGACGAGGTCCGGGAGGAGCGCGCCCGCCTGGCCGAGAGGCTGGAGGCGCTCGATGACGAGTGGGGCGACATCCAGGCGGAGAAGGCACGCCTGCGTACGCTGGCCCAGGGCCTGCTGGACCGGCAGCGGGCCGGGGGGGTCACGCCGCCGTCGAGCGCCGCGGAGGCGGCGGACCTGCTCGGCCTCGGCCCGCGGCCGACCCCGCCCGAGGTGGAGCGGGCATGGCGGCGCGAGGTGGCGTGCTGCCACCCGGATCGCGTCGCGGACCTGCATCCCGAGCTCCAGCAGCGGGCATCCGACATGACCGTCGCCCTCAACCAGGCACGCGACATCCTGCTGGGGCGGACCGCCGCGCCCCGTACCCGCCGCTGAGGTCCGCACCCCGCGACCACCGCGGGGTCAGTCCCAGTCGTCCTCCACGGCCAGCCGCGCGTACTCGCGCCACTCGTCCAGGATGACCCGCACATCCCGGGGCCGGACCTGCGGGTGCAGGCGCGTGATGAGGTCCACGGCCATGCCGTCGGCGTTCCTCACCGGCGGGTCCTGCAGTTCATTGAGCACCGTCCACACGGTGTCCTCGGCCAGCGCCGGTCGCTCTCCGAGGATGAATGCCGCCGCCTCGCCGAGGTCGAGGGGGTCGTCGTCCATCACGCGCTGATCTTCGGGCCGCTCATCACGCGGTCGTACACGGTGTCGTCCAGCGGCAGGTCGCGCAACTCCACCTTGCGCACCCGTTCGGTGGGGGTCTTCGGCAGGTGCTCCATGAACCGCACGTATCGCGGCACCGCGAAGTACGGCATCTTGTCGCTGCAGTAGGTGAGGAGTTCGTGCGGGTCGGGCACGCCCTCGCGCGGGACCACGCAGATGAGGATCTCCTGTTCCGATCCTGCCCCCTCACCCGCGGCCACGCCCACCGCCGCGGCCTCGAGCACCCCGGGATGGGAGGCCACGATGCGCTCCACCTCCATCGACGACACGTTCTCGCCGCGCCGCCTGATGTAGTCCTTCACGCGGTCCTTGAAGTACAGGTAGCCGTCCTCATCCATCACGCCCAGGTCGCCGGTGTGGAGCTTCAGGTTCTTGAAGTCCTCGGCGGTCTTCTCCGGCATCCCCGCGTATGCACGCATCACGATGTTCGGCAGCTTCATGTCCACCACGATCTCGCCCGGCTCCCCCGGCGGCAGTGGCAGGTCGGTGCCCGGCTGCACGACGCTCACCTCGAACCCGGGGCTGGCGACCCCGCACGACCCCGGCTTCTCGACTCCCGGCGGCACGTAGGTGACCATGCCGGTTTCGGTCAGCCCATAGCCCTCGTGCCAGCGGATCCCGAAGCGCTCCTTGAACTCGTGGTAGATGTCCTTGGGCGCCGGCATGGCCATGATGCGCTCCACCGAGTGCGCACGGTCGAATTCGCCGGGCCCGGTGTTCCAGATGAAGTAGTTCATCGCGCTGACGGTGTTCAGGACGGTCGCCCCGCACTCGGTGACCTCGCGCCAGAAGTTCGTGGATGAGTACCGGGCCGAGAGCTGGATGCGCGCTCCGGCGATCATGGCCGGGTAGCAGTTGAGGACCTGCGCGTTGCTGTGGAAGAGCGGCAGGCAGGTGTAGAAGACGTCGTCCGCGGTGACGCCGCACACCTCGTTGTAGGTGCGGCCCGAGAAGTAGTCCGACGCGTGCTGCTTGATCACGCCCTTGCTGCGGCCCGTCGTGCCCGAGGTGAACATGATGCGGGCGTCATCCACCCACGTGACCTCCACGCCCGGGTCGGTGTCGGGGGCATCGTCGAGCACCGCGAACGGCTCGAAGGGCACGGCGGGGTCCGGGCCGTGCGGCGCGCCGGAGGACCACACGAACACGTGCTCGAGCACCGGCAGCTCACCGGCCACGTGATCCAGGCGGTCCAGGAGGTCGTCGGAGATCACGAGGAACCGCGACTGGGGCAGGTTGATGACCCAGGAGAGGAAGTCGCCGCGGTAGGCCAGGTTGATCGGCGACTGCACGCCGCCGGCCCGGAGGATCCCGAACCACAGGGCCACCTGGTCCACGGAGTTCGGCATGAGGGTCGATACGCATTCGCCCTTGCGCAGCCCCCGGGCGATCAGCGCGTTGGCGATGCGGCTCGCCCGCGCGTCGATCTCCCCGTATGTCACCCAGGCGCCGTCGCCGAACCGGATGTACGGCTGGTCCGGGTGCGCCTCGGCGCGCTCACGGAGGATGCGGGGGAGGACCCACCCCGTCGTGTCCTCCCGCGTGTACCAGTCACTCCATTCGGAAGCCATGCGGGCAGGCTACCGGGGTGGCCAAATCACTGTGGTACCTTCCCGGACCCGCCAACGACCGGAGGCTTCCCCGTGGGCAAGACCGGCCAGCGCATCGCCGTGACCCTGGCATGCCAGGACTGCAAGAGGCGCAACTACCAGTCCAATAAGAGCAAGCGCAACACGCCTGACCGCGTGTCGCTCTCGAAGTACTGCCGCTGGTGCGGCCGGCACACGGAGCACCGCGAGACGCGGTAGGGAGGTCCCGCCGGCTCGCCGGCGCGGGGAACACAGGGTCGTAGCTCAATTGGTAGAGCACCGGTCTCCAAAACCGGGGGTTGGGGGTTCGAGTCCCTCCGGCCCTGTCCAGCAGAACGCGACAGACTGAGAAGGCCGCCAGCTACATGGCACGCATCCGCCCGTCAAAGGGCCAGAGCTCGGGCGAACCGGGCCCCGACGAATCCGGCCCCGGCGGGGCCGAGCCGCCGCCCGTGCCCGGTCGGCGGAAGAAGAAGTCATCGGGCGGCCAGCCCAAGGCGCAGCCACGTCCGCGCCAGCAGGCGAAGAACGAGAAGGCCGGCACGGTCACCAAGTCCGTACAGGAGGGGCGTAGCCGCCGATACCTGGGCGAGGTGACGACCGAGCTGAAGAAGGTCACCTGGCCGAACCGGGCACAGCTCTTCCAGGCCACCGCCGTCGTACTGATATTCGTCGCCGTGGTGGCGATCTACCTCGGGGTCGTCGACGCTCTCATGAGCACCCTCGTCGGCGCCATCTTCTAGGAGAAGTATTTGCTGCGCTGGTACGTCATCAACACCTACTCGGGTCACGAGAACAAGGTGCGGGCCAACATCCTCCGCCGCGTGGAGACCCAGCACCGCAAGCGGTCGATCCGCGAGGTCGTCGTGCCCACCGAGCAGGTGGTCGAGACCAACAAGGACGGGCAGAAGGTGCAGACCGAGCGTCGCACGCTGCCCGGGTACGTGCTGGTCAACATGGACATGGGCGACGACGACGCCTGGTCGCTCATCAAGGACACCCCGGGTGTCACCGGCTTCGTGGGCGCCACCAAGAACGATGACCACCGCCCGCCGCCCCTGACGCGCTCGGAGGTCGACCGCCTGCTGCACACGCAGACCGAGAGCCGTCCGAAGGTGCGCGCGGAGTTCACCGTGGGCGAGAGCATCAAGGTCATCTCGGGCCCGCTCTCGGACTTCACCGGCGAGATCGCCGAGATCAACGCCGAGCAGGGTCGCGTGAAGGTGCTCGTGTCCATCTTCGGCCGCGAGACGCCCGCCGAACTGTCGTTCGACCAGGTGAAGAAGCTCACGTAGGCACGGGCGCGCGCACCCGGCCGGCGTTACCCGCTGGCCATTCGCGCGCGCAGATGTATGATCCCGGGCCGCTCGAGACGGCCCCAGTCCGGAAGGTCACGCCCGCATGGCGAAGAAGGTCCTGCAGATCATCAAGCTCCACATCCCCGCGGGGGGCGCATCGCCCGCGCCGCCGGTGGGTCCGGCGCTGGGTGCCGCGAGCATCAACATCATGGACTTCTGCAAGGCGTTCAACGCCGAGACGCAGAACCTCGGCGGGGTCATCACCCCGGTGGAGATCTCGGTTTACGAGGACCGCTCGTTCTCGTTCATCACCAAGACCCCCCCGGCGGCCGTCCTCATCAAGGAGGCCATCAAG
>JAUROO010000017.1 GCA_030829765.1 Miltoncostaeales bacterium | reverse complement strand
GCCCGTTGGCGATGGACGCGGGGGCTCGGTCCTCGAGGGCCGGGCGTGCGGCAGGGTCGGCAACTGCTCGCAGGCGGCACGCGTGGAAATAGCCCACGCCCCCCAACCCAGCCCAGCTCAGCACGCGGCTCCATCCGGCGCATCGAAGCGTCCCCCCGAACGCACGCAGCGATTTCCACCGTCGGATGTGACGCCGGTAATCACGGCCGTGGTGCCCGTGCGCCCCCACTCCGGCTCCGGACGTGTCTACGTGAGCATGAACAGGGCGGCCCTCCTCGACGTCACACTCGGTGATGCCCGGAGGCCGGCATGGCGGGTATGGGTTGGCAGGGGCAAAACGCTCCTGCGGTTGCCTGCACGCTCACGTTCCCCGCGTCGAGCCACCGTGAGCATCCGTCCCACCGCGGGCTCGGTGTCCGGCAGCCCTGTATCGACGTCCGTCCGTTTCCCGCGTGCGCCTGCTGCCCGGTCGACGTCACGGTCACGGCTCTCCCGGTTTCATACCGGGTCGCGTTTCTTCCTCTACGACGTCGACGCGGCGGTGAGGGAAATCATCCATCCGTCGGATGGCAGCACCGGCCTCAGCCGCCGCCGGGGTGCCTTTCGCCAGGAGCCGTCGCGCGGTGGTCTCTTCAGTGCGAACGACCGGGGTGGCCGCCTCGGCAAGGTCAACGAGCGCAATCTGCACGGGCTCAGTGCTGAAGCCATGGCCGCCACTCTCCGGTCGGCCATCGAGCGTTCGCCCGCGCATGCCATCGGCATTGACGAGCTCACGCCGATGGCGTCTGATCCCCGCGCACCACGAATCAGGAATGGCCGGATACCGCCACCGGATCCCAATTCGTTCGCGTCCCGCTTCGCACAGGCGATGGAGCTCCTTGACGTGCCGAGTCCGTTTGGCGAGACCTGGGCGGGACGGATTCACGTGTACATCGCGCCTGCGGTCGGTTCGGCCATTGCCGCGGGGCGGGGCCCCGATCGGAATCTCGGGCGGGATGGAATCGCGCGCTTCCGCACCTACCGGACGGCCATGAGCGGCCTGGCTCGCGCAGGCGGCGTCTGGATCGAGATGTACCACGGTCATACGCGGCGGGTCACGCCGTTCACGGCCGAGGAATGGAAGCGAACCCCGCGGGCGTTCGTCAATGAACTCCGTCGGGCAGGTGGCGATACGTCGCGTCTTCACTTCCTGCTGCCGGGAACGAGCGGCTACCCGAAGGGCAAGCTTCCGGCAGGGTGCGTGACGCCGATGCGCTGCGTGTGGGAGCTCGCGGAATCGACATCTTCAGGCCGGCTCATCCTCAGAAACGGTGTTGGTGGCTACCGGCTCGGCGATCAGGCCAGGCCATGGCTTGCCGAGTGGCAACGACGTGCGGGCGAGCGGTAGATCGGCCGGCGCGGCTGCCGCGGCTCGTACCGCGCATGCCAGGTGATGCAGATGCGCGCCGGGGCTCCCCTGACGTCGTGCGGCGGGCCCTCGGGGCGTGCGCATCGACTCAGTCGTCGCTGCACATCGAACGAGATGGCAGGAACGTTCGCGTCACGCAGGCAATAATGTCTGTGCGTGAGGGTTCTTCCCCACCACGTGCAGGTACACCGCCCCCGTAGCTCAGGGGATAGAGCACAGGATTCCTAATCCTGGTGTCGCAAGTTCGAATCTTGCCGGGGGCATCCATTGACCACCGCCTGCCTGCAGGCAGCGGGAAGGCGGGGCGTTCCCGGCCCCTCTGGCCGTTCGCGCCCCGCCCTGTGATGTGCCGGCAGCGGGTCGGAACCGCTACCTGGTCTGCCGGTCCCTGACCGGTCTACCCACGATGATGGTGCGCGGCGTCACCGGTGCATCCACCCACATGGGTGGTTCGGCGCGCCCGGGCGGGGAGTAGCGTCAGCCCCGGGATCGCCGCCGGTGATCACGACGGAGGGGGCAGCGATGCGACGCATGCACACCACCATCCTCGCAACCGGGCTGGCGGCGGCCGCCGTCCCCGCGGTGGGTGCCGGGGCCATGGCCTACGTCACCGCTCCGCGCAGCATCACCACGCCCTCGCAGGTGATGGTGGCGAACGACAATGGCACCGGGGCGCGGGCGATTGCCCGCGGGCAGTCAGCGGCCATCTCGCCCGATGGCACCAAGCTGGCCTACCAGGCGGTGTCGTCATCCACGGACACCGGGTGGAGCGGGTTCGTGGTGGAACTCGCGACCGGCGCACGCACGGCGCTGGGGTCAGCGTGCGTCACCACCCCCGTCTGGTCACCGGACTCGCAGTGGCTGGCCTGCCAGACGCAGTCGGCCAACGCCAAGGGGTTCGTCACCGGAAACGGCCTCGGGCTGGTGGCGGTGCCCGCGTCCCTCGCGGGCGTGGCCACCCTGCCGGTGGCCGACTACGTGGCCGCCAAGGGCAACGCCGTCGACTACGGCATGGCCTTCTCGCCGGACTCCTCGCGCATCGCGTTCTCGTTCAGCAGCTACCCGCCCCCGATCGACGGCGGCACGCTGCTGGTGGCGCCGCTGTCCAACTCGGGCGCGCACACCCGCCTGATGACCCGCGCGACCAGCCCCGTGTGGGGCGACGCGGGGATCGCCGTGGCCCGTTCGCGCCGCGTGCGGGTGTCGCTGGGCGGCCCGCCCATGCGCCTCATCCGCACCCAGGTGTGGACGGTGCAGCCCGATGGCACCGGCGCCCGTCAGGTCACCCGCTACTCGGCGACGGGGCTCACCACCGG
>JAUROO010000016.1 GCA_030829765.1 Miltoncostaeales bacterium | reverse complement strand
GGGCGGGCTGACAGGCGGGAGGCCTGTCCCGGTCACCTGGTTGGCGGCGCCCGGGGCAACGGTCGTGGTGGAGCCGTTGGGATTGGAGACATTGAAGTAGGCGGTGAGGGTGCCGTCAGCCGCCACCTGAACGCACTGCACCGACGGTGTGATGCGCTGCAGCGGCGGGTCGGGGTCCACACAGCCCTTGGCGAAGATCTGCTGACCGCGGGACGACCAATTGAGCCCCTGGAACAGGCGGGTCGTGGTGCCGCTTCGATATCTGAACGGCGGCACGATGGCGGTCGGATTCATCCGGGCATAGGTGAGGGCGGCCGACGGTGACCGCGAGATGAGTGCGTACTGCCCATCCTGTGGGGCCGAGCACAGGATGACGTTCTCAGCCGGAGCGAGGCTTGACGTAATCGAGACATCGCGGCACTGGTTCCGCAGGATGGCCTGCCCGGCGGAGTCCCAGTTCTGGCCGGGAAAGGCCACCGCGCCAGACGCGGTACGGATGCTGAAGGGCGGGATGATGTCCTGGCCGTGGCGCGCATGAAGGCCATACGCCTGGTCCGCGGGGACGCTGGTCCTCGACCAGGTGCTGGCGCCGGTCGCGTGGCAGAGGGTCACCGTGGACTGCACCGGGGGGTTTGGCGGGCGCAACTGCGCGCTTGTGGCAGGGGTTGACCAGGCGATCAGGTCGAGCACACACTGATTCGAGGCCGCCGCCCCGGTCGGTGGCCAATTCTTGCCGGGGAATACGCCACCTGGATACCGGAACGGGGGGATCACATCGTTTCGATGTCCGGGGTTGTTCTTGTTATGGCCGTTGAGGACGCCCCTGTAGTTCGGCGCGATGGCCTGGAGGTGCTTCCCATGGCAGATCGGGACGTTCCCCGTAACGAACGGAACCGTTGGCGTCGGGGCAGCGGCTGTCACCGCCACGGCACCCTCTGCCGGGGCACTGAGACCACTGCTCGTGATTGCGACCGTCGCGGTGCTGCCGCCCGCCAGACTCGTCATGAACTGCACCTGCACGCCGCACGAACCACCCGGTGGAAGACTCACCCCGCTGCAGGTGTCCACGCCGTTGGTGGGGAGGGTGAAATTGGCGCTCCCCGTGATGAACACCGTCCCCATCGGAATGGCCACGGATGCGCCATTGGTGAAGGTCACGACACCGGTTGTCGCGACACCGACGGTAGGGTTCGCGAACCCGCTCTGGGCCGAGGTGATGACGGTGCGCGGCGCCACCGCCTTCCCGGTGAGCGTCGCTGCCGAGATGACGGTGCCCACGTTATTGACGAGCTCGACGACCGCGTCGCGGCGACCGGTCGCAGTGGGGTTGAGCGTGACCTGCGCGGTGCACTGGGCGTCGAGTCCGGTGCCGCAGTCGGAGGTGACGGAGAAGTCGCCCGCGTCGGCACCCGAGATGACGACGGGGGGTGTCGCCAGGTCAAACCTCACGCTCGGCGGGGTCGGACTGTAGAAGGGATTGCTGAACGTCACCGCCTGCGGCGCGGACGCGGCGCCCGGCGCAACGGTGCCGAAGTCGACCGCGGCCGGTGTGGCGATCACGTCATACGCGGCAGCCGGGCCTGCACCGACCAGAGCAAGCCCTGCGGCTGCGGCGATTGGCGTGATCTTCCGAAGATACCGTCGGTCGTCCATACGTGGACCATACCTTTCAATGCCGACGCGTCAGCAACGTCCTGTCCGACGCGGTGCCCGCTCCAGGGATGCGGTGGTGCGCCCTCTTCACTCCCCCCGGCTGCCCCGCCCGCGCACGCCGAGCGCCTCCAGCAACTCCACGGGGAACGGGATGATGGTGGTGCTGTTGGTCTCGGATGCCCCGATGGCATTCATCGTCTGCAGGTAGCGCAACTGGAGCGCACCCGGCGCGGCGCTGATGATCTCCGCAGCGGCGGCAAGCCGGTTGGACGCCTCGTACTCACCCTCTGCGGCAATCACCTTGGCCCGACGCTCCCTCTCGGCTTCAGCCTGCTGGGCGATGGCACGCTGCATGCTGCTGGGGATCTCCACGTCCTTCACCTCGACGACCGACACCTTGACTCCCCATGGGTGGGTCTGCTGGTCGATGATCGTCTGCAGGCGATCATTGATCTGGTCGCGCTCGGCCAGCAACTGGTCGAGCTCCACCTGACCCAGCACGCTGCGCAGTGTCGTCTGGGAGATCTGCGACGTGGCAAGTTCGAAGTCCTCCACCTGCACGATCGCGCTCGAGGCATCGAGGACCCTGAAGTACGCAACCGCGTTCACCCGGACGGTCACGTTGTCGCGGGTGATGACCTCCTGCGGGGGCACGTTCAACGTGACCGTGCGCAGGTCGACCCGCACGGCCCGGTCGATGAACGGGATGAGGAAGAACAGCCCGGGGCCCTTCTCGCCGAGCAGGCGGCCCAGGCGGAACACCACGCCGCGCTCGTATTCGCGGGCCACGCGGACCGACGCGAAGAACAGGATCACCGCCAGCACGGCAATGGCGATCAGGACATAGATGATGGTCACGATGAACCTCCGGATTCGACGGTGAGCGTGAGATCGGCGGCGTCCACGTCGACGACCCGCACGGGTGCCCCTGCGGGGATGGTGCCGCGGTGGGTGCGGGCCTCCCAGATCTCGCCATTCACGAAGACATGGCCGCCGAGGGGGCTGACGTCCGCGCGCGCGTGCCCGCCCCTCCCCATGAGTGCCGGCACCCCCGTGGCAACGGGGGCCATGCGTGCGCGGCGCACCCGACGGGCCAGCAGCGCGCATCCCCCGGCAATCGCGATGGCCGTGACGATGGCGAGGGCCGGGCTGGTCTGCTGGGACGGGTACGGGGAATCGAACAACAGCACCCCACCAGCCGCGAACGCCGCAACTCCCGCGACCGCGGGGATGCCGTAGCCGCCGACCATGGCCTCCACCACGAAGAGGCCCACCCCCACCAGCAGCAGCACGACCCCCAGCCACCCGATGGGCAGCGCGATGAGCCCGGGGATGGCGAGCAGGAGGGAGATCACCCCCACCACCCCCGGAACGACGGCGCCCGGCGAGACGGTCTCCAGGGCGACACCGGACAGCCCCACCATGAGGAGGAGGAACACCAGGTCCGGCTGATCCAGCACGCCCACGATGGATTCCCTCCTTGCTGACCGTGAGACCACGATAGTCGCCATTGCGCGCCGTGCCGGGTGAACGGCGAGGGCGGGCGCCCCGTCCCGTCTAGGCTCCGGCCATGCCCGATGCCACGTCGCTCGAGGTCGTCTTCCCCGGCGACACCAACCACATGGGCACGCTGTTCGGCGGCACGCTCATGGCGTGGATGGACCGCTCGGCGTTCTTCGCCGCGTCGCGCCGCGCGCGGGGCACGGTGGTCACCCGCAAGGTGGATGAACTCGAATTCCGCGTGCCGATCTTCGTGGGCGACTTCGTGGAACTCACCAGCCGCGTGGAGGCGGAGGGGCGCACCAGCATGACCGTGCTGGTGGAGGTGCACCGGGAGAGTCCTGCGGATGGCGCGCGCGAGCTGTGCACCCGGGGACGCTTCACGATGGTGGCCGTGGATGATGCAGGCGCGCCCACCCCGCTGCCGCCCGCGCGGGACGGCTGATGCCCTGCCGCCTGTCGCAGCTCATCCCCGCGATCGTCGCGGGCGCCCTGGTGGGAGCGGG
>JAUROO010000015.1 GCA_030829765.1 Miltoncostaeales bacterium | reverse complement strand
CGGATCGCGGGGGGCGTCCATGGCGGCCGCGGCGCCGAACCGGAGCCCGCGGTCCCGGCGGGAGGGGTGCGGGTCGCACAGGGTCACGCGGCAGCCGCGACCGGCCAGCAGACAGGTGATGAGGGTCCCCTGCACCCCGCCACCCAGCACGACGACTTCGTCACCGGCTCCCGCCTCAACCCGCTCGGTGCCGCGCACCGCACAGGCCAGCGGCTCGACCATGGCCGCGATTTCCGGGCGAAGGCCCTTCGGCAGCGGAAGCATGTTCCGGGCGGCGATGCGCGCGGGCACCCGCAGGAACTCCGCGTAGGCCCCCGACAGGTATGTGATGTCCTCGCATAGCGATGGCCGCCCGCGCAGGCACGGCGGGCAGTCGCCGCAGGGCGCGGAGTTGGCCACGACGACCGCATCGCCCTCGCGCACGGATGGCCCCCCGGGGCCCGCGGCGGCAACCACCCCGCAGGCCTCGTGCCCGAAGGGCGCGGGCGGCGCCGGCAGGGCCGGATGCGTCCCCTGCCGCAGCATCTTGGCGTCAGTCGCGCACGTGAGCGCCCGGGTCACCCGGAGCACCACCTCGCCCGGGCCCGGTTCGGGCACCGGGACCTCCTCGAGGCGGACGTCGTCGGGACCGTGGAGCACCAGGGCGCGCATGGCGGGCGACGGTACCAGCCGGGTAGCCTGCCGCCCGATGAGCGAGCCCTCCCCGCAGAGCGTCCATGCCCGGTATCCGGAGCACCTGAGGCAGCAGGTGGACGAGTACCTCGCCGGCCTCTGGTTCACCGTGGACGATCCGCGCGAGTCGGCCGAGGCCGAGGGCACCGGGGGCCTCGTCGAGGCGATGCGCTACTCGCTGCTCGCGGGCGGCAAGCGCATCCGGCCGGTGCTCGCACTCGCGACGGCGGAGTCGCTCGGATGCGATCCCCGTGCGCTCATGCCGGCCGCGGCGGCCATCGAACTGGTGCACACCTATTCGCTCATCCATGACGACCTGCCGGCGATGGACGATGACGCCCTGCGGCGGGGCATGCCGACGTGTCACGTGGTGTTCGGCGAGGACGTCGCGATCCTCGCAGGCGATGCGCTGTTCGCCGAGGCAGTCCGGCTCGTGTGCGAGGTCCAGGCGGGCGGCCCGGCGGTGCAGGCGGGGATCCTCCGGGAGATCAGCCGGGCCACCGGGGTCGCCGGGATGGTGGGGGGCCAGTACCTGGACCTGAAGGGCGCGGGCGCGGGTGGTGCCGCCCCCCTGGCCGCGATGCATGCCCTGAAGACCGGCCGCCTCATGGCGGTGTCGGTGCACGTGGCGCTGGTGCTGGCGCCGCCGCTCCCGGAGCAGGAGCGCATCTACCGTGCGTTCGCGCGCGAACTCGGCCTGCTGTTCCAGATCGTGGACGACATCCTCGATGTCGCGGGCTCCGAGGAGGAACTCGGCAAGGCAGTGGGCGCGGATGAGCGCATGGGCAAGGTCACGTACACGAGCCTGCACGGCATGGAGCGGGCCCGGGCGCTCGCGACCGAATCGCATGCGCGTGCCCGCGCGCTCCTGTCCGGGCTCGACGGCCCGGTGGATGACCTGGCCGCCATCACCGACACGGCATTCGCACGCACGAACTGACCGGGCGGACGGGCGGCGGCGGCGCGCCGGTGCGTGGGTTACGGTTTGGTCTCGCAGGTCCCGATGGCGATGAGGAGGAACCGGTGGCAAAGCGCCCGCTCTCGCTCGAGCTTGGCATGGCGACGTACATCGCGAAGAAGAAGCTGCTGGAGCGCAAGGAGCGCTTCCCCTTCACCCTCATGCTCGAACCCCTCGAGCTCTGCAACCTCGCCTGCACCGGATGCGGGCGCATTCAGGAGTACAAGGACGTCTTCCACAAGCGACTGAGCGTGGAGGAGTGCCTGAGCGTGGCCGAGGAGTGCGGCGCCCCGATCGTGAACATCCCGGGTGGCGAGCCGCTGATCCACAAGCAGATCGACGAGATCGTGCACGGCATCATCGACCAGGGGCGCTTCGTCTACCTCTGCACCAACGGCATCCTCATGGACCGCGCGTTCGGGCGCATCGAGCCCTCGAAGCGCTTCGCGTTCGTCGTGCACATCGATGGCATGGAGTCCGTGCACGACCATGCCGTCGACCGCCGCGGGGTGTTCACCAAGGCCACGGGGCACATGCGCGAGGCCATCGAGCGCGGCTACCGCGTGTGCACCAACACCACGATCTTCCGCGGCACGCCCGCCGAGGAGTACGTGGATCTGTTCCGGTACCTGAAGGACATGGGCGTGGAGGGATGCATCACATCGCCGGGCTACGACTACCAGTCGGTCACCCACGACCGCGAGCAGTTCCTCGCGCGCACCGAGGCCCAGGAGCTCTACACCGAGGTCCACCGCCGGTGCGAGGGCCTGGACATCCCCTTCTACAACAACCCGCTCTTCCATGAGTTCCTGCAGGGCAAGCGCGAATACCGCTGCTCCGCCTGGAGCATGCCCACCTACACCGTCGAGGGCTGGCGCTCGCCCTGCTACCTCCTGGCCGACCGCCACGTGGAGAGCATGCGCGAGCTGTTCGAGGGAACCGACTGGGAGCGGTACGGGACCGACCGCGACCCCCGGTGCGCCAACTGCCTCATGCATTGCGGCTACGAGGCCACGACGATCCTCGACGCCATGTCGCGCCCCAAGGACCTGCTCGCGCTCGCGCGCGGGTGAGCGGGGGCGGCACGGACCGATGCGCCGCGCCGTGGTCGCGCTGATGTGCGCCGTGCCCGCCGAGGAGCGGATGCTGCAACGCTTCGCGGGCCCCGGGGTGCGGGTGATCTCGACGGGAATGGGAGCCGCGCCCGCCGAGATCCGCGCCCGGCAGGCGATCGACGACGGCGCCACGGCGCTCATATCCGTGGGCTTCTGCGGCGCCCTCGACCCCGACCTGCCGCGTGGCGGCGTGGTGGTCCCGGCCGCCGTGATGGATGAGCGGACCGGGGAGGCCTGGCCATGCGACCCCGGCCTCGCGGGAGGTGCCGGCATCCCGCAGGGGGTACTCGTGACGGCGCAGGCCCTCACCGGCACGCGCGCGGCGCGTCGGCGCCTGGACGGGATCGCCGTCGACCTCGAGAGCGCCGGCACGGCACGCGCGTGCGCGGTCGCGGGCATCCCCTTCGCCGCCATCCGCGCGGTCACGGACCGCGCGGATGATGACCTGCCCGACATGGAGGGCGTGGTCGCGCCGGATGGCAGCGTGCACCCGGCGCGCGTGATCGGCCGCATGGCGTCACGACCGGGCGACATCGCGGCGTGGGTCCGGCTGGCCCGGGGCGCCCGCGCGGCCCGTCGCGGGCTGGTGCCGGCTGTCGCATCGGCCCTGGCGGGCGCAGCCTGATGCAGGCGCTCGTCACCGGGGCCACAGGGTTCATCGGCGCGCACGTGGCGGGGCACCTGCGGGATGCCGGACACGAAGTGCGGGGGCTCGTGCGACCCGGCGGCACGCCGGCCGATGCGTTGCCCGATGGGGTGGCCGTGGCCCGGACGGTGAGTGGCGGGCTCCACATCTACTTCAGGGCACCCAGCGGCCATGAACTACGACGGCCGGCCCAAACGTTCAACTTCGGCGAGGGTAGCTACCACGGCGACCTGTTCGCGTCGGCGGTCGGCAACCGGGGGCTCATGCTGCCAGGGTCAGTCGCGGACGGCAAGAGCGGGCGCGGTGCCTACCAGTGGGAGACCGCTCCCCT
>JAUROO010000156.1 GCA_030829765.1 Miltoncostaeales bacterium | reverse complement strand
GCTACAGCTCCGGACCGAAGAAGGACTACAGTAAGCAGAACGCGCTAGCGGCAGCTTGTACTTACCTCAACGGTACAAAAGCTACAAAGGAGCAGATCGTACACCTAGCAGAATACTTTAGCACCTGGCTAAAGGGCAGCGAAGCTCCACAAGTACAGCAAGCGAGCCACGCAGAGACGCCAGCAGCGCCGGTACCTACTCCGGCACCAGCACCTGCACCAGCACCTGCACCTGCACCTGCACCTGCACCGGCACCTGCGCCAGCTCCGGCACCTGCGCCAGCGCCAACCCCCTAGGGGTCGCCGTGCTCTGCACCCCCGGTGCGGCGTGACGACACCATCAGGAGGATCCCCGCCATGCCCGCCAGCGCGGCGGCGGCGAGGCATGCCCACGCAGGCGGCAGGACCCCGATCGCCCACTCCCCGCCGAGCGGGGCATCCGGCACCCCCGTGCGCACCACAACCACGTCCACCCTGGGCGCGAGGGCGATCAGCGCCGTCCACGCCGTCCCGGCAGCCGCCAGCAGGATGACCACGCCGCCCAGCGCACGCGCCGTGCGCGACCCTGGCACGGGGTGCCACCACGCGATGAGCCCGCCGGTGCACGCCAGCGCGGCCCCGATCACCGGCAGGATCCACGAGGCCCCGCCCGCGCCGTAGCCGGACAGCGAGGCCGTGCCGGACCGCAGCGTGGCGGCGTACCACGGCAGCGCCGGCAGCAGCGCCACCAGGGCACCGCAGGCGACCACCGCCACTCCCAGCATCCGACTGCGTCCGCTCATCCGCCCTCGCCCCCCACACGGCGGAACACCATCACGCCATCCCGGTCGAGCACCAGGCGGAAGTCCCCGCGGGCCCGGAGGCGGTCCAGCCAATACGCGAAACCCGTGGGGTCCAGGCGATCGAACACATCCGGCCGGGTGCGGTCCACGATGACCCACGCGGCATCGCCCACCTCGGGGAACACGAGGATGCGCCGCCGCGCCGAGAGGTGCCCCCCTGCGCCGTTGCCCGCCGACACCACCGCACCCGCGGGGATGAGCGCCGCGGCCTCGTCGAGCACCGCGGCATGGGGGCCGGGCCGGTACTGCTGCAGGCGCGATTCGGTCGCGCGCGACAGCGACGGGGCGATGGGAACGGGACCGGTGACGACCGTGCCGAGTACCCCCGCCCCCACGAGCACCAGCGCCACCACCCCGGCCGGGCGCAGCATGCGCCGCAGCCACTCCGGGCGGGTGCGGCGCCGCAGCCCCGCGAGGCCGAGCATGGCCGCCGCCACCAGGAACGGGCTCGGCACGGCCGCGTAGTGGAACTCGATCGAGTGGTTGGGCCACCAGTCGGCCAGCATGTTCAGCATCAGGTCGGGCAGCGCAGCCGCCGCGAGCAGAGGTGCGAACAGCGGCAGGAACAGCAGGGGCAGGAGCAGGGCCAGCAGATAGGACAGCCTCTGCCACCCCCCGATGGTCGTGATGACCTCCAGCGGCTGCGACACGGCCCCCACCAGCGCCTGCGACGGGGTATCGCCGAAGCGGCCGAAGCGCTCGCCGAAGGGGCGGGGCAGGTCGGTGCCGGACGCCGGGATGATCACCAGCACGGCGATCAGGGTCCAGGCCAGGGATGCCGCCGACAGCACCGCGCCCGCGATCCACCGGCGCTGGCGGACGATGATCCAGATGCCCAGGATGGCCACCGCGAGCCCCACCTGCTCCTTCCCCATCAGGGCAAGGGCCGCCGCGATGGCGAGCACCCAGTCGTTGCGGACCTCGGCGGCCCAGATGGCGAGCATGAGGAGCGGCGCCGCGAGCGTGACGGCATGAAGATCGGTCACCACCGCCCACTGGATGGGCGCGTACAGCAGCCACATCAGCGCCCCGGCCACGGCGAGGCGGTCATCCCCCAGCCACCTGCGGCCCAGCAGGAATGCCGGCACGGCGCCTGCGGCCACGATCACGGCCTGCGCCACCAGCAGGGGCACCGCGGAGTCGGTGATCCACTGCAGTGGCACCAGCACCACCAGCAGCGGGTCCACGTGCGACCCCAGCCGCGAGGCCTGCTCGCCCGCCGCGTTCGTGGCCATGAGGAAATCCCCGTGCGCGGTGTTCCAGATGGCCTGGACCATGTTCCCGAGGTCGAAGCGGCCGGTCCACCAGCCCTCATGCCGCGCCACCGAGAGCCACGAGAACAACGCGGCCCATGTGGCCGCGAGCACCAGCACGAGCGTGAGCGGCAGGTCGCGTGCCAGTCGCCAGCGGCGCATGCGCTGCGATGCCCGGCCCGTGCTCATGGCCGGCCGCGGTCCCGGCCCGCGAATGCCGCGACGCCGATGAACACCAGCTCCACGGCGATCAGGAACAGCCGCGACCCCACGCTCAGGGCCACCGCGACCCCGCCGGGGACCTGGCGGGAGAGCACCAGCGCCAGCACCGCATCCCGCACGCCGAGGCCCGACGGCACGATGAAGACCAGCATCGACACCACGAACGCCAGCAGGAACCCGGACGCCACCCCGACGGGGTCACCCACCTCCGGGCCGCCCACTCCCCGCATGAAGGCCCATACCGACAGGCCGAGCAGCGCGGAGGTCACCAGGTACCACCCGACCATCAGGACGACACGGCCGAACGGCAGCAGCACCGCGAGCGGCTCGCGGCGCACGCGGCGCAGCGCCCACGCAGACGACGGGCCGAATGCGCGGGGGTGAAGGACCAGCGCGGCCAGGGGAACGGCCAGCACCAGCCAGGCGGCCGGACCCACCGCGCTCGTGGAGCCGATGTCCAGCAGGGCCACCACGGCGAGCAGCGATGCCGATACGAGCGCGATCACCTGCTCGTAGGTGGTGGCCGCCACCGTCACGCGCTTCGGCACGCCATGCGCCTCGGCCATCACCGCGCGCCCCACCACCATCAGCAGGTTGCCCGGCACGTACCGGCCCAGCAGGGACCGCGCCCAGGCCGACACCGTGGCCAGCACCGGGGGCGGCGGCCGGTGCAGCCCCGCGAGGATGGCCTCGTATGCGAGCGCCGATAGCGCGAGGGATCCCAGCGCGAGCACGACGGCCAGGGCCAGCCACCCCGCCGAGGGCTGCCAGTCGAAGGACGTGACCACGTCCCAGGCGTCGGCGATCGTCCAGGCCAGTGCCCCGATGATGGCCAGCCCCGCAACCAGGCCGGCCCACCGCACCCACCCTCGGCGGCTCACCGGGCGCGCTCCCGCAGCCAGGCGGCGAGGGGACGCGCCACGGCCTCCGGCGTGCCGACCTCCTCGTACCGCCGGCGCGCGGCGGCGCCAAGCGCGCGTCGGGCGGCCGGATCCCCGGCGAGCGCGATGAGCGCGGCGGCCAGCGCGGAGGGCTCGCCGGGCGGCACCAGCACGGCGTCGCGCCCGTGCGTCAGCACCTCGCGGATGCCCGGGGTGTCGGCGGTGATGATCGGCCGACCCGCCGCCATGGCCTGGAAGACCTTGTTCGGAACCACGCGCGCCGCCTTCGCACTCCGGCCGAAGATGCCGAGCACGATCCCGCTCGCCGCGACCTCCTCTCCCAGGGCCCCGTAGGGAACCCATGGCACATGGCGCAGTGCCGCAGGCGGGTCACGGCGGAGCTCCTCCCCGAGCCACGCGTCCAGCTGCCCCTCGCCGATCAGCCGGATCGGGGGGGTACCCGGGATGCGTGCAGCGTCGAGTACCACGTCCAGGCCATGCATGGGCGAGAGCTTCCCGTACCACAGCGCATGGCACGGGCCCGGGGGGAGGGGCGTGCACGGGAAGGCCCCGGGCTCCGCGCCCACCGGCAGCACCATCACGCGGCCGGCGGCGACGCCGAAGCGCTCGCCCAGGAACTCCGCATTGGCCCGGGTGTCCGCCAGCACGAGGTCCGCCACGCCGAGGGCCAGCCGATCAACGGCCGCAAGGGCCCGGTGCGCAACCGGTCCCGCGCGCCCGCGGTCGTCACCGAGCGTGTCGGCCAGCGACACCATCATGTCCACCACGAGCGGTGCGCGCCGTGCCGCCGCCACCATCCGGGCCGGCAGGGCGTCGGGCTGGGCGGGGTAGCCCGCCACCACGGCGTCCACCCGGCCCGCGGCGCGGGCCTCGGCCATCGCGATGCCACCCCACGCGCCCAGCCATGAGCCGGCGGCGCGGCCCAGGCGCGTGGGCGCCAGGAAGCCCCCCGCCTTGTGGCGGGTGCGCTCCCATACGGGCCGGTGCCGCTCCGCCACGCCCACCCCATGCGCGCGGAGGCCCTCCACCAGCACCCGGGTGCGGGGATAGGCACGCTCGTAGGTGCCCACCCATTCCACCTTAGGAGGCCGGGTCACCCCCGGATGACGCGCTCGATGCGCGAGGTGGCCTCGTCGTCCTCCGAGCGCATGCGGCCGCGCTGGATCAGCTCGCTCACCAGGCCGATCGTGAACAGCTGAATCCCCACGACGATCAGCAGCACGCCAAGGATCAGCAGTGGCCGCCCGCCGATTGCCTGGCCCAGGATCTTCACGATGGTCAGGTACACGGAGATCCCCACGCCTGCAAGGAACAGCAGCAGGCCCATGCCGCCGAAGAAGTGCATCGGCCGGTGGCGGTAGCGCCCCACGAACGAGATCGTGATCAGGTCCAGCAGGCCGCGCAGGTAGCGCTCGAACCCGTACTTCGATCGTCCATGCCGCCGGGCGCGGTGATTGACGGGCACCTCTGCAACCCGGAAGCCCTCGGATGCGGCGATCACCGGGATGAAGCGGTACATCTCGCCCGGGATGGCCAGGGCGCGCACGACATCCGCGCGGTACGCCTTGAAGCCGCAGTTGAGATCGTGCAGGTCAACCCCCGAGGCGCGGCGGGCGACCCCGTTGAACACCCGTGACGGCACGGTCTTGTTCCACGGGTCGTTCCGCTGCTGCTTCCAGCCCGACACCAGGTCTGCGCCGTCATCCAGGGCCGCGAGGAGGCGCGGGATCTCCGCGGGGTCATCCTGCAGGTCGGCATCGATGGTGATGACCACCTCGCCGCGCGCCTCGCGGAACCCGGCGGTGAGCGCAGCCCCCTTGCCGAAGTTGCTGCGCAGGCGCACGACGCGGATCTCGTCGTGCCGGCGGGCGAGGTCGGCCAGAACCAGGTCACCGCCGTCGCGCGAGCCGTCGTCCACGAAGATCACCTCGAAGGGCGCGCCGATCGCGCGCATCACCGGCAGCACCTCACCGACGAGCTCCTCGAGTGAATCCCGCTCGTCGAATACCGGGATGACGACGGAGATGAGGCGGTGGGATGCCATCAGCCGCGCCGCCCCGGCAGTGACGCACGCGGCAGCGGGCGCCGTCCGCGACGGGCCATGCGCTCGTCCTCCGTGGGAACCGGCCGGTACGGACCGGATGCCACGAGCCCACGCCGCACCCGCGACATCACGAGTGAACCGAGGCTCCAGACGGTCACGAGCACGGCGGCGGCCAGCAGGGGCCCGATGACGCCACGCGCACCGGATGCAGTCGTCTCGATCAGGTACCAGGCCGAATAGGGGATGCCACGGTCAATGCGTCCGGCCACCCACCACGTGAGCAGGACCGCGGGAGCCGCCGCCACGAGCGCCAGGCCCACCACCTGCCATGGCCGCCGCGCCCGTGTGGCCACCAGCGCCGCGTGGGCGGCGGGCAGCGCCACCAGCAGACCGAACGGACTGGCGATCCACAGAAGCACGCACACCACCCCCAAGGCGATCACGCCGGTCGCCGCACGCGATGCCACCTCCGCGTCGCGGCGGGTTGCCCGGTGGCGCACCGGCAGCCAGGCCAGCACGCCGGCGCCCACCGACAGCACGATCGCCACGATCGCAGCGAGGTCGAAGGGCACCTGCTCGGCGAGCGGCGGCCATCCACCGGCAGCGGGCGCGATCATGCCGGCGGTGGCCAGCAGGTGCGCGACCAGCAGCGCGACGACCACGGGCACGAAGCGCCAGAGCAGCGCCGCGACGAACGGCGTGACGCGCACGCCCGCGCGCCGCAGGCGCACGGCGAGGTCGAGGGCCGCCACCAGGAGGGGAAGGGCCAGCAGCAGGATCACCACCCTGCTCATCACGGGACGCAGTTCGCGGCCGTTGATGATCACCCCCGCCGCCGGGGCCGGCAGCGCGTCCACCTCGTCCAGCGAGGCGATGAAGGTCTCGGCCGTGCGCCCGGCATCACCCAGGGAGTCCTCCGCGGGCAGGCCACCACCCGTGGCAGGGCCCTCCGGTCGCGACGCCAGGGAGACCGCGGGGATCCCCAGCGCGATGTAGGCGGCCTGGTCCCCGGATGTCTGGGGCACGGCCATGCCCGCCATCTGCGGGAAGGGCCCCGGCGCGGGCGCGACCGGCGCATCGGCGCGCGCCGCCGCCTGCTCGGCGGCAGACGCCACCGGGATGGACCGTCGCCCGTCCTGGCCGTCGTCCCAGATGTGCAGGCCGCCGGATGCCCCGGCCGGGTCATCCAGCGACACCGCGGCGGCGATGGGCCACCCGGAGAACCGGCTGGCGAACCAGCGGGCGCCGGCATTGCCCACGGTGGATCCGCCGGTGGACACCAGCACCACGGGGCGGTTGCGCGCGACGACCCCCAGCGAGCGGGCCAGCTGCACCAGCACGGCGGATCCGCTCTCGCCGCCGCTGACGCCGGGCGGGGTATCACGCGGCGCGGAGATGACCAGGGCCGGCGCCGCGGCCGCGCCGGTCCGCGCCGGCAGCACCACGTAGACGTTCTCGGTGATCACGCGCCCGGATGGGCCGAGCACCGAGAAGCGCTGCCGGCGCACGGGCGTGGCACCCGGGACCGCGGCCAGCTGGGTGGCGATCCACGTGGCGGAGGCGGCATCCCCGCGGGTACCGGGCGCGCGCTCGGGCGCTACCTCGGCCATGTCCGCGGCGATGCCCCGGGCCGCCACCGCGTCGAACGCAGGCGGGAGGGGCGGGTCGGGGGTGCCGCCCGGAGTTTCCAGCGTCAGCAGGGCCACGAGCAGCGCCAGCGCCGCGACGAGCCATGAGAGCCGGTAGAGGCGCCCGTTCAGCATCTGCGCGCAGTATCGCACCGGCGGCCGGACCGTCGCGGGATCGCGAGTACAGTGGACGCATGGAGCGGCGGCCGCTCATCCTGGTTTCGAACCGGGGCCCGGTGGGCTTCATCGACGACGGGGAGGGCGGCGCGCGCGTGGTGCGCTCCGGGGGCGGGCTCGTGACCGCGCTCACGGGACTCATCGACATCGTGCCGGTGTTGTGGATATCGGCGGCCATCGAGGACGGCGACCGGCGGGTCGCCGCCGAGGCGGACGGCCCGTTTCCCATCCCGCAGGCGGGCACGTCCACGACGGGACGCTTCGTGGTGATGGAGCCGGAGGTCTACGAGCGCTACTACAACGTGGTCGCCAACCCCATGCTGTGGTTCATCCAGCACTACCTGTGGGATCTGTCGAACGTGCCGGACATCCGCGAGGAGGAACTCGCGGCGTGGTCGGAGGGCTACGTGGTGGCCAACGACCTGTTCGCCGACGCCGTGGTCGAGGCCCTCGAGTCGAGTCCCGATGCCGTCGTGATGATCCACGACTACCACCTGTACACGGCACCCGCGGGCATCCGGGCGCGGGCACCCGAGGCGTTCCTGCACTTCTTCGTGCACATCCCATGGCCGCAGCCGGACTACTGGCGCGTGCTGCCTCCCCACGTCCGCGAGGCGATCGTCGAGGGCCTGCTGGCCAACGACATCGTGGCCTTCCACACCCAGCGGTACGCCCGGAACTTCCTGCTGTCCTGCGAGGACCTGCTGGACCTCGAGGTGGACTACGAGGCCCTCACGGTGAACTGCCGCGGGCGCACCGTGGCGGTGCGCCACTACCCCATCTCGATCAATGCGCGCGGCTTCACCGAGCTGGCCGCGAGCGAGGCCGTGCGGCAGGAGGAGGCCACCTTCCTGCGCCGGCGCCGCCGGCACCTCGTGGTGCGGGTGGACCGCACCGACCTCTCAAAGAACATCCTCCGCGGGTTCACGGCCTTCGATGTATTCCTCGACCGCCATCCGGAGTTCCACGAGGAGATCACGTTCTTCGCCATGCTCCAGCCCTCGCGGCAGGACGTGCCGGAGTACGTGGAGTACGTCACGCGCATCACCGACCTGGTCAGCCGCATCAACACCCGGCACGGCAACACCGACTGGATGCCCATCGAACTGCGGTTCGAGAGCAATCTGCCCCTCGCGGTCACGGCCTACAAGCACTTCGACGTAATGCTCGTGAACTCGATCTTCGACGGCATGAACCTCGTGGCCAAGGAATCCGTGCTGGTGAACGAGCGCGACGGCGTTCTGGTGCTGTCGGAGAACGTCGGCGCGTACGAGGAGATCGGGGCGTTCAGCATCGGCGTGAACCCGTTCGACATCGAGGCGCAGGCAGAGGCCCTGCACCAGGCGCTCACCATGCCGCGGGCCGAACGCCGGGCGCGGGGGGAGGCCATTCGCCACGTGATCAGCGAGAACGACATCGCCAAGTGGCTGAAGGCACAGATCGACGACATCGAGGACCTTCGCGGCCGTGCGGTGCTGCCGCCCGGCACGCAGGGGTGATGCGCCCGCCGGTGGGCCGGAACCCCCGGAGGGCGCCGGGGGCGGGGCGCTCCGCTAGCCTCGTCGCCGCGATGGGGCGGACCCCCGGCCCGTCCGCCCTCCATCGGCACGCACCGGAGGTCATGAGTATCCGCACCATGCGACCCGAGAACCGCACCGCCCCACGGGGCCCCCGCGCCCTGCCCGCCGCATGGCGCGGTGCCCGCCTCGCCCTGACGGGCGTCGTCGTCCTCGCATGCAGCGCATCGGCCGGCACGGCTGTCGGCGCCACGAACATCAATGGATGGGGTGCGATCAGCGCGGACATGGCAGGCGGGACGCTCGTGTGGGCCGACGCCCAGCCGGCACGCACCCGCACATTCACGTACTGGCGCACCGATGCCGGGCGCGCGCGGGTATCGGGCACGCGCATCAGCGGTGTGACAAAGCCGGTCACCGTGCGCACCAGCGCAGGCGCGCTCACCGGTACGGCAATCCGTGCCACCGGCGTGTCACGCGGGTTCACGCTGACGGCATCGGGGACATCCTTCGCGGGACCGGTGACCTGGTGCTGCACCTCCGAGGGCCAGGAGGTGGTGGTGTCGAGCAACGGCGCCGGGAATGCCCCGCATCCGTACGCCTCGGGCCTCGACGGCACCCGGGTGCGGTGGATCGCGGCCGGCCGGGAGGGGGCGGTGCTCGGATCCGCCGACCCGGTGGAGTACCAGGAGCGCCAGACCTCCGCGGCCATCCCCGGCAACCCCGGCCCCGGCCTCGCTTCGGTGGCCACCGGCATCGCCGCCGGCCCGACCGTCAGCGCCAGGCGGGGCGCCGCGTCGGTCGCCGCCGGGCCGGGCGCCCCGGC
>JAUROO010000155.1 GCA_030829765.1 Miltoncostaeales bacterium | reverse complement strand
TGCCGTGCACCGGGATGGCCCCGATCGGGTCGTCGATCTTGATCTTGTCCAGAAGCACCACGATGGGCGGTGCGATGAGCCCGGCGACGAAGCCGATCACCACCGCGGCCCACGGGTCCACGAACGCGCAGCCCGCGGTGATGCCGACGAGCGCGGCGATTGCGCCGTTGCCCATCTGCGACACGTCGAGCGTGCGGAACATGATCAGCGCGCCGAT
Organism: Miltoncostaeales bacterium; assembly: GCA_030829765.1. Taxonomy (GTDB): domain Bacteria; phylum Actinomycetota; class Thermoleophilia; order Miltoncostaeales; family Miltoncostaeaceae; genus SYFI01. The sequence continues at coordinate 3,429 of JAUROO010000155.1, read as the reverse complement.
TGCCGCGCCGATGACGCCCCCGGCCGCTGCCAGGTTGGTGTTGACGATCACGTCGGCGAAGTTCTGGCCGACGGCCGCCAGGGTGGATGCGCCGTTGAAGCCCATCCAGCCGACCCACAGGATGATCACGCCGAGCATGAACAGCGGGATCGAGTGACCCGGGATGGGCTGTGCCTTGCCGTTCCTGAACTTCAGGAGGCGCGGTCCGAGCACCAGCGTTCCGGTGAGGGCCGCGAGTGCGCCCTGCAGGTGGACGATGGACGAGCCGGCGAAGTCCAGGAACCCGTCCTGCGCCAGCCAGCCGCCGCCCCACGTCCAGTGCGCGACGATCGGGTAGATCACGCCCACGTAGACGATGCCGAACACGATGTAGGCCGCGAACTTCGTGCGGTCGAGCATCGTGCCGTACACGATCGCCAGCGACACCGCGGCGAACACGGCCTGGAAGAAGAAGAACGCCTCCGTTCCCCCGCCCGCGCCATAGTCGAGGCCGCCGAGGTCGAGGAACCACCCTGCGGATCCGAGGAAGTTATTGCCCTCGCCGAATCCGAGTGCGAACCCCGTCGCCCAGAACATCAGGAATGCAATGGCGAGGTTCATGATGACTTTGCCTGCAACCGCTCCCGCATTCTTCATGCGTGAGAGGCCGGTCTCCAGGAGGAGGAAGCCGGCCTGCATGAAGAGGACGAGGATGCCGCCGAGCACGACCCACAGCGAGTTGAGCGCGATGTCGGTGTCGACGAGGCTCCCGTCCTGCGCAGCCGCCAGGCCTGGGACGCCGAGCAGCAGCACGCTGGCCGCCGCGACGGTCCGTAGGGACCTGAGACGCATGGATGAGACTCCTTGGTAGAGGACGGGGAGGCGGTTGCCTCCCATTGCGCCTCCGAGGCTATGAAGGCGGCGCGCGCGACTCCTTGTGCGCGGGGATGAAACCCCGCGCCGGGCGTTCGCCCTCAGGCCAGAAGCGCGTCCGCCGCCGCGGTGAGGTGCGGCACGACCATGTCGGCCGCGGCGAGGGCGGCCTCATCGTGCGCCCCCGTGGTGACCGCGACCACGCGCACCCCGGCCGCCCGGGCCGCGGCGATGTCCCGTGGGGTGTCCCCGATCACTACGACCTCATCGTTCCCGTGGCGGCCGCGCGCGCGATCGATCGCCAGGAGCACCAGGTCCGCGCGCTCCTCGGAATCGCACCCGAAGCCCCCGCCCGGTCCGAAGCGGGTGCCGATCCCGGCGGCGGCGACCTTCTCCCGCGCGATGGCCTGGAGGTTGCCCGTCACGAGGGCCATCTCCACCCCGGCCGCGGACATCCGCGCCAGCACCGGCGCAGCGTCACGCGCCGCGACCGGCGCGACGTGGTCCGGCGCGAGGTGCACATGCAACTCGCCGGCCCGGCGGATCCAGTCGGGCATGCCGCCATCGATGCCGGCGTCGTCCACGCCGTGGCGACGCAGCACGGTGCGGGCGATGGCGCGGTCGGTGCGCCCGGCGGGGTCGATGGCCCACACGTCATCGGGCACGGCCGGTATCCCCCACACGTCCGCCATCGCGCCGACCAGGGCGGCGGTGTGCGCCTCGGGGCGGCCGTGCAGGAGGGTGCCGTCGATATCGAAGAGGGCCAGCACGTACGTCAGGGTGCCACGGCGGGCGCAGCGGCGTGCGAGACCGGCTCCTCGGGCTCGGCCCCGGTGACCTCGATGAAGCGCTCCGGGTACCCGAACATCCCGTGCTCGGAGATGTCGAGCCCGGCCATCTCATCGCCCACGGGCGCGCGCAGGCCCATCGTCACCTTGATCAGCATGAAGGCGAGCCAGCCCGCCACGAATGCGAAGGTCCCGATCGCGACGAGGCCGACCACCTGCCAGCCCAACTGGGCGGCCCCGCCGCCGTACAGGAGCCCGGGCCGACCGCCCAGGCGCTCAGCCGCGTCCGTCGTGGTGAGGAATCCCACGGCGAGCACGCCGATCACCCCACCCATGCCATGGCTGGCGAAGACCCCGATGGGGTCATCCACGCGCAGGCGGTCGATCACGAGCACCATGGGCACCATCACGCACCCCGCGAGGAGGCCGATCAGCGCGCCCGCCCATGGCTCCACGAAGGCGCACGGTCCGGCGATGGCGCCCAGCGAGGCGATCGCCCCGTTGCCCAGCATGCCCATGTCGAAGGTGCCGAGCATGATGCGGGACATCACGGTGGCCCCGAGAACCCCGAAGGCGCCCGCGAGGGTCGTGACCACCAGCACCTCGCCGATGGGCTTGCCCACGGCCCCCAGGAACGACCCGCCGTTGAAGCCCATCCAGCCCACCCAGAGGATGAGTACCCCGAGGATCGCGAGCGGCATCGAGTGGCCGGGGATCGGCTGCGCCCGGCCGTCCCGGAACTTCCCGATGCGCGGACCCACGACGATCGCCCCCGCGATGGCCGCGAATGCCCCCGTCACGTGCACCACCCCCGAGCCCGCGAAGTCCTGGAAGCCGTTCGCCGACAGCCACCCCCCGCCCCAGGTCCAGTGGGTCACGATCGGGTAGATCAGGCCCACGAACAGAACCGCGAACGGGGCATAGGTGACGAAGCGCGCGCGGTCGAGCATCGTCCCCCACACGATCGCCAGCGCGACCGCGGCGAACATCGCCTCGAAGAAGAACTTCGTGGGCTCATCCACCCCGGAGTAGGCCAGCGACGCGACCCCCTGTCCGTCGAAGCCCACGAACCACCCCGTGGCCCCGATGACGTCGTTTCCATCACCGAAGGCGATCGCGTACCCCACCGCCCAGAAGACGACGACCGCGAGGGCCAGGTTCACCAGGATCTTCACGGCGACCGCGCCCGCGTTCTTCATGCGGGACAGGCCCATCTCCAACGAGGCGAACCCCGCCTGCATCAGCAGCACGAGGCATGCGGCCACGATCACCCAGACCGTGTCCACGGCGACATTGCCCATCGGGACCTCCACGGGCGGGGGCATTCCGGGAACCCCCTCGGGAACCCGGGCACACTCCCATCACGGTGACCGTGGGCTCATGGCCATGTGCACAAGGCACCCGGCGGGATCATGGCCACGTGCACAAGGCCCGCGGCACCGGACGGGTCAGCGCGCCCGGCCCTCCAGCGCCGACTTCAGGTCGGCGAGCCCGGCCGACATGACACCCGCCAGACGGGCTTCGATGTCGTACCCCTCCACGTCCGAGGTGGCGACCTGGCGCCAGAGGACGCGGCTGCCCCCCGGCGCCTCCACCACCCGGATGGTGGCCCGGTGGCTCGTCAACCCGGGGATGCCCTCCAGCACCTCGTAGGAGTAGGTCATCGCCGCGTCGTCGCGATCCACGATGCGCTCCACGAGCACCGCGCCGTTGCCCATGGTGGCGATGCGCCGGTCGCCGTCCATCTCCACGCGGGCGACGGGCCCGAACCAGTCGGCGATCGCGACGG
>JAUROO010000154.1 GCA_030829765.1 Miltoncostaeales bacterium | reverse complement strand
TTGATGTCCTTCTCGGGCCACGAGACGACGCCCGGGTCGCGACCGAAGTCCGCGGCCAGCTTGTCGATCTCCTCGAAGCGGCCCGGAAGCGGTGCCTGCTCCTGGATGAGGCCCTTCGCCTTCAGCGCGTCCTCGACGCCGGCGTCCATCTTACGGCCGTTGCCGTGCTCCTGGTTCGAGAAGAGCTTGTCGAAGTTCAGGCGCACGCGCTGGCCACCGGCGGCCATGTCCTCGAGCGGGTAGCCCACGGCGTGGCCCCAGGTGAAGCGGTAGTGCGGCGGCAGGTTGAAGGCCTTCTCGATTCCGCCCGGCTTGCGGCCGAAGGCGATCAGGATCGAGCCGACGCCCAGCGCCTGCCCGGCGATCATCGAGGCCCCCACGTGCTGACCGGTCTCGAAGCGCAGGAGGTTCTCAGTGCGCTCGGTGGGGAAGCTCATCAGACGCGGGACGGTCTGCGTCATGGTGAACTCGTAGTTCCAGCCGTGGTACTTGGTGAGGGCACCGGACAGCGCGAGGGTCGAAAGACCGTCGTTGGCGCGGCCGTACCACGCGTTCAGGTTCGTCAGCCAGAAGATCAGGTGCGACGACTGGTTGATGATCTGCACGTTGAAGCCGGAGACGCACTCCTCGATCTCGTCCCAGAGGTCGGAGTCCTTGGTGACGACGATGGCCTCGGTGCAGTTGATGTTGCCCTGGCACGACGAGAATCGTGCAGCGTTGAGCATGGTGTCGATCTTCCAGTCCTCGACCGTCCTGCTGGGGTCGTAGTACCGGTAACTACGGCGACTGCCGATCGCCTGGAGCGTCGGCATGTCGGGGATATCGGAGGCGTTCACGGCCATCGAAGGAGTCTCCCTGGGTTTGCGAGCGTTACGAAACGTTTCGGCGTCGGGGACGCGTCGAGGCCAATCTACACACGCCGGAGGCGCGTTGCATGGGTAACGAACTCCAACGTTCGTCACCCTCCCTCAGGGACAAAGACCCCCGCGTTCGGCGGGCGAAGCCATGCGGGCGATGTCTAGCCTGCCCGCCATGCCGAAACTTCTCTTTGTCACAGTTCCCACGGACGAAGTCCTCAACAAGAAGGGGGAGGTCCGCTTCCCCGGTACGGACATCGCCGTCCAGAAGCTCACCGAGGCCGGGTGGGATGTCGAGATCCTCGACCCCCTCTGGCCCGGCCCGCTCAAGCGCGTTCAGGAGGGCGGCATCGACGCCGTCCTCGTCTCGTGCTTCAAGGCGGTCCCGCGCTCGCGCGACGCCGCATCCACGCTGTCGCGCATGGAGCCGGACACGCCGGTCTACACGGTCGGCGTGCTGCAGAAGGACGATGCCTTCCGCACCATGGCGCCTGCCGTGGGCGTGCTCCGCAAGATCGAGGAGCTCCCGCAGGGCTGAGGCCCCCCGGGGCCGAACATGGACGGGCCGGTGACCCACCCGGGTCGCCGGCCCCGGTCCATTTCCGCTGATTCGCGCCCTGCACATCACCGCCATCGCCGCGCTCAGCGCGCTGGCGACCCTTTCCCCGGCCGCAGCCGCCCCGGGCGCAGGTGACGTGCGCGCGAAGATCCGCGCGCTGGAGCAGCGGGTGATCGAGGCAGGCCGCGCGATTCCGGCAACGCGCTCCGCCGAGGTGCGCGCCACCGCGCGGGCCCGGTCCGCCGACCAGCGCCTGCGATCTGCCACGCAACGGCTGCAGGCCCGCACCCGGGCGCAGCGAGCAGGACAGGTGGTGCTGGCCACGCGGCTGCGCGACCTCTACCGCAGGGGCTCCGACGACCCGCTGGTGGCCGCGCTGGTGTCCGGCAGCGGCCTGGCCGCCTTGGCCGGGGAGCGCGCGGACGCGGAGCGGGCCGCCCGGGAGGATGCCCGCCTGGTGGCCCGCCTGCGGGCCGACCGTCGCGCCGTGGACCGGCTGCAGACCAGGCGGGCGCAGGAGGCCCGCGCGGCCGCCGATGCCCGGGATGAGGCGGCGGAGCGAAGGGCAGCCGCCGTTGCCCTCCGCGATGGGCGGGCACGGGCCCTGCGCGCGGCGCGCGCCCAACTCGCGCGCCTCGAGGCCCGCGAGCCCGCGCGCGCCCGGCAGCGGGCCCGCGCCACCGCGCCCGGGGGCACCACGGCCGGCACGCCCCGCGGTGGACGGTGGCCGGCGGTGCCGGGCGGGCCCTCGCGCGCGGTGCTGGAGCGCATCGCGTGGTGCGAGTCGCGCGGCAACCCGCGCTCCATCGGCGGGGGCGGCAAGTTCCGCGGCAAGTACCAGTTCATGCAGTCCACCTGGGAGGCCATGGGCGGCTCGGGCGACCCGGCGGCGGCGTCCGAGGCGGAGCAGGACTACCGCGCCGCCCTGCTGTTCGTGAAGTGGGGCCCCGGCCAGTGGCCGGTGTGCGCCGCCTTCGCGCGCTAGATCCCGACCGCCATCACAGGGTGGCGATCGTCGCCCCGTCGCCCCCCTGATCCGCCGGGGCCGCCTCGGAGGACCGCACCAGCGGATGCGCGGCCAGCTCCTCGCCGATCGCCGCGCGCAGGGCGCCGGTGCCGCGCCCGTGGATCACGCGCACCGACCCCACGCCCGCCTGGGCCGCCCGGTCGATGTGGTCCCGCACGGCCCGGCGGGCGGCCTCGGCCCGCTGGCCCCGCACATCCACCTCGGGTGCAACGGCGTCCAGCACCGGGCGGACCTCGGCAACCGGGCGCGGCGCGGCAGTGGCGGCCGGTGCGCGATCGGGCGCCAGGCGCGACAGCGGCACGCGCACGCGCGCCGACGGACCCTGCAGTTCGGCCTCATCGCCCTCGATGGCGATCACCACACCGCGCACGCCGAGGGCCATATCCACCGCGTGCTCGCCCACCTCTGGCGCACGCTCGGGCGCGGCCGGCGCCGCGAGGCCGGTGAGGCGCTCGGCAGCGCGGCGGGCGGCGTCGTCCGCGGCGCCCAGCCGGCGGTCGCGGTCCTTCTGGCGATCCGCCGAGCGCCGATCGCGATCCTCCAGCCTGCGGCCTGCGGCGATCTCCTGCCGCAGGGCCGCGAGATCCGCGCGCAGCGCCAACAGTTCATCCTCGGCCTGGACGCGCATGCGGGCACGCTCCTCATCCGCCCGCGCCCGCAGCTTCTCGCGCTGGCGCTCGGCATCGCGGCGCTCGCGCTCGGCAACGGCGCGCGCGGTTGCGGCCTCGGCGCGGTCGCGCTCGGCCTCCGCCCGCGCCCGCTCCGCCGCCTCGGCCAGCCCCGTGAGCGCCGCACGCTCGGCACCCATTGCCTCGCGGGCACGGGCCAGCACCGCAGGCGGCATACCCAGTCGCTCGGCGATGCCGATGGCATGGGAGCCCCCCGGGTCGCCCACCACCAGCCGGTAGGTGGGCGCGAGGGTGTCCGGGTCCAGGCCCACCGCCGCGTTCGCCGCCCCCGGGGCCTGCACCGCCCACGACTTCACCTCGGGGGAGTGCGTGGTGGCCAGCACCAGTGCACCGCGGTCACGCAGTTCACCCAGCACGGCCTCCGCAATGGCGGCGCCCTCCGCCGGGTCGGTGCCGGCCCCCACCTCGTCGAGCAGCACCAGCGATGACCCCCCGGCGCGGTCCAGCACGTCCACGAGCGTCCGCACGTGGGCCGAGAATGTCGAGAGGCTCTCGGCGATCGACTGCTCATCGCCGATGTCGGCGAGCACGTCGTCGAACACCGGCAGGCGCACGCGGTCGGCCGGCGGCTGCAGCCCGCACTGGTGCAGCAGCGCGAACAGGCCGAGGGTCTTCAGCGAGACCGTCTTGCCGCCGGTGTTGGGACCGCTCACCACCAGCGCGCGTATCGAGCTCAGGTCGAGGTCGATGGGCACGGCCGTCCCCGGATCCAGCAGTGGGTGGCGCGCGCGCTCCAGCAGCGGATCGCCGGGCTCCACCGGCGACCCCCGCCACGCCCGCGACAGCGACGCGCGCGCGAGGCGCAGGTCGATCTCCGCGAGGGCCTCGACCGCTGCGTCCAGCGTTCCGGCGTGGTCCTCCACCAGTGCGCGGAGGGCGGCCAGAACGGCGGCCAGTTCCTCGCGCTCGCGGGCCAGCGCCTCGCGCACGCGATTGCTGGCCTCCACCACGGGCAGCGGCTCCACGAACAGCGTGCCACCCGAATCAGAGGTGTCGTGCACGATGCCCGGAACGGCCGAGCGTGATGAGGCCTTCACCGCCAGCACGGGGCGGCCCGCGCGCTCGGTGATGAACCCCTCCTGCAGGTGCGGCTTCACCGCCGCCGCGACCTCGCGCAGGGCCTCCTGCGCCTGGCGCCGCAGTTCGATGACGTCCCGCCGGGCGCGCGCCAGGCCGGGCGAGGCATCGTCGCGGATGCCCCCGCGCCCGTCCAGCGCGCCGCCCAGGCGATCGGCCACCCGGCCGAGGGCCCCGGCATCAATCCACTCGCACACCTCGGCGATGAGCGGAGCATCGTCCGCGTGCTCCGCCAGCGCGGCGTGCATCTCGCATGCCACCTCGGCCGTTGCCCGGATGCGCTCGAAAGCCGCGACCTCCAGCGGCGCACCCCGCCGCGCATCGGTGACATCGGCGCGGATGTCGTGCGCCCCGCCCGGGCCGGCGAGCCCCCGCTCCCACAGCAGGACGGCCTCAGCCGTCACATCGCGCAGGCGGGCCACCTCACGGGCATCGGGCGAGGGGGCGAGCGCGCGCGCGAGGTCCGCCCCCCCGTCGAAGGAGCACATGCCGGCGAGCCGTTCACGGATGGCCGGCAACTCGAGAAGTCCGATTGCGTGGGAGTCCACGCCCACATGGTGCCCGGTGCAGGCTGTGGTAGGAACCCCGCATGCCCGCATCCCCCGTTCCCCAGTCCATCGCCGACTTCCTGGACCGCCCGAACCTCTGCGTGATGGCCGTGCTGCGTCCCGACGGCTCGCCCCACACCACGGCCATCTGGTACCGCTGGCTGGGCGATGACCGCGTGCTGGTGAACATGGACGACGTCCGCCCGCGCCTGAGGTGGCTGGCCCGTGACGGCCGGGTGGCCTTCACGTGCATCGACCCCGACTCCTTCTACCGCCAGGTGAGCCTGATGGGCGTGGTCGAGGAGATCTACGAGGACGTCGACCGCGCCGACATCGACGGCCTGAGCAACCTGTACACCGGCCGGCCGTACCCGCGCACCGCGCACCCGCGCATTTCGGTGCGCATCCGCGTGGACCGCTGGCACGGATGGGACCGCAGCCCGGACGAGGCCGAGTCGCCCGATCGGCCCCGCCTGCCGGTCTAGCTCCCCTTCTCGACCCGGACGGGAGCCGCAGGTGCCCCTCCACGCGCACCATCCGGATCACCGGCGCATGGCCCGCGCCGGTAGCGTCTAGCCCCTGTGGCGTTTTGCAAGGTCGCTTGGGTGGAAGTCGTGTGCGTGATCATGACCCTGGCCCAAGCGGCCACTCCACTCGGCGGAACGCTGGGGTTTGGCTGGTCGTCAAACTGAAGCGGACCA
>JAUROO010000153.1 GCA_030829765.1 Miltoncostaeales bacterium | reverse complement strand
TCCCGCACCCGCTTCGGAGCCGACCAAGTCGGCCAAGCCGGCTCAGCCGACACCGGTCGTCACCCCTGATCCCACGCCGAGTGACACCTGGACCGGCTCGTCTGGCTCGACCGGCGGTGGTGGTGGATACGTCGACGATGACGACGATCATGACGACGACCACTACGACGACGACCACGGTGACGATCACGACGACGATCACGAGGGTGATCACGATGACGACTAGGGCGACACGGTCGCGTGCGGGATGGTCAGCCGCCGTGGTCGTCTCCCCGATCGTCGCGGCGTTGGCTGCCGGTTCGGTGATGTGGGCAACGAACAACGATCCGCGAGCAGCGGCGCAGCCCGCGCAGTCACCGGCCGCCGCCGTCCGGGTTGTCGGTACCGATGGTGCTGCACCGTCGGTTGACCCACGTGCGGACGCCATCGTCGCCACGGAAGCTGCCACCACGGATCAGCCCACGCTGAAGGAACTGCGGAAGACGCTGGTCAAGCTTGAGCGCAAGATCGAAAGGGCGCGCAAGGAAGCCAAGGCGGCGCGCCAGGCGGCCAATACTGGCGCCGGCGCCTCGACCTGGACTGCCTCGGGCGGCTCGAGCTCGTCCAGCGGTGGATCAGGTTCGTCCGGTGGCGGCCAAGCGGCCCCCGCACCGGCGCCAGCTCCGGCGCCGGCCCCTGCGCCCCCGGCAGACACCTGGACCGGATCGTCCGGAGGCTGACATGGGTGCTCTGCCGGCAACGGATCTGCAGCATCGCTTCCGCGCAATGGCCAGCAACGTCACCGTGCGCGTCATCGAACCGATGCCTGGCGCCGAAGACGCCATCGCGCGCGTTGAGCAGCTCTTCGCGCAGGTGGAACGCACATGTACGCGCTTTGACGATTCCAGCGACCTCATGCGCGCGAATGCGCACGGAGCGGAGTGGACGTCGGTGGCTCCGGAGTGCTTGGGCGCCCTCACGGCTGCCTTCGACGCACACGTCGTCACCGGTGGCGCCTTCGATCCGCGCGTCCTCAAGACACTCGCGGGCCTGGGATACGACCGGTCGTTGAACTTCTCCGGAGGTGCCGTCACCACAGAGGCTGGGGCCACCGTGACCGCGCCGATGGGGCCGTGGTCTCCGGAGATCGACGCGGTGCACTCGCGCGTACGGATCGGGGCCGAACCGATCGACCTCGGGGGCATCGGCAAGGGCTACGCCGTGCGGCGAGGGATCGCTGAACTCGCCGGAGTCGGCTCCGCCGCGCTCGTGGAGGCCGGAGGTGACCTGGCGACGTACGGCGATGGCCCGGTCCGAGCGGCCGGGGAACCGCGGTGCTGGCGCGCGGCCGTGGAGGATCCACGGGGCGGAACCGATCCGATCGCCGTTCTCAACGTCTCGAACGCCGCTGCGGCAACGTCGTCGATACGGCTGCGTCGTTGGCGTGCGGGGGAACGCGACGTGCATCACCTGATTGATCCCGCGACCGGAGAGCCAGCCGAATCGGGTCTGCTCGCCGTCACCGTCATCGGCGAAGACCCGGCGTGGTCGGAGGTGTGGACCAAGGTCTGCTTCCTCGCCGGTGTTGACCGAATCCGCGAGGTCGTGGAGCGCGAACAACTCGCGGCCTACTGGGTGGATGCCCACGGCGTCGCCCAACACAGTGAGGCCATGCAAGCACGAATCATGTGGGAGGCACGGGGATGAACACCGATGTGAACTCACCCACCCTTGGGCGCGGAGTCGCGATCGGAGCGGGTGTGGGGTTGGCGGCCGGACTGACCGGAGCGCTTCTCGGATACGCGTGGTCTATCTCTTCCGGTGCTGACATGGGGATGTGGGTCCTCGCTCGCGCTTCGGGATTCGTGTCGTACATCCTGCTGACAGCCGTGACGGTGATGGGTCTGCTGCTCGCGCGACCCCCGCGCGCCGCTGTCCGCCTGCTTGGCGTTGCCCAGCGCCTGCGATTGCACATCGTGCTCGCACTATTCGCACTGATCTTCACCGTGCTGCACGTTGTCGTGCTTGCCCTTGATCCCTGGGCCCAGGTCGGCTGGGCGGGCGCCCTGCTGCCCTTCGGAGCCGAATATCGACCGCTGCCGGTCACCCTCGGCCTGTTGGCGCTGTGGTCGGGCGTGATCTCGGGGGCCACCGCAGGGCTCGCCGGGCGAGGCCTGGGTCGTGTGTGGCTACCGCTGCATCGACTCGCCGCGGCCGGATGGGTGCTTGCGTGGTTGCACGGAATCCTCGCCGGATCCGACACCGGATCCTGGCTGTGGATGTACGCCGTGACCGGAGTGTTGGTGCTCGTCCTCGTCGTGCGACGCATCATCGCGCCCTCGGTCGAGGAGGAGGCAGTGGACCTCGCCGAGGAACGCATGCCCCGTGAGGAGGTCATCTCGTGACGACGTACGACCTTGAATCCCTGAACACCAGCAGTGCGCTCTTCGGCGTCCAGCGGATCTTCAACGCGCCCCTGGTGTACGCCGGGTCGCACAGCGAGGTACCGCTGGGGGCCGAGGCAGAGGGACTGCGCATCCACCGAGTTCAACGTGGCATACCTCTGCTGTCGCCCGCTGCCTTCGCGGAGGCCGTCAACACCAGTGAACTCACCGGTCGCGGGGGTGCGCACATTCCCGCCACGTGGAAGTTGACCGCGGCGATGGAGGCCGGCCCGGGGGGTACGGTCGTCGTCAACGGGGCGGAGGGTGAACTCGGCAGCGCCAAGGATGCGGCTCTCCTCCAACTGCGACCGCATCTCGTCCTCGATGGTGCCATCGCGGTGGCGGAGGCGATCGGCGCCGCTGAGATCGTGCTGTGGGTCCACGAGTCTTCCACCGCGACGCGTTCACGACTTGTTGATGCGGTTCGGGAGCGTCGCGGTGAGATTCCCGTGCCGGTGCGGCTCCTGCTTGCGCCGGAGGGCTATGTCGGTGGTGAAGCGTCAGCGGTCATCAGCGCCGTGCGCGGTGGACCGGCGCTGCCCCGCCACAGCCGTGATCGGGCACGGCCCTGGGGTGAAGGTCCCGCTGTTCTCGTGCACAACGCTGAGACACACGCGCGCCTCGGGTTGATCGCGCTGGGCCATGACCCGACAGCCACGTCGCTCGTGACCGTCGCGGAGTCGTCCGCACCCCTGCACTTCACGCGACGCACAGTCATGGAGGTGACGCGCGAACAGACCTTCCGTGAGGTGGTCGCTGCCGCGGGGGCGATGCCACCCACGGCGGTGCTCCTCGGTGGGATGGGTGGAATCTGGGCGTCCTGGCGCGACGCTGCGGACCTGCCGATCGATGCGGATGTGCTGCGCGCCCGGGGGCTCACACTGGGCGCGGGCATCGTGCACCTCCTCCCCGCCGGCCGCGACGGGTTGGTGGAGGCTGCTGCGATTGCTGACCGACTCGCAGCGGAATCCGCACGCCAGTGCGGTCCTTGCGTCTTCGGACTGCCCGCGCTCGCCGAGGCCGTCTCGGCTATCGCCCAGGGTGGCGCGCACGCCCGTGAGCGGAGCCGTGTGAGTGGCCCGCGAGGCCGAGACATTGCGTCCCTCACGGATCTCATCGCGGGCCGTGGCGCCTGTCGACATCCCGATGGCGCCACCCGCATGGTGCTGTCGGCGATGGAGGTCTTCGGGCAGGACGTCCACGGACAGGAGGTGCTCGGACGATGAAACTCGCTGTTGATCCCGTGGCCTGCGATGGCTTGGGGATGTGTGCGCATCAGGCGCCTGATGTGATCGCGCTGGATCCGTGGGGCTATCCGATCGTGGACGCCGGCGACATCCCGCAGGACCAGGTGACGCCTGCTCGCCGGGCCGTACGCGCGTGTCCCAAGCGTGCGCTCTACGCCACGGGTGAATAGGTCCGGCAAGTCCTTACCTGGACTTCACCTTCCGTGGACCCTGGGCAGACATCGACTTCGTACTCTGGAGTCATGAAGGGTTCATTGGTGGTGGCAGCGTCCTTGGGCGTCGCCTTGGCGCTC
>JAUROO010000152.1 GCA_030829765.1 Miltoncostaeales bacterium | reverse complement strand
GCCCGACCACCACGGTGCCGTCTGCCGCCGGCCGCATCTTCAGGTTGGTGCACATGGTGTGATCCTAGAGGCGCGCCGGGGATTCCCGCAGGAGGGCAACCGGAGCCGGGAATCGCCATTTGCGGCCCCCGCAAATGGCCATGCCGGTTCGCGACGTGCCCTCCTGCGGGAATCCCCGGCGCGCCTCTAGGATCACACCATGTGCACCAACCTGAAGATGCGGCCGGCGGCAGACGGCACCGTGGTGGTCGGGCGCACTATGGAGTTCCCGGACCTGATCCCCTGGGATCTGCAGGTCATCGCCCCGGGGCAGCCGCGCACGGCGCATGGGCCATCGGGGGGCATGTCCTGGACGCCCGCCCATGCAGTGGTGGGCATCGGCGCCTTCTCCGACGGGCTGCTGGCGGACGGCATGAACACCGCCGGCGTGAGCGCGCACGCCCTGTACATGGATGGCTTCTGCCACTACGCCGACCCGGTCGGCGACGGCACCGACATCTCCGAGATGGACGTCATCGCCTACCTGCTCGGCACCTGCGCAACCGTGGACGAGGTCCGGCGGGCTGCCGCGACGATGAACGTGATCGGCGTCGATCCCGGTACCGGGTTCCCGCCGCCGCTGCACTTCCTGGTGCACGATGCCCATGCCTCGCTGGCGATCGAGTTCCGCCCCGAGGGGATGAGCATCGTCGACAACCCGGTGGGCGTCGGCACCAACCCGCCGTACCTCGACTGGCACCTGACCAACCTGCGCAACTACGTCGGACTCGCCGCGGCGAACCCCCGCGATGACGTGGATGGCCGCACGCTCGTGCCGCTGGGGCAGGGCGGCGGTCTTCGCGGCCTGCCCGGTGACTACACGCCGCCGTCGCGCTTCGTGCGCGCCGTCGCGATGGTGGAACTGACGGACCAGGCTGCGGATGGGGCAGCGGCGGAGGCCACATGCCTTCATGTCCTGAATGCATTCGACATCCCGGCAGGAATCATCACCGAGCAAGGTCCCGACGGCCGCCAGGTCGATGAGATCACCGATTGGGTGACCGTCGCGAACCTCTCCGACCGCCGCTATGGCTACCGCGTGCATGGTGACCCGCGTCCGTACGTGATCGACCTGGCCGGTTCCGATCTCGCCACCACCCGCAGGGTTCCGCTTCCGGGCCCCGCGCGCTTCACCGAGGCCCCGATCTAGGGAGGGATTCCATGGACGTCTCCGAGAGCACATTCCAGGCCGATGTGATCGGCCGCTCCCATCAGGTTCCGGTGGTCGTGGACTTCTGGGCCGGGTGGTGCGGCCCGTGCCGCCAACTGGGGCCGCTGATCGAAGACGCCGTGGGGCGCCGCGAGCCGGACGTGGTGCTGGCGAAGGTGGATATCGACGCCAACCCCGGGCTGGCGCAGCAGTTCCAGGTGATGAGCATCCCGGCGGTCAAGGCGTTCCGCGATGGGCAGGTGGTGGAGGAGTTCGTGGGCCTCGTGGGCCCGGATCAGATGGAGTCCTTCCTCGATCGCCTGGTGCCGAGCAAGGTCGACCTGTTGGTGGCCGAGGGCGACGAGGACAGCCTGCGCGAGGCCATCACGCGCGACGCCGGGCGCACGGATGCCCGGATCGCCCTGGGGCACATGCTGATCGACCGCGGTGACCTGGAGGAGGCACGCGAGGTGCTGAAGCCCGCCGAGCACGATCCCATCGCGGCCGGCCTGATCGCCCGTATCCGGCTGATGGGCAGTGACGTGCCGGATGTTCAGGCGGGCCTGGCCGCGCTGGAGCGCCAGGACTGGCAGCAGGCGTTCTCCAGCCTGGTGGATGCGGCCTCCACCACCGGTGACCCGGCGCTGAAGAACGACCTGCGGAAGATGCTCATCGGGCAGTTCCGCACCCTCGGTGACAGCCACCCGGTGGTGCCGGAGTACCGCAAGAAGCTGTCGCGGGCGTTCCACTGATGGAGGTCCGCGCGTACGGCGATGCCGCGCCGTTCACCACCACCGATGGCAGCACCATCCGTTCGCTGCTCGACCTGTCGGTGGCGCCGGTGGCGAACCACAGCCTGGCCGAGGCCACCCTGCCCCCGGGCGGCCGCACCGACCGGCATCACCACAAGGTGTCGGAGGAGATGTACTACCTCGTGGAGGGGCAGGCGCTCATGGAGATCGACGGCGAGGAGCGGTCCGTCACGGCCGGCGATGCAATCCTCATCCCGGTCGGCGCGTGGCACCAGATCACCAACACCGGTGCGGGTGACATGCGCATGGTCGTCACCTGCGCCCCGCCATGGACGGCGGAGGACACCTACTTCGACTGAGCCCGCGCCCCTAGGGCGTTGTGGGTTCCGGGCTGCGGCTGCCGGTGGGTGATTCACCCTGCGTGGGTGCGGCGCCCGGGTGGGGGCGGTCGGACCACGATCGCAGGGCGGGGCGCACCACGAGGAACCACGTGAGCACGCCCGAGATGGCCACGAGGACCAGCGCGAACACCGCGGCCTCCTCGAAGGCCGCGAGTTCCGCTGCCTGCCACACCTTCGTGGCCAGGGTGGAGAACCCGGGCGGCGCGAGCAGCAGGGTGGCGGGCAGTTCCTTGGCCGTGGACAGCAGCACCAGCCCGGCGCCGGCGGCCAGCCCCGGCAGCATCAACGGCATCTCGACGCCGGCGAACCGGCGCAGGCGGCTCCTGCCCATGATGCGCGCGGCGTCGTCGAGTCGCTGTGGCACACCGGCCACGGCGGACTGCGCGGCGCCCAGCGCGAGCGCCCCGTGGTGCACCACGTACGCCAGTACCAGGAGCGGGAGCGTCTGGTAAAGCGCGCCGAGGGGGCCGGGCGTGGACAGCGTGAAGAACACGAATGCCAGGGCCGTCACCAGCCCGGGGAGGGCGAATCCGCCCACCACGGTGCCCGCCAGCACCTCGCCCAGCCGCCCCGCACGCCGCACGCTGCGGAAGGCGATCGGCAGGATCATGACGATGGTGACCAGCGCCGCCACCACGCTCACGCCGACCGTGCTCAGCAGTGGCCCGGTGATGAGGCCCGGGTCGGAGATGACCGACGCGCTGTCCGTCGACCCGCGCACGAACCCCCGGATGGCCCAGTAGCCCAGGACGGCGATGGGCGCCACGAGGGCGAATCCGATCACCAGCGCGAGGAATCCGTAGGCGGCCACTGCGGCCCGTCCCAGCGGCAGCATCAGGGGTGAGCCTGCCCGTGCCTGGTCGCGCAGGCCCACGCGCGACGACCGCCGCTCGAGCGCCACGACGGTCACTGCCAACAGGCCGAGCACCAGGCTGAGGGCCATCGAGGTGATGGGGTCGAGCAGCCGGTCGGCGTAGATGGCGCGCGTCAGGGTGTCGTAGCGCAGCAACTGCACCGCCCCGAAGTCGCTGATGACGTAGAGGAACACCAGCAGTGCGCCCGCGGCAATGGCCGCCCGGGCCTGCGGCACCACCACGGTCATGAACACCGATGCCGGGCGCCGCCCCAGGAGTCGCGCCGATTCCTCCAGGGCCGGTGACAGCGTGCGCAGCCGGGCCATCACCGGCAGGAACACGTAGGGGTAGGTGAGCAGCGTCAGCACGATGAACGCGCCGAGGAAGCCGTTGAGCTCGGGAAGCCACGAGATGCCCAGGGCGTCCTCCACCAGTCCGCCCGGCGAGAAGGCGGCGATCAGCGCCACCGCGCCCACGAACGACGGGATCACCAGCGGCAGGCACAGCAGCAGTGCCCATATGCGACGCCCGCGCACCTCCGTGCGGGCCACCAGCCACGCGGCTCCGGTGCCGAGCGCCGCGGCGGCGGCCGACACCGCGATGCCGAGGCCGAGGCTGCGCAGGAGAGGCCCCACCAGTCGGTCGTCGGATACCGCATCCCACAGCCCGCCCAGGTCCTGCGCATTGCGGACGAGCAGGTATGCGAAGGGCAGGGCGAACGGCACGGTGAGGGCCACCGCCAGCGCGGTGGCCCCCCACCCGCGCCCGATCACCCGATCAGTTCGCGAGGCCGCTCTCCCGGATCTGCTCGGCCACCGCGCGCAGATCGGTCTGACCGGTCAGGTCGTAGGCCGGGTAGTCGCCTTCGGTGAGGGCCGGCGCCCTGCCGGGTGCCGACACGCCGGTTGCGGTGGGGTACTCGCCCTCGCCGGCGATGATCATCTTCTGGCCCATGCCGGATACCAGGAACTTCACCAGGTCGTCGGCCTGCGCCTTGTCGGGGCTGGCCTTCGGCACCGAGGCCGTCGCCACCAGGAACAGGCTGCCGGCATCGGTGCCGGGGAACCGGTACGCCGCGATCGGGGCGTTCGGATCGTCCTCGAGGATCTCCAACACGTAGTAGTGGTTCACCAGGCCCATGGGAATCTCCCCCCGGGCCACGGCCTCGGCGATCGCGCTGTTCTTCGCGTAGGCCTTGGCGCCGTTGGCCGCCAGGCCCTTCAGCCATGCGTCGGCCTTCTCCTTGCCCTCGATCTGGTTGAGGGCGGCGACGAAGTCCTGAAAGGAGGCGTTCGACGGGGCCACTGCCACCTTCCCGCGATAGGCGTCTCCCGTGAGGTCGAGGACCGATCCGGGCAGGTCGGACTCCTTCACGAGGTCGGTGTTGTAGATGAGCACGCGCTGGCGTCCGGCGATCCCCACCCAGTCCCCGTCGGCAGCCCGCAGGCGGGCGGGCACTTGGTCGAGCACCGCCTGCGGCAGCGGGGAGAGCAGGTCCTTCTGGTCCAGGTAGGACTGCGAGATGGGGCTCTGCGCGATGAACACATCAGCCCGGCCCTTGTCGCCCTCCTCATCCACCAGCAGCGCCAGGTCGGCCGAGTCGCCGTAGCGCACGTCGAGGGTGGTGCCCGACTGCTTCTCGTACGCGTCGAACACCGGCTCCATGTACTTCTCCTCGCGACCCGAGTAGACGGTGAGCGCGCCGCCGTCACCCGCGGTGGCGGATGAGGCCGTCGTGTCGGATGAGGTGCCGCAGGCGGACAGCACGAGCACCGAGGCGAGCGTGGCGATGGATGCGCCGATGATGGCGCGGGGACGGCTGGTCACGAATGTTCTCCTCATGGAGTCGCGGCTGGAGGCCGCGGAACTCTATAAGTCATGAAGATTAGACAAAACCCCTAGGCCGAGAACGCCACGCTGGGCTCGCCGACGTACTCCAGGCCAATGCGGTCGCCCGTGTCGTATGGCGGGCGACCCATCACGCGACATCGCACCGGGCAGCCGCGGCTGCTCGTGACGATGACGGCGTCGTGTCCGTAGTACTCAATGCGCTCCACCACGGCGTCCTGTCCGCGGCAGGCGGCGATGCACTCGGGGCGTATCACCACCTCCACCGCACCGTGGGCGGGTCGGGCCAATGGCACGTCACCGACGGGGGTGTGCGCCACATCACCCACGGCCTCGGCCGGAAGCAGGTTGGCATCGCCCACGAAGGTGGCCACCGCGCGGCTGGCGGGTCGCTCATAGAGGTCCGCCGGGGTGCCCAGCTGGGCGATACGGCCCTCCAGCATCAGCGCCACCTGGTCTCCGATGAGGAATGCCTCCTCCTGGTCGTGCGTCACGAACACCGCAGTGGCCCCGGCCGCCGCCAGCAGGCGTCGCACCTCGCCGCGCAACTCGGCGCGCAGCGGTGCGTCGAGGGCCGAGAAGGGCTCGTCGAGCAGGATGAGGGAGGGCTCGGCCGCCAGTGCGCGCGCCAGCGACACGCGCTGCTGCTGCCCGCCGGAAAGCGTGGCGGGCATGCGGTCCGCGGATCCGCTCAGGCCGACCAACGCGAGTGCCCGCTCCACCTTGGGACCTCCGCGCTCGGCGCGGGGGAGCCCGTAGCCCACGTTTCCCCCGACCGTGCGGTTGGGGAACAGCGCAGGCTCCTGGAACACCATGCCGATGCGGCGCTTCTCGGCCGGCACGAAGCAGTCCGGTCCGGACACCGTGAAGTCGTCCACCGCGATCATCCCGGCGTCCGGGCGGTCGAGCCCGGCGATGCAGCGGAGCAGCGTGGTCTTGCCGCACCCGGACGGGCCCAGGAGGGCCAGCACCGTGCCGGCCGGCACGTCAAGGTCGATGCCGCGCAACACGGGGTTCCCTCCCAGCACGCGCTGGATGCCACGGGTGCTCAGCGCCGACCCGCGGGGGTCGCTGCGGCCCGGCACGGCAGGGCACATCTCGATATGGGGAGGGCGGTTCTCCATCGCGACCTCCCACGCTAGCGCCATGGGGGCTGTATCGGCAATGACCATCGCCCAAACCCGGCGCCCGGTCACGCGCTAGCGTGCCCGCACGACACGGGGGTGCGCATGCAATCGGATTCACGGGACGCGGCAGTGAGGGCGGAAGGGCTCGGGCGGCGCTACGGCGACGGCGAGGCCGCGATCGACGCCCTGGCCGACGTCTCCATCGCCTTCCCGCGCGGGCAGTTCGCGGCCGTCATGGGCCCGTCGGGCTCGGGCAAGTCCACGCTGCTCCACTGCCTTGCCGGGCTCGACCGCCCCACCGCGGGGTCGGTGGTGATCGATGGCACGCCCCTCTCCGGCCTGTCCGACCGCGATCTCACCGTGCTGCGCCGGTCCGCGATCGGCTTCGTGTTCCAGTCGTTCAACCTGCTGCCCATGCTGACCGCGCGCGAGAACGTGGCGCTGCCCCTGCGCATCGCGGGCACGCGCGACTCCGATGCGCGGGTGGACGCCATGCTGGGTGAGGTGGGCCTGGCAGACCGCGCAGCGCACCGGCCGTCGGAACTCTCGGGCGGCCAGCAGCAGCGCGTGGCGATCGCCCGCGCGCTGGTTGCCGAGCCCACGGTGATCTTCGCGGATGAGCCCACCGGCAACCTCGACTCGGCCAGCGGCCAGGAGATCCTGGATCTCCTGCGGCGGGCTGTGGATGAGCGGGGCCGCACCGTGGTGATGGTCACCCATGACCCGCGCGCCGCCACGATCGCCGATCGCGTGGTGCTGCTGTCGGACGGCCGCGTGGTGCTCGATCGCTCGGGCATGGGCGCGGATGAGATCTACGACGCCGTGCGCACGCTCGACCCGGCGTGATCCGCCTCGTCCTCGCCGGACTGCGCCAGCGCAAGCTGCGCGCCGCACTCACGGCCATCGCCATCCTGCTCGGCGTGGCCATGGTGACCGGAACCCTGGTGCTGACCAGCCAGATCACCCGGGCGTTCGACGAGATCTTCCAGGCCGCCAACTCCGGCGTGGACGTGCGTGTGTCGCCCCGCACCGACTTCGAGGGCGGCCTGTCGAACGTTCCCACCCTGCCGGAATCGATGGTGGCGCAGGTGCGCGGGGTGGAGGGCGTGCGCGCCGCGGCCCCCGAGCTCGCCGCCCTGGGGTCCCCGGTGGTGAACGGCGAGTACGTGCAGTCCACCGGCGCACCGTCGTTCGTGTTCTCCCTCACGCCCGACCCATTCCGCTCCACCGATCTCGCCAGCGGTGCGTACCCGGCGCGAAATGGCGAGGTGGCCGTGAACGAGGCCCTCGCGGCGAACGAGGGGCTCGACCTGGGCGACCGCCTGGGCATCGCCACGCGTGACGGCGTGAAGCAGGTGACCCTCACGGGAACCGTCACCTTCGCCAACGTGTCGTCCATCGGCGGCACGACCATCGTCATCGCCACGAAGGATGACGTCCAGCGCTGGTTCGACCTGGAGGGGCGGGTCAACTCCATCGCCGTCGCGGCCCAGCCCGGGGTGACCCCCCAGGCACTGGCACGGCGCATCGCCGCGGCCCTGCCATCCAATGTGGAGGTGCGCACCGGGCAGCAGGATGCCGCCGACCAGGCGCAGCAGACCACCGAGGCCATCAACACGTTCCTGCGCCCGGCGCTCCTGGCATTCGGCGTGATCGCCCTGTTCGTGGGCGCGTTCATCATCTTCAACACCTTCTCGATTACCGTGGCGCAGCGCCTGCGTGAGCTGGGCCTGCTGCGCACCATCGGTGCCAGCCGTCGCCAGGTGATGGCGTCGGTGGTGGGCGAGGCCCTGGTGATCGGCCTGGTGGCGGGCGTGGTGGGCCTCTTTGCCGGCTATGGGTTCGCGGCCCTGCTGGTGTGGGTGTTCGACACCCTGCTGCCCGGCGGGATACCCGTGGCCGGCGCGCAGATCTCGCTCGGCATCGTGCTGACGGCCCTGCTGGTGGGCGTGCTGGTGAGCGTGGTGGCGGCCCTGATCCCGGCCGTGCGCGCGAGTCGGGTGCCACCCGTTGCGGCGCTGCGCGAGGGCGCGGAGATCCCGCGCGGCCGCCTGTCGCGGTTCACGCCCCTGCTCGCGGGGCTGCTCGCCGCGGGCGGCATCGTGCTGATCGTGGTGGGCCTGCAGAGCGATGGCGGCGCGACCCGGCGCCTGCTGGTGATGGCGCTCGGTGCGCTGCTGGTGTTCCTGGCGATCGGTGGCCTGCTGCGGTACCTGGTGCCGGGTCTCTCACGGCTCATCGGCTGGCCCCTGGAGCGCACGCCCGGCGCGTCGGGGTCGCTGGCCCGCCAGAACGCCACGCGCAACCCCTCGCGCACCGCGGCGACGGCGGCGGCGCTGATGATCGGCATCGGCCTGGTGTCGTTCGTGGCAGTGTTCGCACAGGGGCTCAAGGCCTCCGTGACCGGCGCGATCGACGACACCCTGCGCGGCGATCTGATCATCTCGGGCAAGAGCTTCCAGCCGATCCCCGCGGCCAGCGCCGCCGCGGTGCGGGCCACGCCGGGCGTGGCGGACGTTGTGGCCGTGCTCACGGACGAGGCGCGATCGAACGGCGCCGGACGCACGACCGTGTTCGGCGTGGATCCGGCAGCCGCGGCCCGCGGACTGTCGTTCGAGTGGGTGGATGGCTCGGAGGCCGACCTGCGCGGCCTCGGCCCCGGCCAGGTGGTGGTGGAGCAGGACTTCGCCGACTCCGCGGCGGTTGGCGTGGGCGACCCGGTGGTGCTGCGCGCATCGTCCGGTGCGGAGGACACCTACCGCGTGGCCGGGGTGTTCCGTGATCGCATCCTGTTCGAGGGCGGGGTGATCGCCTCGCGCGACGGCTTCGGCCGCCTGTTCACGGCGCGCGATCCGATCTTCGTGCTGGCCACGGTGGACCCGGGTGCCGACCCGGTGGCGGTGAAGGATGAGGTGGCAAAGGCCCTTGCGCCGTTCCCCGCGGCCGAGGTGCGCACCAACGCCGAGTACCGCGACGAGATCAGCAGCCGCGTGGATTCCATCCTCTACCTGCTGTACGTGCTGCTGGCGATGAGCGTGGTCATTTCGCTCTTCGGCATCGTCAACACGCTCGTGCTGTCGATCACCGAGCGCACGCGTGAGATCGGCATGCTCCGGGCGATCGGCCTCACGCGCTCGCAACTGCGGCGGATGGTGCGGTACGAGAGCGTGATCACCTCGGGCATCGGCGGGGTGATCGGCATCATCCTGGGCGTGGTGCTGGCGTGGGTGTTCTCGCTCGGATTGCGCGATGAGGGCATCGTGTTCCGGATCCCGTGGACGCAGCTGGTGATCTTCCTGGTGGTCGCCGTGGTGGCCGGCGTGCTGGCCGCGGTGCTGCCCGCCCGGCGCGCGGCCCGGCTCGACCCCCTGGACGCGCTGCACTATGAGTAGGCGCCTCGCGGCCGGCCTCGCGGCATGCGCCGTGATGCTGGGCGCGGTGGCGGTGGCGGGATGCGAGCGGCGCTCCGACGCGGCCTCCCCGGAGGACGGGGCACCTGCGGCGCAGGTGGTGGTGACGGCCGACCACGGTGCCGAGGTGCTGCGCGATGCCCGCGTCACGCCGGGGCAGAGCGTGCTCGACGCCCTGCGCGGCATCACGCCGGTGGAGACCGCATACGGGGGAGGGTTCGTGCG
>JAUROO010000151.1 GCA_030829765.1 Miltoncostaeales bacterium | reverse complement strand
GCTGGCGGCGCTTCGCCCGGCGTTCCGGGAGGGTGGCACGGTCACCGCGGGCAACGCATCGGGCATCAACGACGGCGCGGCCGCGATGGTGGTGATGGCGGAGGAGGCCGCCGCGGGCCTGGGGGTGGCGCCCATGGCGCGGATCCTCGGGTACGCGTGGACGGGCATCTCGCCGGAGATCATGGGGTTCGCGCCGGTCGAGGCCATCCGCAGGGCACTTGATCGTGCGGGGCTGCCGATCGAGCGGGTGGAGCTGTTCGAGGTGAACGAGGCGTTCGCGGCACAGGCCGTGGCGGTGCAGCGCGAACTCGGCATCGGCCGCGAGGTTCTGAACGTGAACGGCGGGGCGATCGCCCTCGGGCATCCGGTCGGCGCCTCGGGCGCGCGGATCCTGGTGACGCTCCTGCACGAGATGGCCCACCGCGAGGCCCGTATCGGCGTCGCCGCGCTGTGCGTGGGCGGCGGGCAGGGCGTGGCGATGGTCGTGGAGTCGCTGGCCTGACATGAGCGTGCGGGCGCGGCACGCCGAGGTGTGGCCGCCGCTCTACCGCGTCGGCCGCGCGCTGGTGGTGGGGTGGGCGAAGGCGCTGAATGGCTACGAGGTGGCCGGGCGCAGAACCATCACCCCGGGGCGCGGGTGCCTGGTGGTGTGCAACCACCTCGCCGACATCGACGGTATGTTCGTGGGCGCGGCGCTGCCGCCGTCCCGGATGGTCATCCACCTGGTGACCGCACGCCATCACGAGGGCTCACCGCTTGCCCGAGAACTGCTCCTGCGCCTGGGGCTGGAACCCGTGCGCACCGACGGCACCGAGATGGCCGCGCTGCGCCACTGCCGCAGGGTGCTGGCGGCGGGCGGCATCGTGGTGATCTACCCGGAGGGGGTTCCGGGGTATTCGGCCCGCGTGCAGCCCTTCGCCGAGGGCGTGGGGTGGCTGGCGCTCACCCCGGGTATCGATGTGGTGCCCGCCGCCATCTGGGGCAGTCACCGCGTGATGCGCCGGGGGCTGCCGATCGGCCGCGGGCCGGTGCGGGTCGCGTTCGGCGCGCCGATCGACCTGGCGCACCTGACGGGCCGGCGCCCCGAGCGGGTGGAGCAGGCCACGGCCATCGCCCGGACCTGCGTGCAGCAACTGGTGACATCTCTCGCCGTGAACCCCCGGGTGCCAGGCACGTAAGCGGACCACGGGGGAGCGGCGCCGGGGTCAGCGGCGCCCGCGCGCGAAGTCCTGGGCGGCCGGCACCACGTGGCGCACGCGTGCGGCATCGGGGTTCTCCAGCGGCAGCGGGTCGCGCGCCGGCAGCGCGGCGGGGCGGATGTCGCGGGCCAGCACGTTGATCACCCGCTCGCGGCGCTCCAGGCGGCCGCTCACCACCAGTAGGGGGTCGGCGCGCACAACGGCGCGATGGCTCTCGTAGAGGGCGGGGCGCACGATCACGTTGATGGGTCCGGTCTCGTCCTCCAGCAGCAGGAACACGATGCCGCCTGCGGTGGCGGGGCGCTGGCGGGCCACCACCATTCCCGCCACGGTCACGGTGGTGCCATGCCGTGCCTGCTTCAGGGCCTCGGCGGTGAGCGTGCCCGCGGGCAGGGCAGGGCGCACGAGGGTCATCAGGTGCCATCCGGTGCTCACGCCGGTGGCGTCGTACTCGGCGATGACCCGGTCGATGCGGTCGGGTGCGGGGAGGTCGGGTGCATCGGCGGGATCGATGGGGAGGGGCAGTTGCTCGCCGGCCCCGCCCGCCACGCGGCGGGGGCGGGCGATGGTGGCGGCCTGCCACAGGATCTCCCGCTCGGGAACGCCGAAGGCATCGAGGGCACCCGCCCGCGCCAGCATGGCGGCCTGCTCGGGGCGGATGGACGTGCGGGCCATGAGGTCGGCGAGGCCGGTGAAGTGGCCGCCGGATGCGCGTTCGGCCACGACGCGCCCGGCATCATCTGCGCCCAGGCCGCGCACCATCCCGAGCCCCAGCCGCACCGCGCCATCCTCCACCGTGCAGGCCACCTCCGAGCCGCGGATGCATGTGCGCAGCGTGCGCACGCCCCGCCTGCCGGCATCGCGCACCAGGCTCGCCGGTGGGTAGAAGCCCATCGGCTGGGCGTTGATGAGCGCCGCCAGGAACTCGGCGGGGTGATGACGGCGCAGCCATGCGCTCTGGTAGGCCAGCACGGCGAAGGCCGCCGAGTGGGCCTTGGGGAACCCGAAGTTGGAGAACCCGATGAGCTTGGTGAACACCGTGCGGGTGACCTCATCGGGCACCCCCCGCTCGCGTGCCCCCTGCAGGAACCGCTGCCACATGCGCAGCATGGCGTCGCGGCTGCGCTTGCGGCTCATGGCGCGTCGCAGGTCCTCGGCCTCGCCGGCGCTGAAGCCCGCGAGCGCCATCGCCACCTCCAGTACCTGCTCCTGGAACACCACCACCCCCAGGGTCTCCTCCAGCACCGGCTCCAGCAGCGGGTGGTCGTACGGCGGGCGGAAGGCGGGGTCGCGGCGCCGGGCGCGGCGGTGGCGCACGTAGGGGTGCACGGCGCCGCCGCTCACGGGGCCGGGGCGGATGAGCGCCACCTGCACGGTGAGGTCATCCAGGTTCTCGGGCCGTGTCTGCAGCAGGCTCTGCATCTGGGCGCGGCTCTCGATCTGGAACACGCCCACGGTGTCGGCGTCCTGGATCTCGGCGTACACCGCGGGGTCGTCGAACCCGATGCGCGAGATGTCGGGGGCGCGGCCGTGCCCGGTGGCGATGAGGTCCAGGCAGTCCTCCACGGCCGAGAGCATTCCCAGCCCCAGCAGGTCGATCTTCACGAACCCGGCGTCGGCGCAGGAGTCCTTGTCCCACTGGCAGATCTGGCGGCCGGGGAACGCCGCGGGCACCACGGGCACCAGTTCCACCAGGGGGGCGGCGCTCACGATCATCCCGCCCGGGTGCTGCGAGAGGTGGCGGGGAAGGCCCGCGGCCTCCTTCGCCAGCATGGCGAGGGCCCGCCAGCGGCGCGAGCGCAGGCGATCCGCGCCCCCGGGCATGCGGCGGATCTCCTCCTCCACCGCATCGGCCGACGACCAGCCGTCCGAGAGCCGCGCGAGGCGTTCGATGTCGGCGGGCGGCAGTGCGAGTGCCGCGCCGATGCCACGGATGGCCATGCGCGCGCGGAAGGTGGGGAAGGCCGCCACCAGGGCGGCATGCCCGGGCCCGTAGCGGCGGACGATCTCCTCGATCAGCCGCGCGCGGACATCGCGCGGGAAGTCCAGGTCGATATCGGGAACCGACCGGATGTCGCGGTTCAGGAACCGGCCGAGGAAGAGACCGCTTGCCACCGGATCGATGTGCGACAGGCCGGTGAGATAGCAGACGATCGAGCCCACCGATGACCCGCGCCCGCGCCCGGGGGGGAGCGCCCGCCGGGCCGATCCCTCGGGGCGCACCTCCAATGCCACCTCACGTGCGATCTCGAGGATGTCGCGGTGCAGCAGGAAGAACCCCGAGAGTCCGTGGTAGCGGATGAGTCCGAGCTCCTCATCCAGGCGTGCGAGGGCCTCATGCCGCCCGCGGCCATCGGGGTAGCGCCTGCGTGCCTCGTCGGTGCAGATGCGCGCCAGGGCGGCATCGGCGTCCTCCCCGGGGTGCCCGGATGCGAAGTCCGGGAACCGGTATCCAAGATCGCGCGTGAGGTCGAACTCCAGCCTCTCCGCGAGGCGCAGGGTCTCCGCCACGGCGTCCGGGTGGTCGCGAAGCCGCGCGGCCATCTCGGCGGGCGGGCGCAGTACCGCCTGCCGGTTGCCGCGCCGTACCTCCTCCGATGCGTCGAGGCTGAGGCCGTGGCGCATGGCCACCAGGGCGTCCTGCAGGAATGCCCGGCGGGGCGAGTGCGCGTGCACATCGCCCGTGGCCACCACGGGAACCCCCACATGCCCGGCCAGCTGCTCGAGCGCCCGTGCCCGCGCGCGGTCGCCGCGCAGCCCCGGGCGCTGCACCTCCACCCAGGTGCGGTCGCGACCGAATGCGCCCACGAGCCACCTCAGGGCATGCTCGGCATCCGCCCGCCGCCCGCCGTCGATCATCCGTGGCACCAGGCCATGGCGCGCGCACCCCGACAGGCAGGCGAGCCCCTCGTTGTGCAGGGCGAGCATCTCGAGCGGCAGAGCGGGCGGTGCTGCACGGCGGTCGGCGGAGTCGCGGGTATGCGCATGCGCGATGGTGATGAGGCGGCACAGGTTCGCGTACCCCCGCGCGTTCATCGCGAGCAACGTGACATGTGCGTGCCCGGGGGCAGTCCCCGGGGTCCCGGTGCGCACAGTCACCTCCGCGCCGGTGATCGGCCGCACTCCTGCCGCTGCGGCGGCGTGCGCGAACTCCAGGGATCCCGACAGGCCGTCGTGGTCGGTGAGCGCCAGCGCGCCGTGCCCCAGTTCCGCGGCGCGCGCGGCAAGCTCATCCGGCATCGATGCGCCGTCGAGGAAGCTGAACGCCGAGTGGGCGTGCAGTTCGACATAGGGCGGGCTAGGCATGCATGAACCAGCGATCGGGCGCCTCGCGGTAGATCAGCGCGGGGCGCCCGGGCTCGAGCACCACGTCGAAGTACGTGCGGTCCACCGGCTGGTCGGTCCACCAGCGGTCCTGCACCCGCCAGGAATCGCGCACCGTCACCACCAGCCGGCGCCGGTCGCCGGTGATCACCGCATGCGGCGCCCCCCCGGGTGATGCCACGACCCGCGCGGGCCGTGGCGCGGCTAGGCCTCGTAGGGCCCGAGTGCCCACCGGCGCTCCGGAAGCCTGCTCCACGGTTCCACCTCCACGAGCCGCATCACCTGCGCATCGCCCTCTGCGGCACGCACCTGGTCGAGCGCGGCGGCTGCACGGCGCCTGCGCTCATCCGCCGGCCGCTCCGCCAGCGACATCTGCCCGGCCCCCGGGGGTCCGCCGGCGTCGGCCTCGATGGCCAGGCGCGTCACCGGGGCCCCGATGCGCGCGAGGCGCGGGATGCACGCGACCCCGATGCGCGCGGGGTCGGCGGTGGCCTCGCGCAGGGCCACCGTGTCGGTCCATGAGCCGCCATCCCATGTGCGTGCGCGCAGCACCACCGCCCGCAGCGACCGCCCCCGTGCCGTGGCGCGATCGCATGCCCGGATGATGAGCATGCGCAGGGCCGATTCGATCGCCGGAAGCGCCCCGACCGATTCCGGGAAGTCCATGGATTCATCCAGCGGCTCGGGCGGGGTGCGTGGAAGCAGGCGCCGGTCGTCCTCTCCCCGTGCCATCAGCCACGC
This sequence comes from Miltoncostaeales bacterium, assembly GCA_030829765.1. Classification (GTDB taxonomy): domain Bacteria; phylum Actinomycetota; class Thermoleophilia; order Miltoncostaeales; family Miltoncostaeaceae; genus SYFI01. The sequence continues at coordinate 18,090 of JAUROO010000151.1, read as the reverse complement.
GACCTCGCCATCACGGCCCAGGCGGTCCAGTACCGATGCGCGCGGCAGGGCTGCGAACCCGCCGATGTCGCGGATTCCGAGTGACGACAGGAACTGCCGTGTCCGCGGGGCGAGAGGCAACCGTGAGATGGCGAGAGGGGCGAGGAATCCCGCCATCTCGTGCTGCTGCACCACCGTGCCCGCGCGTGCGGCCTGCCGCGATGCGAAGGGTGCCGGGGCGGCACCCGTGTCCCCGCCGCACCCCACGGGCAATGCCTGCCGCGCACGGCGCATGACCACATCCAGGCCGCCATGCATGCGCAGCAGCCCGTCGGCGGCGAATGCCCAGGTCCCATCGGCATTGGTCTGCACGGCGGCGCCCATGTCCTCCAGGCGCACGGTCACGCGCTCCCCGGCTTCGCGCACGGCATCGGGCTGGGGAGGCACCAGGTCGAGCCCGGGGCAGCGGGCGAGTGCCTCGCCCACGCGCAGCCCCGGTCGCACGCCGCACGACCATGCCGCCGGGGTGCAGTCGCCGATCACCTGCGCATCCCCGGGCGGCGGCCCGAGGGCAACGGGATCGTCCCACGCCACCCGCGACTCGATCACCGCGATGCGGAGGGGAAGGAGGGGGATGTGGGCCGTGACGATCATGCGAACATATGTTCGCATGATGTGCCGACGCACATCAAGCCCCGTGCATCCCGCGAGGGGCAATCAGGTGAATCGGGTGCCAGGCACGCAATCATGACCGCACGGTCACGACTACGTGCCTGGCACCGGGGTGATCGGGCTAGCTGGAGCCGCCCAGGTTGGCCAGCGCGCCGATGTCCACCACGTCGGTCGGCGCCGTCACGTTCACCGGGTCGTTCCAGTTCGTGAAGTTGATCTCGCCGCTGGAGTCGGAGTCGTTGCCCGCGATCTGGATGGGGTAGGGCTCGCCCACGGTCTGCACGGCCAGGGTGCCCGGGCCGTCACCGGTGGACTCCAGGAACACCACGGGGATGCCGTTGACCTCGCCGGTGCCCTTCACGCTCACCGCGCCCTCGGGGTCGAGGATCCCCTTGAGCAGGGAGTCCTTCTCCGCGAACTGGTTGAAGCCCTCGAGTTCATCGCTTCCGCTGTTCGCCGGGACCAGCAGCCACTTGTCGCCGATCAGGGCGGTGATGGCCTCGGCGGCCGCGGAGCTGTCCCCCTGGCCGGCGATCTTCGCGAAGCCCTCGCCGCTGATCTTGAAGTAGGTCTTGCCATCCACCACGCGGATGCCCACCTCGATGCCCTGCGCCTCGATGGTGCCATTGGCGGCGTTGTCGCCCACCTGCAGGTCGAGCGCGACCTTGTCACTGCCCTGGGTGATCGCACCCGTGACGGTCACCGATGATGCGGCGCTCGCGGCGGCCTGCGCCTTGTCGAGGATCTCCTGCGCGGAGAGGGTCTCCACGCCGTTGGCCGGGCCGAGCGCGGCGGTGTCCACCGCGGCGGTGGATGCGGCGGCCCCGCCGCCCGAGTCCGACCCGCAGCCGGCCAGTACACCGCCACCGGCCACCAGGGCCAGCGCTGCTGCCGTTGCGGCCATCCTGCGCTTCATCGTGCGTTCCATTGTCCTCGTATCCTCCTGGTGGTCGTGTGGGGGGTCAGGCCCGCGGGTTTCCCCAGTGATCGTCATGCACCAGCGTCCGCCACGGGCGCCTCTTGGCGGCCATGGCCGGGGGGAGGCCCACGGGGAATTCCGTGGGGTATCCCAGCGGGGTGATGACCGGGATCTCGAACTCATCGGGGATGTCGAGGAGCGCGCGGAATTCATCCTCGGCATACCAGTGGAAGACGGTGGGCACCGTCCCCAGGCCGCGTGCGCGCGCGGCCACGAACAGGTTCTCCATGGCGAAGCCCACCGACACCAGGTCGGCCACGCGCTCCCACTCGGCCTGGTCGTCGGGGAATGCATGCCGCGGCACGACCATGCCGACGATCCACACCGGCACCTCGCGGTAGTTGCCGAGCACCTGCTCGGCATAGCCGCGCGCCCACTCGGCGTGCTCATCGGGGCTCACGTCCGGCGCCGGGGGGCGGACGGTCTCGAAGTACTTCGCGCCCCCGCGGATGACGATCTCGGCAACCGCCGTGCGCAACTCCGGCTCGCGCACCACGATGAGGCTCCATGCCTGCGCCATGCCGCCGGTGGGGGCGAGCAGCGCGAGCCGCAGGATGGCGTCGATGTCGGCGTCGGGGACCGGTTGGTCGGTGTACGACCGGACGCTTCGCCTCAGGCGGATCGCCTCATCGGCATCCATCACGACCTCCCAGGTAGGCGGGGACCGATCGCCCCGGCACGCGGGATTGTGTCAGGCCGTGGCGCCGACCGCTTGCCGCGTTGCGGGCGCGAGCGCCTTGCGGATGCGGTCCTGCAGCCTCTGCTCCAGCTTCGCGCGGGTCGCCTCGGTCCCGTCGGTCACCTTCGACCACAGCCTGAGGGGCTTGGCGTCCAGCGACAGCGCCTGCACCAGGCCCGCAGCCACCTCGTCCGGCAGGCCCTTCTGCGACCCCGCGGGGATCTCCAAGGTCACCTTCTCGCCGCCGTCCAGTCCGGTCCACTGCGCGCGCTCCAGCAGGTGGCGTGCGATGGAGCCATCGGCATCCACGGAGCCCCGGGTGGTGCGCGACTTGCTTCCCCGTCCACCGATCACGGGCTCCAGGCCCGCGGCCTCGGGGTCGGCGCGGTCGGCCTCGATCCGCGCCTTGGCCTCCTCCACCGTCACGTCACGCTCCGACCCGCGCGGGCGCTTCCAGATGACGTACCCGCAGCCGCGGTTGCGCGGGCTCTTCCACGAGTTGCAGCCGTAGGTCTTGGGTCGCTCCACGATGGTCCCGCCGCACCCGGGCACGGGGCAGTCGGCCACGGGCTCGCGCGGCGGGGTGGCGTTGCTCTCTCCACGCGCCACCATGGCCTTGGCCTCGTCCAGCGACACCTCGTCGCGGCGGCCGCGCACGCGCTTCCAGATGACATAGCCGCAGCCCGGCTCGTTGCGGCTCTTCCATGAGGTGCAGCCGTACGAGCGTCCGCGCTCGACGATCTCGCCGTCGCAGCCGTCGGTGGGGCAGGGGCCCAGCACCTCGCGTTCGCCCTGCAGGTCCTTCGACTGGATTCCCTTGGCGACGTACTCCTTCGCCTCGTCCAGGGTGATGGACCGGTTGTCCATCTGCTTCCACAGCGTGTAGCCGCATCCGGGGTCGTCCTTGCCGTGGTAGCTGTCGCACGAGTAGCTCTTGCGCTGCTCCACGATGTTCCCGGTGCACTTCTCGCCGTTCGGCAGGGTGAGGGGGCAGGGGGCGATGACGGTGCGCTTCACGCGCAGGTCGTCGCGACTCTTGTCGGCGAACCAGTCCACCACCTGCCGGGTGAAGTCCTTGATCTCGCGCTCGAACGCATCGCGGCTCTCGCCGCCGGCCTGGATGCCGTTCAGCTTCTGCTCCCAGCGTCCTGTCAGTTCGGGGCTGGTGAGCAGGTGGTCGCCCAGCATCGTGATGAGGCCGATTGCCTTGTCGGTGGCGCGCAGTTGCTTGCCCTCGCGCTCCACGTACTCGCGGTCGATGAGGCTCTCGATGATGTTGGCGCGCGTGGCAGGGGTGCCCAGGCCGGCGTCCTTCAGGGCCTCGGCGGCCTCATCGTCGTCCACCAGCTTGCCGGCGGTCTCCATGGCCTTCAGCAGACTGCCCTCATTGAAGCGCGCAGGTGGCTTGGTGCTCTTGGCCAGCGCCTCAGCCCGGGCGCAGGTGAGCACCTGTCCCACCTCCACCGACGGCAGCGTGCGGTCCTTGGGCTCGGCCTCGCCGTCCTCGGTCACCGCCTGCTCCGCACGCGCCTGCTTCTCCACACGGTGCCGGCGCATGGCATCCACCGCGTACCAGCCCGGCTCCACGATCACGGTGCCGCTGCTGCGGAACGTGTTGCCCGCGACATCGGTGATGATCGTTGTGTCCTCGAGCTTGGCCGGCGGCAGGAACACCGCCAGGAACCTGCGGGCCACCATGTCGTAGATGCGACGCGCATCCGCGCCCAGGCGGTTCAGGTCATGGTCGCCGTCGGTGGGGATGATGGCGTGGTGGTCGGTGACCTTCTCGTCGTTCACCACCCGGCCGAGCGGCAGCTTCTGGAGCGCCAGCACCGTGCGCGCGGCATCGGCGTACTGGTGGTCCGCCGACCCCACGCGTGACACCACCGACTTGAGCGTGCCCACCATATCGCCGCTCAGGTAGCGGCTGCTGGTACGGGGATAGGTGAGCACCTTGTGCTCGTCGTAGCAGCTCTGCGCCGCGGCCAGCGTGCGCGACGCCGAGAACCCGTACCGCTGGTTGGCGTCGCGCTGCAAAGCGGTGAGGTCGTACAGCAGCTGCGGCGCCTCGCTGCGCGGCCGGGTCTCCACGGATGTGACGGTGCCCGTGGCCCCGGAGGCCGCATCCACGATGCCCTGCGCGGCGTCCGCAGCGTTCAGGCGGTCCCGGAACGTCTTGCCGTCGTCGTCGGTGAACAGCAGGTCGCGGTGCGCCCCGGCCACGTCGTTCCACATGGCCGGAAGGTCCGAGTCGGCTCCGGTGAAGGTGGCCTCCACCTGCCAGTAGTCACGCGGCTCGAACGCCGCGATCTCCATGTCGCGACGCACGATCATGGCCAGGGTGGGGGTCTGCACCCGTCCCAGCGACAGCACCCGGCGGATCGACCCCGCCTTGGTGGTGGCGGCGCGCGTGCCGTTCATGCCCACCAGCCAGTCGGCCTCGCTGCGCGCCCGCGCGGCGTCCTCCAGTTCGCGCATCTCGCTGTCGGGGCGAAGGGCCGAGAAGGCGTCCCGGATGGCCGCCTTGGTCATCGACGAGAACCATGCGCGCTCCACCGGCTTCTCGCGCGCCGCCTCGGATGCGCTCTGCAGGATGAGCTTGAAGATCAGCTCGCCCTCGCGTCCGGCGTCGCAGGCGTTGACGATGGTGGTCACGTCCTTGCGCGCCATCAGGCGGTGAAGGGCCCCCAGCTGCTTCGCGGCCCGCGAATCGCGGGCCTGGTAGCGGAACTCCTGGGGGATGATCGGAAGGTCCTCATAGGTCCACTTCCGGAAGCGGGGGTCGTACGCGTCGGGGTCCACCTGCTCCAGCAGGTGGCCCACCGCGTAGGAGATGACCCAATCGTCGCTCTCGTACGCATCGCCCTTCTGCGTGAACGTCCCGGGCAGTGCCCCCGCCACGTCGCGGGCCACCGACGGCTTCTCGCAGATGATGAGTTTCTTCCCCACGGGGCGGGCACCATAGCACCGCCCCCCGCACCGGAATCACGCGGTGTGGCACGTATTCCGGGCCTCCCCGGGGGCGCCCCCTACGGGGGCGATCCGGCCGTCCGGCTACCCGAAGAAGGGCGTCGCCAGGCTGTAGTAGGCGGGCGGAACGGTCTTCAGCGTTCCCACCGCCTCCTGAAGCGGCACGTCGGTCACCGTGTCGCCGTGCAGGGCGGCCATGCGCCCGAACAGGCCCTCGGCCACCATGTCGGCGGCCCGGGTCCCGAACCGCGTGGCCAGCACGCGGTCGCGCGCCGTGGGGGTGCCGCCGCGCTGCACGTGGCCCAGCACGGTCACGCGCGTGTCGTATCCGGTGGCCTCACGCACGATCACCCCCAGCCGGTCGCCCACGCCCTGCTGGGCCAGCCGCGCATGGCCGAACTCGTCGCGCTCGCCCCGGGCCCCCTCGTCGCCCAGGTCCACGCCCTCGCTCACCACCACGATGGAGTAGTCGAGGCCGCGCTCGTGGCGCGAGCCGATCGATGACAGCAGGCCGTCGATGTCGGGCGCCTGCTCGGGGATCAGGATGTAATCGGCGCCGCCCGCGAGGCCGGAGTACAGGGCGATCCAGCCCGCGTGGCGCCCCATCACCTCCACCACCATCACGCGGTCGTGGCTCTCCGCGGTGGTGTGCAGGCGGTCGATGGCATCGGTGGCGATCTGCACGGCCGTGTCGAAGCCGAACGTCACGTCGGTACCCGACAGGTCGTTGTCGATCGTCTTGGGAACGCCCACCACGGGCACGCCGTGCTCGGAGTGCAGGCGGCTCGCGGCCCCCAGGGTGTCCTCGCCGCCGATCGCCACGAGGGCGTCGAGGCCCAGGCGGGTGAAGCCATCGAGCGCGGTGCGGGTTGCATCCGCGTCCCGGAATGGATTGGTGCGGGAGCTCTTGAGCATGGTGCCCCCGCGTGCGAGCACGCCGCTCACATCGCGCGCGGACAGCGGCACCGCGTCGGCTTCCAGCAGGCCGCGCCACCCCCGCAGGATCCCCACGTGCTCGTGCCCGTGGCGCCGCGCGCCCACCTTCACCACGGCCCGGATGACCGCGTTCAGGCCCGGGCAGTCGCCCCCGCCGGTCAGGATGCCCACGCGCATGGACCGACGCTACCGCGCCCCGGCGCCGTCGCACAACCGGGCGGCTCGCATCTGGGAGCATGCCTTATGGTCCGCACCCTCCACCGCGATCTGCCCGGCGTGCGCGTGGCGTTCGACGTGGGTGGCGAGGGCCCGGGCATCGTGCTGGTACACGGCTGGGCGTGCAGGCGCGCCGACTTCGACTCCATTGCACGCGATCTCCGGCGCGATCACCGGGTGCTGGCGCTCGACCTGCCGTGGCACGGCGACTCCCGCGCATGGCAGCGGGAGTGGTCCATGGCTGCCCTGGGCGGGCTGGTGGCTGCCGTCACGGACGCCGCGGGGCTGCACGACGCCGCGCTGGTCGGGCATTCGATGGGCGCGGCGGTGGCCGTGGAGGCCGCGCTCGCGGGCGCCGGAGGCCGGCTCGTCGCCCTCGATGGCCTCACCTTCATGCACCTGTACCCGCGCCAGGACGCTGCGGCGCGCGCGCGCGTGCTCGCGCCCTTCCGGCAGGACTTCCCGCGCGAGGTCCGCGCGCTGTGCGAGCGGTCGGCCGCGCCGGCCACCGACCCGGCGCTCACCACGCGGGTGGCGGGTGAGATGTCGGCCATGCCGGCCGGTGAGGGCATCGCGATGCTCTCGGCCCTCATGGAGTGGGACATGGACCACGCCCTCGAGCGACTCGCGGCACGCGGCGGGCGCCCCGTGGCCCTGGCGTCACGGTGGATGCTGTCACCGGCGGTCGGGCAGGCCTACGGCGCGGCGCTGGATATCCGGCCCGTGGAACTGGGCGGGCACTTCTACCTGCGCGAGGACCCCGACGGAACCGCCGCGGCCATCCGCGCCCTGGTGGCGGAGGGTTCCTCAAACGACTGACGCGGCCGGAGGGCCGCGTCAGTGGTGAGGTAGCGCATACGGGATTTGAACCCGTGTTACCGCCGTGAGAGGGCGGCGTCCTAGGCCCCTAGACGAATGCGCCACGAGGTCCTGCCGGGGTACTGCATGGGCCCTTCTGGCGACCATTATTGCGAATGGCGCGCCGGTCGTGAAGTGACTGGGGGAGGAGGACTCGAACCCCCGCTCCTGGGACCAGAACCCAGTGTCCTACCAGCTAGACGATCCCCCATCGCCTCACGGCCGCCGGGGACCGTAGCAAAGCCCCGGTCCGGGGCAGGGGGCCTCGGTGGTCACCCCGCCCCCGCGGCCTGCTCCCAATCGGCGTACAGGGCGGCGTACCTGCCCCCGGCCCGCATCAGCTCGTCGTGGCTGCCCGTCTCGGCGATGCGCCCGTCCTCCACCACCACGATCACATCGGCGCGCCGGATGGTGGACAGGCGGTGGGCGATGATGACCGCCGTACGGCCCTGGAGCAGCCGGTCGAGGGCGTCCTCGATGCGCCGCTCGGTGGCGATGTCGATCGACGAGGTGGCCTCGTCCAGCACCACCAGGCGGGGATCGGGCACCAGTGCCCGCGCGAAGCAGATCAGCTGCCGCTGCCCGGCCGACAGCCGCGCGCCGCGCTCCTGCACGTCGGTGTCGATGCCGTCCGGCAGGTCGTCCACGAACGTCAGGGCGCCGACGGCATCGAGCGCGCGCCGCACGTCCTCGTCGGTGGCCAGGGGGTGGGCGAACCGGACGTTCGCGGCGATGGTGCCGCTGAAAAGGTGCCCCTCCTGCGGCACGATGCCCATGGCAGCGCGCAGGGATTCCTCGCGCACCTCGCGCAGGTCGATGCCGTCGATGCGCACCGCTCCCTCATCGGGGTCGTAGAGGCGGGCGATCAGCTTGGCCAGGGTGGACTTGCCCGCCCCGGTCGCGCCCACCAGCGCCACCGTGGTGCCGGGGTCCACGTGCAGGTCCACATCGCGGATCACGTACTCCCGGCCGTAGCCGAACGACACCCCGTCCAGGTCGATGCGCCCCGCCACGTCGGGCAGGTCCACCGCGCCGGGGGCGTCGGAGATACGCGGGTCGGTCTCCAGCACCCCGAAGATCTTCTCCAGCGCGGCCATCGCCGACTGGAAGGTGTTGTACAGCTGCGAGAGCTGCTGGATGGGGTCGAAGAACGAGGCCAGGTACCCGATGAAGGCCACCATCACGCCCACGCTCAGGTCGTCGTCCAGCACGCGGCTGCCGCCGTACCACAGGATCAGCGCGGTCCCGAGGGCGGCCAGCAGCTCCACGCCCGGGAAGTACGCACCGCTCACGGTGATCGTGCTCATGTTGGCCCGCCGGTACTCCGTGTTGGCCTCGCGGAAGCGCCGCCGGGCCTCCTCCTCGCGGCCGTGCGCCTGCACCACGCGTATGCCGGACAGGTTCTCCTGCAGCACCGACAGCACCACCGCCACCCGCTCCCGGGTGAGCCGGTACGCGCGCGTGGCCCGCACGCGGAACCACCATGTGCCCACGGCCAGAAGCGGGAAGATGAGGAACGCCGCGACCGCGAGCTTCCAGTCGTAGGCCAGCAGGATGATCACCACGCCGATCAGCGTGAGCCCGTTGATCACCAGCGATGTCGCGCCCTCCACCACCAGTTGGTTCACGGCCTCGATGTCGGCGGTCAGGCGGCTGACGCTGCGCCCCGTGGGCGTGCGCTCGTGGTGCCCCAGCTCCAGGCGCATGAGGTGCCGGAACACCTGCCGCCGCAGGTCCAGCAGCACGCGGTTGCCCACCCATGACGACAGGTACGCCTGCCAGTAGCCGGCGATCCAACCGGCAACGCCGATCACCACGAACACCACCACGATCACCATCAGTGCCCGCACGCTGCCCGCGGAGATGCCGTCGTCGATCGCCACCTGCGCGAGGGCGGGCGTGGCCAGGGCCGCGCCGGTCACCACCAGCATCAGTGCGATCGTGCCGAGCACCCGCCATCGGTACGGCCGGAAGTAGGGGAGCAGCCGCCGCATGTTGCGCCGCGGCCGGCGCACCACCCGCTCCTCGTCCTCGCCCAGCGGTCCCAGCATGCCGCCCGCGTGTCCGTGCCCCACGGGGCGCGTGCCCATCAGGCCTCCCTCGCCACGAGGTCATCCGGGCGCGCCAGGCCCTGGTCGTGGATCTCGCGGTACAGGGCGCTGCGCGCATAGAGGTCCGCATGCACGCCACGGGCCGCCACGCGGCCACCGTCCACCAGTACCACCTCATCCGCCAGGCTGATGGTCGACAGCCGGTGGGCGATGATGATGGTGGTGCGCCCCTGCATCACCGCGGCAAGCGCGCGGGCGATCTCCCGCTCGGTGGAGGCATCCACCGATGCCGTGGCCTCATCCAGCACGAGTATGCGGGGGTCCATCAGGATGGCCCGCGCGATGGCGATGCGCTGCCGCTGACCGCCCGACAGCGTGAACCCGCGCTCGCCCACCACGGTGTCGTAGCCGTCGGGCAGCGCGCGGATGAAGGTGTCGGCCTGGGCCATGCGGGCCGCGCGCTCCACCTCGTCGTCAGCGGCGCCCGGGCACCCGAAGGCGATGTTCGCCCGGACGGTGTCGGAGAACAGGAACGGGTCCTGGCCCACCATGCCCACGGCCGCGCGGATCTCCTGCAGCGACACGTCGCGCACGTCCGCCCCGTCCACCATCACGCGGCCCGCCTGGGGGTCGTAGAAGCGCGGGATGAGTTGCGTGATGGTGCTCTTCCCGGAGCCGGTCGCGCCGATCAGCGCGATGGTGCTGCCGGCGGCGATGTGCAGGTCGAGGTCGCGGAGGACGGGCCGGTCGGGGTCGTACCCGAAGGTGACGCCCGTCATCACCACGTGACCGCCGCCGTCGGGAAGCGGCACGGGGTGCGCGGCCTCGACCAGGTCCGGCTCGGCATCCAGGACCTCGAACACCCGCTGGCCGCTCGCGGCTGCGCGCTGGGCGCTTCCGATCAGCATGCCGATGGAGCGGAAGGGCCACGTGAGGATGGCCAGGTACAGGTAGAACTGCACGAACTCGCCGAGAGTGAGGACGTCGTTGATGGTCATCACGCCGCCCACGGCGATCACCACGGCCACCCCGAGCGTGGGCAGGAAGCCCATCAGCGAGGTGTAGAAGCTCTGCAGGCGGGCCGCGTCGATACTGCGGTCGAATGCCGCCTCGGCGCGCATTCCGAACCGGTCGGACTGCGCGCCCTCCTGGCCGAAGGCCTTCACCACCCGTATTCCGGCGATGCTCTCCTCGGCCGTCTGGGTCACCTCGCCCACTTTCTGCTGCACGTCCACCAGCACCGGGTGCGAGCGCTTGCTCGCCCGCGCGGCCACCAGTACCAGCGCCGGCCCCATGAGCAGCGCCAGCACGGTGAGCGGCACGTTGATGAACAGCAGCACCACCGTCACGAACACCAGGGTGAAGGCGTGCATGAACAGGAAGATCAGGCCGTACCCCAGGAAGAACCGCACCGTCTGCAGGTCGCTGGTGGCACGCGACATCAACTGGCCCACCGGCATGCGGTCGAAGTATCCGAACGAGAGCCGTTGCAGGTGCGCGAACACCCTGTCCCTCAGGTCGAACTCCACCGACAGGCTCACGTGGCCGGCGAGGATCCGGCGGATGACGGCGAACAGCGCGCGGATCACGCCGATCACGATCACGATGATCACCAGCGGCAGCAGGGCGTCCTGCTGCCGCCCGTTGAGGACGTCGTCGATCACGCGCCGGGTGAGGTATGGCAGGGTGATCGTGCAGGCCATCAGCCCCAGGGCCGAGATGGCCGTGATGGCCACCGACCACCTGTAGGGCCGGAGAAAAGTGAGCAGCCTCAGAAGCGTGCGCAGCGGCGGTTCCCAACGGGTTGACGATGGCCTTATGGCGGTGCCCAACTGTAGTGAGGGGCGCGACCCGGACCGCATCGCGGAATTGGTGGCCAGCACGCAGGTGCCGGGGGTGCGGCTGCTCGGCGTGCATTCCGATGCCGATCACAACCGCACGGTCATCACCCTGGCCGGTGGCGAGTCCGCGCTGGTGGACGCCGGCGTGGGCCTCGCGGCCCGGTGCCGCGACCTCATCGACCTGCGCGAGCATGACGGCGTGCACCCGTTCGTGGGCGCGCTCGACGTGCTGCCGTTCGTGGCCCTCCGGCCGTCCGTGATGCCCGCTGCCGTGACGGCGGCGGGCACGGCGGCGGCCCGAATCGGCGTGGAGGTCGGCCTTCCATGCGTGCTGTACGGGGCAGTTGCGGGCGCCGGTCGTGAACGACCGGCCCGGCTGCGCGCGGCCGGGCTGGGCGCCCTTGACCGCGCCATGCGGGCGGGGGAGGTCCTCGCGGATACCGGGCCGCGCCTGCCGCACCCCTCTGCCGGGGTGGTACTGGTGGGCGCGCGCGGCCCGCTCATCGCCTGGAACGTGTGGCTTCCCGGTGCGTCGCTGGACGATGCCCGGGCAATCGCCGGGGCAGTGCGCGAGGGCGGCGAGGGCGGTGGTCTGGCAGCGGTACGGGCGCTCGGCCTGATGTGCCCACGCACGGGCCTTGCGCAGGTGTCGATGAACGTGGAGGATTACCGGCGCACGCCGCTGCTCGCGGTGGTTGAGAGGGTGCGGCGCGAAGCCGCCGCCCGGGGCCTCGTCGCCGGGGACTCGGAGCTCGTGGGACTGGTGCCCCGAGCTGCCCTCGCCGGCGCCTCCCCGGGTGAACTGGGGCTGCCGCGACTGCTCCCCGGGCAGGTCATCGAGACGACGGAGGACTGACAGATCGCCCCCAAGCGCCGCCGCAGGCCCAACGCCGGCCCGCCGCCCGTGAAGAACCCGCGCCATGAGGCCAAGGTCGTGGCTGCCGAGGCGCAGCCATCGTCCGGGAAGCGCGCGGACGGCCTGCCCAAGGGTGCTCCGCGCCGCGCCGGGATGAGGAGCGTGCTCATCCGCGCCGGTATTGCGGCGCTGATCTTCTTCGCCTTCATGTACTACCTCAACGGCGACTCGGCCACCACGGCCTTCGCCTACGCGGCGATCATGGGCCTCCTGATGATCCCGCTCGGCATGCTGCTGGACCGGTTCGCGCACCGCATGGCCATGCGGCGCTGGGAGCGCCAGACGGGCAGGCGGTAGCCGTGGCGCCACGGGCCCCCAAGGGCACGCGGGACGTCCTTCCCGCCGAGGGGCGGGTGCGCGCGGGGATCGAGGCGGTGGCTGCCGAGGTGATGGCGGCCAACGGCTTCGGACGGGTCATCACCCCCACCTTCGAGGAGACCGAGGTATTCGTTCGCGGCGTCGGCACCGCGACGGACATCGTCCGCAAGGAGATGTACACCTTCGACGACCGCGGCGGCCGCAGCCTTACGCTGCGCCCCGAGGGCACGGCCCCGGTCGCCCGCGCCTATGCCGAGCACGGCATGCACAAGCTGCCGCAGCCCGTGAAGCTCTGGTACGTGGCGCCGATGTTCCGGTACGAGGCCCCGCAGAGCGGGCGGTTCCGCGAGCACTGGCAGGTGGGGGCCGAGGCATTCGGCAGCGACGACCCCCTGCTGGACGCCGAGATGATCGCCATGCTGGCCGAGATCTACGCCCGCCTGGACGTGCCGGCGGTGCGGCTGCGCATCTCCAGCATGGGTGACCCCATGGGTCGCGCGCCCTACCGGGAGGCCCTGCTGGCCCACCTGGAGCGCCACGCGGACTCCCTGCCGGCGGATGCCCGTGAGCGCATGCACGAGAACCCGTTGCGCCTCTTCGACATGAAGGACCGGGCCGTGCAGGCGGCCATGGCCGATGCGCCGCGCCTTCTCGACAACCTCGACGATGCGTCCCGCGAGCACCATGAGCGCGTGCTGGAGGCGCTGCGGCTCATGGGCATCCCCTTCGAGGAGGACCCGACCCTGGTGCGCGGCCTCGACTACTACACGCGCACGGTGTTCGAGTTCACCTGCGACCGGCTGGGCGCGCAGAGCGGCATCGGCGGCGGTGGCCGGTACGACGGCCTGGTGGCCTCGCTCGGGGGGCCGGAGGTTCCGGGCGTGGGCTTCGGCACGGGCATCGAGCGCATCACGCTCGCCCTGGGCGAGGATGCCGACCCGGGGGCCGGCATCGACGCGTACCTGGCAGTGCCCGACGCCGGCATCCGGTTGGAGCTCATGCCCGTGCTGCGCGACCTGCGCCGGGCGGGCCTGCGCGTGGAGGCCGGCACCGCCGGCAGGGGGCTCAAGGCCATGATGCGCCATGCATCTGGGCTGGGAGCGCGCCGGGTGGTCATCGTGGGGCCGCGCGAGCACGCCGAGGGCCTCGCGACCATTCGCGACATGCAGACAGGAGACCAGGTGGAGGTACCGGTGGGGGAGATCGCATCGCACATCATGGGCGTGGGGGACCCCGCGTGATCGGGGCCGCCCGCTACCGCACGCATGCCGCAGCCGATGCCGCTCATGCCGTGGGCGATCCGGTGCGCGTCGCCGGATGGGTGCACCGACGTCGCGACCACGGCGGCGTCATCTTCATCGACCTCCGCGACCGCAGCGGCATTCTCCAGCTGGTCTTCCACCCCGAGCAGGCGCCGGAGGCCCACGCCGCCGCCGAGCGGCTGCATCTGGAGGACGTCATCAGCGTCGAGGGCGACGTGGTGCGCCGGTCCGACGACACGGTCAACCCGCGCATTCCCACCGGCGAGGTGGAGTTGGCGGTGCGCGCGCTGGAGCGGTTGTCGGAGACCGAGCCGGTGCCGTTCTCCGTGGAGGACGAGAGCACCGAGCCGTCGGAGGAGCTCCGGCTCACCTACCGCTACATCGACATGCGCCGTCCGCGCCGCCTGGCGGCGCTGGAGTTGCGCGCCCGCGTGGTGCGCGCCATGCGCCGGGTGCTCGATGACGCCGGGTTCCTGGAGGTCGAGACCCCCGTTCTCACGCGGTCCACGCCCGAGGGCGCGCGGGACTTCCTGGTGCCGTCACGCCTCAGCCAGGGCGAGTGGTACGCGCTGCCGCAGAGCCCGCAGCTGTTCAAGCAGCTGCTCATGGTGGGCGGGCTGGAGCGCTACTACCAGATCGCCCGCTGCTTCCGGGATGAGGACCTCCGCGCCGACCGGCAGCCGGAGTTCACGCAGCTGGATGTCGAGGCCTCCTTCGTCGAGCCCGGGGATATCGAGGACCTGACCGAGGCCGTGCTGGTGGCGTGCTTCGCGGAGGTGGGCATCGACCTTCCCACGCCGTTTCCCCGCATGGCGTACGCGGAGGCCATGCGGCGCTTCGGCACCGACCGCCCCGACCTGCGGTTCGGCATGGAGATCCTCGACTGGACCGAGGCCGCGGGGCGCACGGAGTTCGGCGTGTTCCGCTCGGTGGTCGAGGGCGGCGGCGTGGTGCGCGGCCTGGTGGTGCCGGGCGCGGGGGAGGGCACCTCGCGCAAGGACGGCGACGACCTGATGGCCGAGGCGCAGGCGCTGGGCGCGAAGGGGCTGGTGTGGGTGGCCGTGCAGGAGGACGGCTCCCTGCGCTCGCCCGTCGCCAAGTTCGTGGGTGGCATTGCCACCGACCTCGGGGCAGCCCCGGGCGACCTCATCACGCTGGTGGCCGACTCCGAGGAGGTGGCCTCAGACGTGCTGGGCACGCTGCGCGTGCGGTTCGCCGAGCGGCACGGGCTGGTGCCGGACGGCGCATGGGCGCCGGTGTGGGTGGAGGAGTTCCCCCTCGTGGGCTGGAACGCCGATGAGGACCGTTGGGATCCACTGCACCACCCCTTCACCGCACCCCACCCCGACGATGTCGGTCTCATCGCCACCGACGCCGGGTCCGTGCGCAGCCTCGCGTACGACGTGGTGCTGAACGGGCTGGAGATCGGCGGCGGCTCCATCCGTATCCACGACCAGGCGGTGCAGGCCGCGGTCTTCGACGCGATCGGCATCGGCCCGGACGACGCGGAGGACCGCTTTGGCTTCCTGCTGCGCGCCCTGCGACTGGGCGCCCCGCCCCACGGGGGCATCGCTCTGGGCCTCGACCGCTTGGTGATGCTGCTGGCGGGTGAGCGCTCGATCCGCGATGTGATCGCCTTCCCCAAGACAGCCACCGGCGCGGATCCGCTGACGGGTGCCCCGGCGGGGGTCGACGACGCCCAGTTGTCGGAACTCGCGGTGCGGTCCGTGGCGCCGCCTCCGGCGGCGGATTCCTAGGCGCGCGTACTAGCGTGCACGGGGCACCCGACCGTGTGCGCGACCGGACTTAGTTCCGAGCCGTATCTCGTGACCAGGGTGATGGAGTCGGGGCCGCACAACGCGAGGCACCGCCCGTCGCCCGACCTGTGTGAAGCAGGTTCGGATCACGCCCCGGAGCGGCACGGTGGGGGGCAGACCACCCCCGCGCATCGCCCCGTGGCATCGCGCGCCCTCCCGGTTCCCGCCCGCCCGCGCTAGCGTCGGCGCATGCCGCCCTATCCGCCCGAGGCCATGAGGCATCTCGCCACGCCCATTGGCGCAGGTGGGCTCGCTGCCGCCGATGCCAGCGGCGAGGCCGGCGCCGAGGCCTGCGGTGACGTCGTCTCGATCGAGATCGCCGTCGACGGCGGGCGCGTCACGGGGGCGGGGTTCCGCGCGCGCGGATGCGGTGCCACCACCGCCGCGGCCTCCGCAGCGTGCGAGGCGCTGGCGGGCGCGTCTCTCGATTCCGCGCTGCGCATCTCGGCGTCGTCGCTGGACACGTCGCTCGGTGGCCTCGGGCCCGAGCGCCGCCACGGGGCGGAGGTGGCCGCCGATGCCACCGCGGCGGCCCTCGAGCACTGGTTCGGCACCCGGCTGGGTGCGCCCGGGATACCCCGCCGTGCCGACCGCGTGGCCGTGGCCATGAGTGGCGGGGTGGACAGCGCGGTGGCGGCGCTGCTCCTTGCCGAGCGCGGCCTCGACGTGGTGGGCGTGACCATGCGCCTGTGGCACGACCCGGCTGCCGTGCGCGCGGAGAGGTCGTGCTGTGCGCCCGAGACGGTGCGCCAGGCCCGCGAGACATGCGCGGTCATCGGCATCCCGCACCTCACGATCGACGCCGCGGAGCGCTTCCGCGCGGAGGTGGTGGAGGACTTCATCCGCGGCTACGCGGAGGGGCGCACGCCGAACCCCTGCATCACCTGCAATGGGGAGGTGCGCTTCCGCATCCTCGACGAGGCCGCCGCGCTGCTGGGGGCGGAGCGCCTGGCCACGGGCCACTACGCCCGGGTGATGCCCGACGGGCGGGCTGCCCGGCTGGCGGCGGCGGAGGACACCTCGAAGGACCAGTCCTACATGCTGGCCCGGCTCGGCCCCGGCACGCTGGCGCGGTTGGACCTGCCCCTTGGCGACCTGCGCAAGGACGAGGTGCGCCGCATGGCGCGCGAGCGCGGTCTGCCGGCCGCCGATGCCGTGGAGAGCCAGGACGTCTGCTTCGTGGGAGCCGCCGGCCACGCGCCGTTCCTGGAGCGCACGGGCGGCCTGGCCCCGCGTCCCGGTCGCATCGTCGACCGTGACGGTGCGGAGGTGGGGCGGCACGAGGGCTACTGGCGCTTCACCGTGGGCCAGCGGCGCGGCTTGGGGGTGGCCGCGCCGGATCCCCTGTACGTGCTGGCCACCGACGCCGGGCGGAACGAGGTCGTCGTGGGGCCGCGCGTGGCGCTGGCGCAGGACCGCATCCATCTCGAGGACGTCATCGCGCATGACGTGCCCGACCGCGCGCTCGAGGTGAGAATCCGGCATCATGGACAGCCCCTGCGGGGTCGTTTGCTCATCATGGGCGATGCCACCGGCACGGTGGTGCTCGAGAATGCCGCTGAGGCGGTCGCTCCCGGGCAGACCGCGGCCCTGTATGACGGGGGGCGCCTTGTGGCCGCAGGAACCATCGTCCGGGCGGGACCCGGTCGGCACAGCATGGAGGATTGAATGAGTTGGTCGGACGTCGCCAGCCTCGCGCTGGCCATCTTCCTCGTTCTGGTGGGGGCGGGGCTCTTCTACCTCTTCATGCGGCTCGGCGGGCTGTTCGGCCAGCTCGACAACTCCGTGGAGGAGATCACCGACGAGACGGTGCCGATCCTCACCCGGGTGCAGGTGACCGTGGATGAGGTGAACGCGCAACTCGGCCACGTGGACGAGATCATGACCACGGCGGTGAGCGCCACCAAGAGCGCCGAGCAGGCAGCCAGCACCGTGAGCAAGGCCGTCACCGCTCCGGCCAGGGCGCTCAGCGGGATCACCGCCTCGGCCACCGAGGCCCTGCGCTCGTTCCGTGCGCGGCGGTCATCCGGCGGGGACGACGCACCGCCGCCCCGGCACGAGAGCCCCTATTGATGCGTGTGCGCACGCCTGTCATCGCCGTCGCCGGCTCGGTGGCCTGGCTGGCATCGCGCGAGCGCAACCCCGTGCGGTGGCCCGCGCTGGTGCGCACCGACATCCGCCGCCTGGCCTCCGACGCGCGTGAGGCGCTGGTGGATGGCGCCCGTGCGGGCGTGCGGGCCGAGCAGGCGTTCGACGACGACCTCGCCGAGGCCCGTTCCCGCGCACGCACCTGGTAGCGCGGTACATTGCCCCGCGTGACGACCGCCGAGATCCGGGAGGGCTTCCTCCGCTACTTCGAGCGCGAGGGGCATCTGCGGATCCCCTCCGCCTCTCTCGTCCCCTATGAGGACGACCCCTCCGTGCTGCTGACCATCGCCGGCATGCAGCCCCTGAAGTCGTACTTCCTGGGCCAGGCTGCGCCGCCCGCGCCGCGCATGACCAGCGCGCAGAAGTGCTTCCGCACGCTCGACATCGATCAGGTGGGGCGCACCGCGCGTCACCTGACCTTCTTCGAGATGCTGGGCAACTTCTCGAT
>JAUROO010000150.1 GCA_030829765.1 Miltoncostaeales bacterium | reverse complement strand
GTTGGCGACGCTGCGCGCATACCACGCGCGTGCCACCGTAAGCGCGTAGGTGCGCCGGGCCCCTGCGGCCCTCAGGCACTGGCTGCGCGCCGCTCCGCCATCCGGCCTACCGGCGCGGGCCCGTCCGCGCCGGGTTAGTCATCGGCGTCCTTGCCGCCGAACAGCCGTCGCCATCCCGCCGCCGCCCCATACCCCAATCCCGCGAACACCATGAACACCAGCCAGCCGGCCATCAGCACCAGCTCGGGCGCGATGAAGATCCAGAACCACCAGCGGTCGAGCGGCCAGGGCATGGGTCAGCCTTTGCGTGTGTCCGGGCCCGGCAGCCGACCGATGGCCTCGCGCAGGGCGGCCACCGGTCGCAGGTCGGCGTTGGGCCCGGCCTCGATGGCCGTGCACACCGCGCCGTAGTACCAGGCCTGGCCGTCGCGGCCGGTCTGGAAGCGGCTCCACACGCGCTCGCCAATGCGTGCGTGGTCGGCCAGCGTGGCGCGCAGGTTGTCCAGCTTGTCGGCGGCGCACACCAGTTGCGTGGAGCGGTCCGCATCTGCCACGTGGGCCACGTAGGCCCGCTTGCGGTCCCACCAGTCGGCCTTCTGGCCCTTCGGCCCCAGGTGGTCGGACAGCGCCTCGACGATCGGGGCCACGCGGCGGCCGAACTGCTCGCGGATCTCGTCCAGCCGCTCCTGCCCGCCGTGGTCCTCGGGCACGTCGTGCAGCAGGGCCGCGATCACCTCGTCCTCGTCGCCCCCGGCCTCCGTCACGATGGCGGCCACCCCGAGGATGTGCGCCATGTAGGGAATGGGCTGCTCGCCGGGGCCTGCACCCTTGCGCACCTGGTGACGGTGCCAGTGCCAGGCGTACGCCAGGGCGTCGCCCGCGCGATCGCGGGTCAGCTGCTCCATGTCATCAACTCCTCCCATGTGGGCACCGCGCGACCCGGGTCGCCGGTTGCGCGGATGATGCGCTCGCTGCGCCCCGCCTGCGTGGACAGGTACCGGGGGTGGGGGGCGATGCCGACCCGCGGCAGGTCGAGCCTGTCGGCATCCCAGCAGGCACCCACCAACGGGTCGTCGGTGATGTGACCATCGGTGTGGTGGTGCATGGCGTGGGCCAGGCGCTCGAGCACCCGGGGAGTCACCCCCAGCGCCTCGTGGCCCGTGGCCCGGGCAAGGGCCGCCGCCCGCGGGCCGTGCTGGGGGTCTTGCCCGTCGTTCTCGCGCCGGCAGTCGTGCAGGATCGCGAACAGCAGCACGGCGTGGTGATCGGTCCCCTCGGTGTCTGCGATGAGCAGCCCGGCCTGCGCCACGCGCCGCCAGTGGCACTCGCCGTGGATGCCACGGCGAGTGCCGGCGATGGCGAGCGCGGTGGCCAGGCCGCCCGCGGGAGGTGCCGTGGCTACCACGTGCGCTGCCGGGTGCGCGGGCGGGCGATGCGCGGGGGCAGCGCCTGGTGGCCGTCGCCGCGGCGCTCATCCCGGGCAAAGGCCGACACCTGGATGACCTCGCCATCCAGCACCAGCCCCGACCCCACCACGCGCTCGCCCTGCAGGCGGATGTCCTCGCCCAGGCCCGCAGTCGGGCCGGTGGCGCGCTCGGCACCCGCCACCGCGGCCAGGAACTGTGCGGCCGCGCCATCGGGCGGCGCCGGGCGCCCCGCCAGGTGCGCGCCGTCCAGCATGTAGCCGGTGAGCAGCGCCGGGTGCAGCCGCGCGAACACATCCGGCCGCGACACGGCGTCCATGCACACCATGCGCCCATCGGCCCCCAGCAGCATCCCGCACTGGCCGGGCTGCAGGGAGAAGTGCCGCGCCATGTCCTCGATCTGCGGGCGCTGGTGCTCGATCAGGTCGCCGTGCGCGCTGCTGGCCGACCGGAACCCCCGCTCGGCCTCCTTCGCCGACACCGCACTCCATACGGCGTCCTGTGCACGCCCGCGCTCCAGCGGTTCCAGGTGCAGCATCTGCGCCTTGGCGCGGCGGATGTCCGGCGAGGGCGTGCGCCCCGCCGCCTGGAAGGTGTCGCTGCGCCACGACCACCGCCCCTGCTCCACGCACGACACCGGGATGGCCAGGGTGCTCCCGGCCTCCACCAGCACCGACACGTTGACGATGCGGTTCTGCTTGGCGCCCTCCACCTCCTCGCCGTCATAGATCAGTACCCGCTGGTCGGTGGGGTTGGTGGCCACCAGTTCGCCCACGTCGCCGGCCTCATCCACCTCGGTCACGGTGAAGCCCTTGGTGCTGGCATCGGCCAGCGAGGTGTAGGCCGCCACCGGATCGGTGGCCGGGAACAGGGGCGTGATGGTGATGCCCCGGTGCGTGGTGGTCTCGCCCATCTGGAAGGGCAGGGTGCCTGCCGTTGCCTGCGTGCTCATCTCATCTCTCCTCATCCGCTCTCCGTCCATGTGTCGGGTGCGGGGGCCCTGAGCCTTACGTGGGGGGTCGCCCGGCCTTCCTCACGCAGGAGCAGAGGCTCTGGCGGGTGGCGTAAGGGCGTGCCTGCGACGAGAGGACAATCCTGTGTCAGGTAACGCTCAGCCCGGAGGCCCGCCGTGAAGCGCCCCGTCCGCCGTCGAATCCGTCCGGCCGTCGCGATGATCGCGACGGCCGCGGCGCTGGCCGGGGGCGCGACCCCGGCACTGGCTGCCGACCCGCTCGTGGGCCGGCAGGCATGGTTGCCCCGGGTGATGCCCGCAGGCCTTCCCGCTCCGACGGGGCCCATCCCGCCGGTCGCGATCGTCGAGACCTGGATGGACCCCCGCCACCCCGAGATGCAGGGCGGGTGGGTTGCGCTCCGCCGCCCGGGACCGCTGCCCGAGGACGGCGACATCCTGGGCGGCGTTGACTGGCTCGAGCGCATCAACCACGGCACCATGGTTGCCAGCGTCATCGGCGCCCCCGTGAACGGCGTGGGGATTCAGGGGATGTTCCCGTCGACTCCCGTGTGGCTCTACGGCACATCCGGGCTGTGCCGGGATGTCGCGGCCGCCACGCGCCAGGCCGTGAAGGACGGCGCCAGGGTCATCAACTTCTCGGGCGGGTTCGAGGCGGCCGGGGCCTGTCGCCAACTGCGTGACGCCGTGGGGTGGGCGTTTGGCAAGGGCACGCTGGTGGTGGCATCCGCCGGCAACGGCCGGCCCGGGCAGAAGTGGACGCAGCCCGCCAACGACTACCACGTGCTCACGGTGGGGGCGCTGAACGCCTACGACATGCCGGCCGCGTGGTCGGTGCAGAGCAACAGCCTGGACATCGTGGCGCCGGGCGAGGGCATCACCGTGGCGTGCATGCCGGAGTTCGACACCGAGGACGGCGCGGCAGATGGCTACTGCGAGGCCAACGGCACCAGCTTCTCTGCCCCGATGGTTGCGGCGGCCGCCGCACGGGTGCTGGCCGACCGACCGGACCTGAGCGCCGATCAGCTGAGCCGCGTGCTCACTTACTCCGCACGCGATCTCGGTCGCCCCGGCTGGGACCGCGCCTACGGCTACGGCGCGCTGGACCTGGCGGCGGCCCTCGGGGCGCCCGAGCCCGCCATGGACGTGCTGGAGCCGAATGAGGAGTTCAAGTGGGTGAATGGGGGAGGCGGCTTCAAGCCCGACCCGGCCCTGCTCGGCCGACGGTCGCGGGTGTCGTTCCGCGCGACGCTCGACTTGATCAAGGACCCCATCGACATCTACCGGGTGTCGGTGCCGGCGGGGCGCAAGGCGCAGATCACCGTGAAGCCGCGGAGCGTGGGCCTGAACATCGGCGCCTTCGAGTCGTGGTCGTCACGCCGCACCCGGCCCTCCGACCTCATCGCGCGCTCCGTGAGGCCCGGCATGCGCACCGAGACCATCACGGTGGCGGGCGCACCGAACGGGCGGCCCTTCTACCTGATGGTTCTGGGCAAGGGCGTGAAGGGGCAGTTCGCGGGCTCGTATGACCTGACCATCCGCCGCGTGGGCTAGCGCTCCCGCCGCCGCTTGCGCCGGGCGCGGCGTCGGGTGCGCTTCCTGCGGCGCTCGCGCCGGTCGTAGGCCATCCGGCTGAACTTCATGCCCTCCGTGGTGCGCGCGCTGTAGAAATGGATCCGGGCCAGCTTGGCGTAGGCCATGGCGAAGGTCGTGTCGACGGCCGCCGCCTGATTCAGCAGCAGCACGGCGCGGTCCCAATCCCCGTCGAGGAAGGCCC
>JAUROO010000149.1 GCA_030829765.1 Miltoncostaeales bacterium | reverse complement strand
CTCGACGAGGCCGACCGCATGCTCGACATGGGCTTCCGCCCCGCGGTGGACCGCATCGTGGCCAAGTGCCCGAAGGACCGCCAGACACTCTTCTTCTCGGCCACCCTCGACGGCGAGGCCGGCGTCATCGCCGAGCGGTACACGCGCGATGGCGTGCGCCACGAGCACGCGCCGCCTGCGCGGAAGGCCCCAGCCATCGAGCACCGCTTCGTGCGTGCCGAGCGCGACGAGCGCCTCGATCACCTGGTGGACGAGATCGGCGCAGGCGGCGACCTCAACCTGGTATTCGTGCGCACCAAGCACGGTGCCGACCGCCTGGTGCGCCACCTGAAGAAGCGGAAGGTGCACGCAGTGGCCATGCACGGCGACAAGAGCCAGCGCCAGCGAGAGCGGGCCCTCGCCGACTTCGAGGCCGGACGGGTGACCACGCTGGTGGCCACCGACGTCGCCGCGCGGGGCATCCACGTGGACAACGTGGCGAAGGTCATCAACTTCGACCCACCCGGGGCGGCCGAGGACTACGTGCACCGCACGGGTCGCACCGGCCGCGCGGGCGACACCGGCGTGGCCGTCACGTTCGTGGGTGACGAGCAGGTGACCGACATGCGCGCCATGACCCGCGTCCTCAAGCTGGAGAGCCAGTTCAGCGAGGTCGCCGGGCCCGCCCCGCAGAACAAGCAGCACCGATCGCCGCGCGGCGGCGGCGGGCCTAAGCAGGGGCAGCGGCCACGCCCATCGGGTCAGGGTCGCCCCGGTGACCGGTCCGGCGGGGGCACGCCCGGGAGATCCCGCCGTAGGCATCGCAGCGGCTGATGGGCAACGCCGTGGGTGCGCCACCGCTGTGGCGCACCCACGCGCGTGATCAACCCACAGGAGTACTGCGAACCACTGCGTGACCGGCCGGGAAGGGGCTGCCGCCCAGCCGGTTGGTCCACAGCGACCCGGAGGTGAGAACCATGGCACTGGATCCACTGCCGCACTGGCCGCCGGTGGTGGTCTTCAGGTCCACCGAATGCCTGGACGTGTTGAACCGGTACAGCTCGCACCCCTGCGAGAGCATCCAGATGCCGCCGAGGCCCGCCGCAATGGCACGGCCGTTGAAGATGTTGGAGCCCGGCGGAAGGGCCTGCGCGTAGCGGGCCAGCTGCTTGTAGTTGCTGGTGGAGAACTTGTAGATGAACGTCTGGGTGAAGACCCACATGGCCCCACCGGATGCCACGAGCCCGAACGGGCCTCCCGCGAGCGCCATCGACCCGGTGAGCGCCTTGCCGCTGGAGGTGCTGTACGCGCGCACCGCATGGTTTGGGTATGTGGACAGCACCCAGAGGGCGCTGCCCGCGAGCGCCAGGTTGCGCGGCTGGTTGGTGACGGGGAACGACAGGAGAACCTTGCCGTTTGACGCCGAGACCTTCTGCACCACGCGGTAATCGGAGTTGCCCACCCACACGGTGGAGCCCGAAACCTTGATGATCGATGACACGCCCGAGGTGTACTTCTTGGACGTCGGCGCGGGCACCCTCACCTTCGCGACGCCCGCCGAGGTGAACCCGGTGGCACGGTCAGGAGTGGACACCCACAGGTAGTTGCCCGCCTGCGCCGCCCACTGCGCACCGCTCACGGTAGCTGCGTAACCGACCGTTTCATTGGTGCTGGGATCGATGCGGACGAGGCCGTTCCCGGACATTGCCCACACGTAGCCGAACCCCGTGCCCACCCCCGAGGTGTCGACGCCGCAGTAGGTGCCCGACGGCTGTTGGCCGTTCGGCGTGGGAGTGGCGTTGCCGTTCGTGGCGCTAATGGCAAGCCAGTCGATGGCGCCGTCGGAGGTGGCTCCGGCGGTCTGCAGGCCCGCCGGGTTGTTGCACGTGCCCGGCTGCGCTGACGCAAGCGCCGGAACACCCAGCGCCGCAACGACTGCGAGGGGGATGAGCGCGAGGGAATATCCCATGGAAGCCCTTTCTGGCCGGGCTTCCGCCGCCGCCATCAGTCATCGATACCCCACCGTAACACCGACGCGACAGCGCTACCGACGGGCACCGGGGGGCATCGGGACGGCGGGATTTGAACCCGCGACCCCCTGCTCCCAAAGCAGGTGCGCTACCAAGCTGCGCCACGTCCCGTCGTGAGCGAGGGTATCAGCGGCGCTCCGCGTAGCATCAGGCGCATGGGAACCTCCCGCACCGCCCTCATCACCGGCGCGTCGAGCGGAATCGGCCGCGCGACCGCCCTGCACCTGAACGACGCGGGGTACCGCGTGATCGGCACCGTTCGCCATCAGGAGGACGGTGCGGCCCTGGTAGCTGGGGCCGCGCAGCCCGACATGCTCATCCCCGTGCGCTGCGACGTGACGAACGAGCACGACGTGCAGGCCCAGGCCGCCCGGGTGGGCGAGATCACCGGCGGGGTGCTGGATGCCATGTTCAGCAACGCGGGCATCGCCAACATGCGGGGCGATGTGACGGCCGAGGGGTGCCCCGTGGCCACCCTGGACCGCATGATGCAGGTGAACTACCTGGGCGCGGTGCGGGCCATCCAGGCGCACCTGCCCATGCTCCGTGCAGCACGCGGCACGCTGGTGATGAACAGCGCGCTCATGGCGTGCGCGTGGTGTGCATCCGCGCCGCCGCCATCAGAACGCCGCTGGAAGCCAAGCAGGACCCCTCATCCGTTCCCGCGGACGGCCCCTACCCCGAGCAGCGGGCCTTCGTGCGGGGAGGGCTTGAGATGATGCGCCGTGATGCGCACAAGGCCCCGCTGCAGCCCGAGCGGGTTGCCGAGCTGGTCCAGCGCGTGGTGGAGAAGCGACGCCCGCCGGCCAAGCCGATAGTGGGCGGGATGAGCCGTCCCATCTGGCTGCTGGGCGGGCTGCCGACCCGCCTGCAGGACGCT
>JAUROO010000148.1 GCA_030829765.1 Miltoncostaeales bacterium | reverse complement strand
GGTCGGCCGTATGACAGAGACACCTACCAGGACAACGCATACGCGAAGGCGGACACCCAGATGGCGCTGCGTGAGGCCCGTCGCGAGAAGATCCAACTTTTCTGCGTGACGGTGGACCAGGAGGGCGCGGACTACCTGCCCACCATGTACTCGGACGCGAACTTCGTGGTGATTGACGACGTCCGCACGCTGCCCCAAAAGCTCCCGCAGCTCTACCGGAGGCTGACCACCTAGCCTCGCCCCGCGAACCGCAGGTTCGCGGGGCGTGATCGGAGGTCGTCAGCCGACGGTCTCAGATACCGACGGCTGACGACGTAGCCGCGTGCCCCGGGCCATAGGCCCGTGCCGGTGATCGGCGGCCCATCAGACGGCGGTCCCAGGACCCGGGGGCTGACCACCTCGCCTCGCGCCCCCGCTCCGGAATCAGGGCGTGCGCACGGTGTCCAGGTCCCAGCGCTGCAGCAGGCGCCGGTACTGGCCATTGCGCTGCATCTTCCGCAGCGCGGTATTCATGGCGATGCGCAGTTCGTCCTCGTCCTTGTTGAAGGCCAGGCCGTAGCGCTGGTTCACCACGATCGCTCCGGCGTACCGGAACTTCGGGCGATTGTTCTGCACGTACCACTTGGACTGGCCGTAGTCGTTGATGACTGAGTCCACCTTGGCGTCCAGCAGTGCCCGGTAGGCGCCCTGCATGGTGGGGTACTGGCGCACGCGGGAGCCCCGTACGCTCCTGGCCACCGCCACGGCGGTGGAGCCCTGCAGCACGCCGATGGTCGATCCGATCAGGTCGGCCTTGCGATAGACGCCCGTGGTGCCCGAGCGGGTGACGATGCCCATGCTGGCCCGCAGGTACGGGGCCCCGAAGGTCACCACACGCGCGCGCCTGCTGGTGATGGTGATGGACGCCGCACCCATCATGGCCTCGCCGGCCTGGATGCCGTTGAGCAGGTCGTCGAAGTCCACCACGCGCCACTGCACGGTGCGCACCCCGGCGAGGCGCGCGGCCTGCTCCACCAGCTGGATGTCGAAACCGGTCAGCTTGCCGCTTCGCCGGATGTCGAATGGTCCGTTGCCGCTGATGGTGAGCGCCGTCACGGTGCGCGGCACGGCTGCCTGGGCGCCGGAGGCACCGGCCAGCACCACGGTGGCGGCCACGGCGGTTGCGAGTGCGGCGATGCGGCGCAGGGGAGTCCTCCGTGGGCTCATCGGATCAGGCCTGAGCGTACGCCTCGATGGGCAGGCACGAACACGTGAGGTTACGGTCGCCATACACCGAGTCGATCCGGCCGACCGGCGGCCAGTACTTCGATCCCTCCATGCCGGGCAGCGGGTAGGCGGCCATCTCGCGCGGGTAGGGGCGGTCCCAGGAATCGGTGGCCACGTCCTCCGAGGTGTGGGGGGCGTGCCGCAGCGGGCTGTCCTCGGGCGACCACTCGCCCGCCTCCACACGGGCGATCTCCTCCCGGATGCTGATCATGGCGTCGCAGAAGCGGTCGAGCTCGACCAGCGACTCGCTCTCGGTGGGCTCCACCATCAGCGTGCCCGCCACCGGGAACGACATGGTGGGGGCGTGAAAGCCGTGATCCATGAGGCGCTTGGCGACGTCGTCCACGGTGACGCCCGAGGAGTCCTTGATGGGGCGCAGGTCGAGGATGCATTCGTGTGCCACGCGCCCGTTGGTCCCGGTGTGCAGCACCGGGTAGTGCGGTGCCAGTCGTGTGGCGACGTAGTTGGCGCCGAGGATGGCCATGCGGGTGGCGTCGGTAAGTCCCTCGCCGCCCATCATCGTGATGTACGCCCACGGGATGGGCAGGATGCCCGCCGATCCCCACGGCGCGGCCGAGACGGGGCCCACCCCCGTGGCCGGACCGGCGTCGGGCCGGAGCGGGTGGTTGGGCAGGTGGGGCGCCAGGTGGGCGCGGACCGCCACGGGGCCAACGCCCGGCCCACCGCCCCCGTGCGGGATGCAGAAGGTCTTGTGCAGGTTCAGGTGGGACACGTCGGCGCCGAATGCGCCGGGCTTCGCGAGGCCCACCAGCGCGTTCAGGTTGGCACCGTCCACATACACCTGGCCGCCGTGCTCGTGCACGATGGCGCAGATCTCTCCCACGGCCTCCTCGAACACCCCGTGGGTGGAGGGGTAGGTGATCATGATGGCGGCCAGCCGGTCGCCCGCCTCCTCGGCCTTCGCGCGCAGGTCGCCCAGATCCACGTTGCCGTCCGCGTCGCAGGCCACCACGCCCACGGACATGCCGGCCATCACGGCCGATGCCGCATTTGTGCCGTGCGCCGACGATGGGATGAGGCACACCGTGCGCTGGTCGTCGCCGTTCGCGCGGTGGAACGCCCGGATGGCCAGCAGCCCCGCGAGCTCCCCCTGCGACCCGGCGTTGGGCTGGAGCGACACCGCGTCGTACCCGGTGCACTCGCACAGCGCAGCCTCGAGGTCCGCGATCATCTGCGTGTAGCCCTGCGTCTGGTCGGCGGGGGCGAACGGATGCATGTCGGCGAACTCCGGCCACGTGACCGCCTGCATCTCGGTCGTGGCGTTCAGCTTCATGGTGCACGAGCCCAACGGGATCATCGTGCGGTCGAGTGCCAGGTCGCGGTCGGACAGGCGCCGGATGTACCGCAGCATCTCGTGCTCGGTGCGGTAGCGGTGGAACACGGGGTGATCCAGGATCACGTCGTCGCGGCGCAGCGCGGGCGGGATGCCCTCGGGCGCCTGCGCGTCCAGGTCCTCCACCGAGGCGGCGACACCGAAGGCGCCCCACACGTCCTGCACCGTTGCCCGCGTGGAGACCTCATCCAGGGTGACCCCGACGTGGTCGGCGTCCACCTCACGCAGGTTGATGCCGGCGCTGCGCGCCGCGGCATGCACCTGGTCGGCGCGCCCGGGAACCCGCACCACGATGGTGTCGAACCAGGTGTCGTTCACCACCTCCACGCCGCCGTTACGCAGCCCCTCGGCCAGGATTCCGGTGAGCCGCTCCACGCGCTCCGCGATGCGCCTCAGGCCCTCGGGTCCGTGCCACGAGGCATACATGGCATTGATGATGGCCAGCAGCGCCTGCGCGGTACACACGTTGCTGGTGGCCTTCTCACGTCGGATGTGCTGCTCACGGGTCTGCAGCGCCAGCCGCAGCGCGGGGCGACCGGCGACATCGATGGACACCCCCACCAGGCGGCCGGGCAGCGCCCGCGCGTACTCGTCGCGCGTGGCGATGTATCCGGCGTGGGGCCCGCCGAAGCCCATGGGCGTGCCGAAGCGCTGCATCGGCCCCACGGCGATGTCGGCGCCCATGGCGCCCGGCGACTGGACGAGCACCATCGACAGCGGGTCGGCCACCACCACTGCGAGGCCGCCGGCCTCGTGCACCTGGGCAATGACCGGCGCCAGGTCGCGCACCTCGCCCGAGGCTCCTGGGCTCGCCAGCACGGCCCCGAACATCTCGCCGGGAAGGTCCGTGGCAGGGTCACCCACCACCACGTCGATGCCGATGGGCTCGGCGCGGGTGGCGATGACCGCGATGGTCTGCGGGTTGCAGTCGGCGTCCACGAAGAACACCGTGGAGTCGCCCTTCACCGCCCGCCGCGCCATGGTCATGGCCTCGGCCGCGGCGGTGCCCTCGTCCAGCAGTGACGCATTGGCCAGCGGCAGGCCAGTGAGGTCGGACACCAGCGTCTGGAAGTTGAGCAGCGCCTCCAGTCGCCCCTGCGAGATCTCTGGCTGGTAGGGCGTGTATGACGTGTACCAGGCGGGGTTCTCGAGGATGTTGCGGAGCACCACCGGCGGCGTGATGGTGCCGTGGTAGCCCAGGCCGATGAGCGACTGCATCACGGTGTTGCGGGAGGCGATATCCGCCAGGCGGCGCAGGGCCTCGCGCTCGGTCACCGCGCCGGGAAGGGCCAGCGGTGCGTCCAGCCGGATGGAGTCGGGCACGGTCTCCGCGATGAGGGCGTCCAGCGACGGAGCGCCCACCACGTCGAGCATCTGTTCGGTGTCATCCGCGCCCGGGCCGATGTGCCGGTGAACGAACTCGTCCGCGCCCTCGAGGTCGCGGAGGGTTACGCGGTTGCCGGTGGTAGTCGCCATGGTGCTCCTCGCTCGCGTGCGATCGGAGCCCCCGCTGTCCGTGTGCCTGAGAGATGCACCCCGTGAAGGGCTTTCCCCGTCGGCGGGGTGGCGATCCACCCTCTCTCCAGCGTCACCGCGCCTGCCACGGTCCGTGTGCCTGAGAGTTTCCGGGGCGGTTGCTCCTTCGGCGCTGGCTCGGAGCCAGCTCTCCCACGGCGGGCGATCGGTACGGGCACCGTATCAGCACCATCCGGACGCGCCGGGGGCATGCGTAAGGTGCCGCGCATGATCTTCCTCTACATCATCTCGATCATCGTCTACATCGCGTTGATCTTCATCACCATGAGCATCGCGGGGTCCAAGAACCGCAGCCAGCTGGGGTTCGGCCTGTTCGCCGTGTTCCTCCCGATCATCGCGTTCATCGTGGTGCTCATCATCAGCCCGGTGCAGCCCGCGCCGCCCGCGGCCGGAAGCGACTAGGGCCGGGCGACCCCGGCGCTTACGCGGTGGGCGGCGGGGCCGGGGGCACCGGCAGCGGCAGGCCGCAGTCGTCGGGCGGCGTGCCGCCCCGGAAGACCTGATCCATCCACTGCACGGCCGACGGTCCCACGGTGATGGCGGTCTGCTGATGCGACACATCCGAGATCCACACGGTGCTGATGCGCGAGCCCTGCGCGCACCACTCGCGTACCAGCGCCGCGGTGGTGGCGGGAAGCACCACCTGGTCGGTGGTGCTCTGCCCGATGAACAGCGGCAGCGATGCCGGCAGGGGCGCGGGCGTGTTCTGCGCGATCCGCTCCTGCCACGCGGGCACGCGCCACGGGCTGATGCGGAAGAAGTCCTGGCCCAGGACCTCCTGCCGGAACAGGGCGGTGTAGGCGGCGCGCGTGAGGCACGCCTGCAGCAGTGATTCCCAGTGGTTCTCGCCGTTTGTTGTCAGTACCTGTGCGCGGTCGAGCCCGGGGTAGAACTCGGGCCACGTGCCCGCCACGTCGCTGCCGATCACCCATGCGTTGGCCGAGTTCCATTCGAGTTCCATCAGCAGCGGTAGCTCTGCCGCCGGGGCCGCAGCCGCCACGCCCAGCAGCGTGAGGTCGGGGGCGTATGCAGGTGCGAGGGCCGCGGATGCCAGGGCGGCGTGCCCGCCTTGCGAGTGGCCCCACGAGATCCACCGGGTACCCGCATCCGATCCCGGCAGGTCACGCACCGCGCGCACCGAGTTGATGACGTCGCGTGCCTCCTCCGCGGCGATCAGGTAGCCCGAGGGCCCCGGGGTGCCGAGCCCGGCGTAGTCGGTGGCCGTGACCACCCATCCAAGCGCCATCATCTGCTCCACCCAGGGGATCTTGGGCAGCGGGTCGGCCTGGCGCGAGGGCGCGCACTGGTCGCCCAGCCCGATGGTGCCGTGATCCCAGGCCACCACCCGCCGCCCGCCTGCCGGGGCCGGCCGGTCCGGGATGAAGGCCATGCCGCTGGCCACCCGGGGCTCGCCGTCCCCCTTCTGCGACATGTACAGCATGCGCACGGCGCGGCCGCCCGTGATGGCCACGCCGAGGGGCTCGCTGCGCAGGACGCTGCCCGGTGGGACGTCCGGCAGGGGAGATGGCGGCTGGTAGAACGGCGCGAGTGCGTCCTGGCGCTCGTCCTCCCGGTGGTCGGCTGCCGCGGTGAGCACGATCCACGCGAGGACGGCCGTGAGCACGGTGATGAGGACAAGTACCAGCAGGGGCCGGCGGGCGGGGGGAAGATTCATGCCGCCATTATCCATTCCGCTACGGTCGTATGCATGAGCAATCATCACGCACCCGGCCATGCGGCCGTGGATCCGGACCAGTTCAAGGCGGCCCTCGGGCGCTGGGCCAGCGGCATCACCGTGGTGACCGCGCAGGGGCCGGAGGGCCCCGTGGGCCTCACCGCGTCGGCGTTCTCGTCGCTGTCACTGCACCCACCGCTGGTGCTGGTGTGCATTGGGCAGGCCTCGTACCACCACGACCACCTCACGGGCGCCGCGGGCTTCGGGGTGCACATCCTCGATGCCTCGCAGGAGGAGCTGTCGAACACGTTCGCGTTCAAGCGGGGGGACCGCTTCGCGGACCTGGAGGTGGAGGACGGGCCCCTCGGCGTGCCGCTGCTCGGCGGCTGCCTGGCGCGCCTTGCCTGCGAGCGCCATGAGGTGGTGGAGGGTGGCGATCACTCGATCCTCATCGGGCGCGTGCTGGCTGCGGAGGTCTCGGGTGGCCAGCCGCTGGCATGGTGGCAGGGTGGTTACCGCAGGCTGGAGGAGCAGGGCTCCTAGTCAGCGGTGCCGGCGGCGGGCGTGGTGGCGACGGGCGTGGCGGTGGGGCGCTGCCCGGGGATCATGAGTGCGGCCACCACCACGCCCAGCGCCACCACGCCCGCGACCACCAGGGCCAGGCCATAGCCCCCGGCGAGGGCGGCCTGCGGGCCCTCTGATGCCGACAGGGTGGACGTGTGCGTGGCGGCGATGGTTGCCAGCACGGCCAGGCCCACCGCGCCGCCGATCTGCCGGTTGCTGTTGATGAGGCCCGACGCCAGTCCGGCCTCGGACGGTGCCACGCCGGCGGTGGCCGCCCAGGTGCCCGGGGGAAATGACAGGCCCAGGCCCAGCGACACCAGCAGGATGGGGCCGAGGATGTCGGTCAGGTATGAGCCGTCGGCGCTCATCCGCGACATCCAGAACAGCGCCACGGAGATCATGGCGCCCGCAGTCACGAGCAGCGGTCGGGGCCCCACGCGCGCCACCAGTCGTCCGGCCACCTGCGAGGCCACGATGATGGCCAGCGCCGCGGGGATGAAGCACAGGCCGGCGATGAGCGGGCTCTGCCCCAGCACCACCTGCAGGTACAGCGATACGAAGTACCACATCGCGAACATCGAGCCACCCACGCAGAACATGGCCACGTTGGCGGCTGTCAGTGCCCGCGAACGGAAGATGCGAAGGGGTGCGATGGGCGCCGTGGCCACGCGCGTCTCGATCCAGGCGAAGGACGCCATCAGCAGGGCGGAGGCCGCGAGCGGAATCCAGGTCCACGGTGAGGTCCAGCCGTGCACCTCGCTGTTCACCACGCCGTACACGAGCGACGTGAGGCCGAGCGTGATGGTGACCGCGCCGGGCACGTCGAGGCTGCGGTTGCGGGGCTCCGCGCGGCTCTCGGTGAGCAGCGCGCGGGCGGCGATGATGCCGAGGATCCCCACCGGCAGGTTGATCAGGAAGATCCACCTCCACGAAAGCAGGTCGGTGAGGATGCCGCCGAT
Organism: Miltoncostaeales bacterium; assembly: GCA_030829765.1. GTDB lineage: Bacteria > Actinomycetota > Thermoleophilia > Miltoncostaeales > Miltoncostaeaceae > SYFI01. The sequence continues at coordinate 11,150 of JAUROO010000148.1, read as the reverse complement.
CAGCACCCCCACGGCGCCGCCGCTCGCCAGCGAGGCGCCCCACCAGCCCAGCGCCCATGCGCGCTCGCGGGGCTGAGTGAAGGTGATGGTGATGATGGTGAGGGTGACCGGCGCGAGGATGGCCGCGCCAAGACCCTGGACCGCGCGCGCCGCGATGAGCGTGCCGGCCGTGGGCGCGAGGCCGCAGATCAGACTGGCCACGGTGAATACCGTCAGGGCGACGAGGAACATCCGTCGCCTGCCGAACAGGTCGGCCGTGCGGCCGCCCAGCAGCAGGAAGCCCGCGTAGGTGAGCGTGTACGCGTTCACGATCCACTGGAGGCCCACCTGGCTGAACCCGAGGTCGTACTGGATCGCGGGCAGGGCGACGTTCACCACCGCGACGTCCAGCACCACCATGAAGTTGCCGAGGCACGCGAGCAGCAGGATCAGGCGCGGGCGGTCGGTCACGGCGGCCGATGGTAGCCATGCGCCCACTGGAGGAGTCGGGCGCCGCGGGGGCATCCCGCCGTTGGCTAGGGTGCCGGGCCCCGACCGGAGGCCCGGTGTGCCACGCCCCACATCCCTCAGTACACCCGGCAGACGCGCGCGCCGTGCCGCCTGGGTCATCGGCTCCGCCGCCCTGCTCGCGCTGGCACCGGCCGCCGCTGGCGCAGCAGCCCCGGAGCCGGTGGCGGCCCGCATCCTCATCGGCCTTGATCGCGACACCGCGGGGCTTGAATCGGCGGTGCGCGCGGTGTCCAACCCGGCGGGCTCGGCGTATCGCGACTACCCCACGGTGGGTGCGCTGGCGCAGCGGTTCGGGGCGTCCGATGCCACGGTCGCGAAGGTGCGCCGCGAACTCGCGCGTGCCGGGTTCACGCGGGCGATCCTGGACGTCACCCGGGGCTTCCTCGTGGTGCCGGCAACGGCGTCGCAGCTGAACGAGATGAACGGCCGCTCCCGTGAGATGGCGCAGGCCCCGCGCCGGGCACAGGCCATTTCCCGGATCCGATCGGGCGCAGGTGGGTTGGTGCAGGAGATCGTGACCGACCCCGTGGTGCCCCAGCCCGCAGCGCGGGCAACGGGCGCGACGCCGCGGCCGTCGTTCCAGGGGGAGACGTGGCCGTCGCGCACCGGCACCCCGCGCGGGTGTGCCCAGGGGGTATCCACACCGCTGCCACCCGGCCAACGGCCCGGAATGATCGCGGCATTCCCGAACTCCAAGGTGTTCACGCCGAACCAGTTCCAGACGGCATTCGGCCTGACGCCCCTGCACCGCGCCGGGGTGCGCGGCCGGGGTCAGCACATCGCCCTGTTCGAGGCGGACGCGGGCGTCAAGCGGTCCGACATGATCGCGTTCGCCCAGTGCTTCGGGCTGCCGGCGCCCGACCTGCGGATCGTGCCGGTGGGGCAGCCCACCCCGGTGAGTCCGTTGGTCGGCGGCGGCACGGTCGAGGCGCACCTGGATGTGCAGGCGGTGATGATGGCCGCGCCCGATGCACGCATCAGCGTGGTGGAGGGCACGGACATCACGTCGATGCCCGAGGTGATGTCCGCGGCGCTCGACGCCCGCCGCATGCGGGGCGTGCCGGATGTGCTGTCGGTCAGCTACGGGGTGTGCGAAGCCCTCGTGCAGGCAGGGTCCGAGGCGCCGTTCCTCTCCGGGTCCGGCGCACGCCGGCTGACCGACTGGGTGCTGGCCACCGCGGCGGGCGCGGGCGTCACCACGCTGGTCGCAGCAGGTGATTCGGGGGCGCAGGGATGCGCCCACAACATGGGCCAGGTGCCCAACGGGCCATCGGCTCCGGATGCCATCGCGTTCGCCGCCACGAACTACGTGGGCTACCCGGCATCGTCGCCGTGGGCGACGGCCGTGGGCGGCACCACGATGACCCTCACCAAGGGCAACGCCATCCGCACGCAGGCGCCGTGGAACGACCGCACCTCCATCGGCGTGGCACCGATGGAGCCCGGGGTCGTCGACGGCCAGGAGGTGATCACGTTCGCCGCGGGCGGGGGCACGGGCGGCAGCAGCCAGTTGTACGGAACGCCCGGCTACCAGACCGCATACGGCATCCGCTCCACCCGGCGCCTGGTGCCGGACGTGAGCATGTTCGCCTCCTGGGGTATTCCGGTGGTGTGCAGCGCCTACGACGCGTCCAGCGGACAGGGTCCGTGCCCGCCGGGTGCGCCCACATGGCCCTTCATGTCGGTTGCGGGCACGAGCTTCGCGGCTCCTCTTCTGGCAGGGGCCGTGGCGCTCGCGAACCAGCGGGCCGACGCGGCGGGGCAGGCCCGCATGGGCTTCGTGAACCCGCTGCTGTATTCGGCGGGCCAGTCCGCCATCCGTGATGTGAGGGCGGGCAGCAACGACGTATTCGGCACGGGCCGCTGCTGCTTCGCCGGTCCGGGCTACGACCAGGCCACCGGCTTGGGCACGGTGAACGCCACCCGCCTCGCCCAGGCGGTGGTGCGCGCCGGGGGCTGACCCCTGTCGCTGATGCCGGGGGTGCCCGTAGGGTTAAGGGGCATGGATTCGCGCGGCGACAGCCCCATTGGCATCTTCGACTCCGGCGTCGGCGGGCTGACGGTGCTGGATGAGTGCCTGGCACGCCTGCCGTCGGAGCACTTCATCTACTTCGGTGATACCGCGTGGTTCCCGTACGGGGACCGGACCGCAGGGGAATTGCGCGGTCGGTCGGAGGCCATCGCGCGATGGCTGCTGGACCAGGGCGCGAAGATGGTGGTGGTGGCCTGCAACACGGCGACGGCCGCGGCCCTGGCCCATCTGCAGACCCGCCTCGAGGTGCCGGTGATCGGCGTGATGACAGCCGAGAGCCATGCTGCGGTGCAGAGCAGCAGGTCTCGGCGCATCGGGTTGCTCGCCACCGAGGCCACCGTGTCATCCGGCAGCTACCAGCGGATGATCGCCGCGCACGATGCCGGCGCGGACGTGACGGCCGTTGCGTGCCCGCGCCTTGCGCCCGCCATCCAGCGCGACAGCCCGTACGACGAGGAACTTGTGGAGATGGTGCGCGAGTACACCGCGCCCCTTCGCGAGGCCCGCGTGGACACCGTGATCCTGGGGTGCACCCACTATCCCATGGTGGAGCGGCTGATCCGCCGGCATGTGCCGCCGGACGCCGTGCTCATCTCAAGCGGCGAGGAAATCGCGCGCGAGATCGCGGGCACGCTGGAGCGCCAGGGCATGCTGCGGCCGGGTGGCGAGGGCCTCTACCGGTTCGCGTGCTCCGGTGACCCCGCGGCGTTCCGCACGGTTGGCTCGAGGTTCCTGCAGATGCCCTTCGGGGACGTCGAGCAGGTGGACCCGGGCGTGGCGCCGGAGGTCTAGCCATGGGCGTCGAGCGTGTGCTCGCCACCATCCCGGCCGTGGACGGCGAGGTGCACGACGCCCTGCTGCACATCGACGAGCGCCCCACCCGGGTGCGCGAGCGCGCCACCGGGCGGCGCACGGCGCTGATCCACGTGCACGGGATCATGGGCAACTTCCTGGTGGGCACGCTCAGGTTCCTGCCCGCACACCTTGCCCGCGCAGGGTTCCCCACACTGGTGGTGGAGACGCGCATGGGCAACGTGGGCCAGCTGTTCGGCAAGGCGATCTTCGAGGACGCCGTCAAGGACATCGCCGCCGCGTGGGGGTGGCTCCAGACAGAGGGCTACGACAGCGTGGTGGTGTGCGGTTACTCGAGCGGCGCGACCCTGGCGGCGCGGTACGTGGCCACCCACCCGCTGCACGCAATCCGCGGCCTGGTGTCCATCTCGGGCCCGTGGGGCCTTCCGGAGTCGCTGGAGGAACGCAGCCGGACATGGGGCGCCGAGCCGTCGTACGAGGAGATCGTCGCGCGGCTGGGCGAGGTGGTGGGGGAGGGAACGCCCGACAGCCCCGCCGACGACCGCCTGTTCGTGATCGAGCAGAGCCGCGGCCCCACGCGCCGCCCGCGGGACAGCGAGGTGTACACCTACCGCACCTGGTGGCACTCGCGGGGGCCCGAGGCCCACGCCGCGCAGGCCTACCGGCAACTGCCCCACGTGACAGTGCCCACCCTGTTCACGCAGGGTGATGCCGACGACGTGGTGTTGCCTGAGGAGGCGGAGCGCCAGGCCGCGCTGATGCGCGAGGCCGGGAACGACCGGGTGCACGTGGCGCGCATCCCCGGGGCCACGCACTTCTACAAGGGGCAGGAGATCCTGCTCATCGACGCCATCACGGCGTTCCTGCGGGAGATCACATGAGCCCGCCGCGCCGTCAGGTGCCGCGCCTGGCCACGCAGCCCTACCGCATGTACCGGCGCCCGGCCTTCGGCAGGGACGATCGCGACATCACCACGCGCCTGGTCACCCTGAAGCCCGCGGACGGCCATGAGTGGGACGGCATGCTGCTCCGGCCGCGATTCGGCGACCCCGCCTTCCGGAAGATGCTGGTGATCGTGGTGCACGGGTCGGTGGGCAACTACCTCACCGGGGTGCCGCGCCGCGTGGCGTTCGAACTCGCGGGGCATGGATTCTCCGTGATGTCCATCAACACGCGTCTGGCCAACTACGGCCCCTTCTTCGGCGGCGGTCTGTTCCACCGCACGCCGTTCGACCTGGATGCGGCCATGCAGGTGGCCCGCGTGAACGGGTTCCACCGCGTGGTGCTGCTGGGCTACAGCATGGGGTGCACGGTGTGCACCAACTTCCTCGCCAATCACGACGCGCCGGAGGTCGTCGGTCTCTGCACCATCGCGCACCCGATGTCCCTGCCGCAGTCGCTGCGCGAGCGCTGGCAGCGGTACGGCGCCACGCCAACCTACGACGAGGTCGCAGAGTATGCGCGGCCCATCGTGGCGGGGGATCCTGACGACCCGCCCGGCGATCGCATCTTCACGGTCATGCGCGCCAACGGGCCGCTGCCGACGCCGGAGAACGGGGAGATCTGGACGTACGCCACGTGGTGGTCGTCCCGTGGCCCGGAGTCGCCGCATGCCGAGAGCCGTGAGCAGATCGGTCGCGTGCACGTGCCCATCGCCATCCTGCAGGCGGGCAACGACCACCTGATCCAGGCGGGGGAGGGGTACGAACTCGCGCGGATCGCGGCGGCAGCTGGGAACCACGATGTGTCCCTCGACATGGTGCCGCAGGCCGATCATGTGTTCACGGGTTGCGTGGATGTGGTGTCGGACATGGCCGCGCGCTGGCTGGCCGATCTGGCCTGACGGGACCGCGCACGCCGTTGGGACCGCGGAGTTGTCCACAGGTCATACAGGCCCGCTGGGGCGCGTTTTGGCGGGGGTTTCGATGCTCTCGGCCTCACAGCTGTGGACAAAATGTGCAGGAGTTGGACAGAACTTGGGCATGATGTGCGCGTGATCAATCGGTTGGCTCTCCCGGGCACCGGGTGCCTGCGCGAGCAGTCGTTCCGGCTGCTCTTCATGTCGCAACTGCTGAGCGCGGTGGGCGACACCATCGCGGCCGTCGCCGTGCCCTTCGCCATCATCGCCCTGGGCGGCGGTGCCGCCGACATCGGCCTGGTGCTGGGCGCGCGGGCACTGCCGTTGGTGCTGTTCCTGCTGGTGGGCGGCGTGTGGGCCGATCGCCTGTCGCGTCGCACCGTGATGATCGCGAGCGACGCGGTGCGCGCGGTGTGCCAGGCGGCGTTCGCCGCCATCCTCATCGCCGGGGTGGGTGGCGTGGCGGCGATTGCCGGGATCATGTTCGCCTACGGGGCGGCCGAGGCGTTCTTCCGCCCGGCGCTATCCGGAGCCATCCCGCAGTCGGTGTCGCCGGAGCGCCTGCAGGAGGCGTACGGGCTCATCGCCATGACCCCGGCGGTGGGGATGATGCTCGGTGGCGTGCTCGGCGGCACCGCCGTGGCGCTCATCTCGCCTGCGGGGGCGATCGCCATCGATGCCGCAACGTTCGTGTTGGCCATTGCGCTGCTGGCGGGGGCGCGCTTTCGTCCGGTGGCCCTCGCGGCCTCCGGCCGTTCGTTCCTGGGCGATCTGCGTGACGGCTGGGATGCCTTCCGCCGCCGGTCGTGGCTGGTGGTGGCCGTCATCGGCGAGTCGTTCTACGCCCTGCTGGTGATGCCCGCCATCTTCGTGGCGGGTCCGCTGGTGGCCGAGCAGTACCTCGGGGGTGCATCGGCGTGGGCTGTGGTGGTGTCGTGCTTCGGCGTGGGGTTCGTGACCGGTGGCGTGATCGTGGCCCGCCTGCGGCCCCGGCACCCCTTGGTGCTGGCCTATGCCATCACGGTCCCGTTCATCGGCATTTTCGTGGCGATGGCCTTCCCGGCGCCGCTCGCGGTGATCGCGGTTGCCGCCTGGGTGGGAGGCAGCGTCATCGTCATCTCCGGCAGCTTGCTCGAGACCACCATCACGCGCCAGGTGGCGCCGGCGCTCCGCGCCCGCGTGGGATCGTTCCGCGCGCTGGGCAGCCAGGTGTGCCAGCCCATTGGTTACGCCCTCGTCGGTGGACTCATCGCGGGCATCGGCCTGGGGGGGATGATGTGGCTCGCCGCCGCGGCCGTGCTGGCCAACGTGGCCCTGGTGCTGGGCACCCCGAGCGTGCGGGCCATGGACAGCAGCGCCCCGGGGCTCGTCTGATGAGCCCCGGGGGCGCAGGCAGCGACTCGCTGCCTGCGCCAGGGCGGCACATCGCAGGGCTCCGCGCCCGTCGCCGGTTTCCACCCCACCGCGGTGGAAGGCTTCGCCGCCGCCGGGGGGCTGTCGTCCGGCGACGGGTCGAAATACGCAGAAATGGCGGATCTGCCCAGGGTGCCGTTCTCCCCGTATCGGTCAGGATCTCTGTGTGAATATATGGACAAAATCTTGACGGGCATGCGTCACGCCCAGTTCTGATGAGGTTTTACGAAATCAAGTCCTGTCGCGAAAGAAGGTCTCATCATGGTTGAGCCGTCTGATGCGGTTCAAATCTGGCTGTGGATAGGAACAATCGGCATGGCGCTCGGAGCCGTGGCGTTCCTCTTCATGGCTGCCCGGGAAAAGCCCGGCAACCGGTGGTTTCACACGATCACGTTCTTCGTCGCCGGCATTGCAGCGGTCGCGTACCTGGCGATGGCGCTCAAGCAAGGCTGGTTCCCGATACTTCGTGAGGGCCAGGACATAGCCGAGCCCTTCTACTGGGCCCGTTACGTCGATTGGTTCTTCACCACGCCCCTCCTCCTCCTCGACCTTGCGCTCCTGGCCGGGGCAACGAAGGAGGCAATCGTCTGGCTTCTCGGTCTCGACGTGATGATGATCGCCACTGGCTTCTTCGCCGGTGTGACCGCCAGCGACATCCGCTGGGTCTGGTTCATCGTCAGCAGCGTCATCTTCATCTGGCTGCTGTGGGTTCTGCTGGCAGAGATCCTCGGTGCGGCGCGTCAGCGCCCGCCAGAAGTCCGGGCAAAGTTCAACCAGCTTGCGGTGCTCCTGGCAGTGCTCTGGACGGTCTATCCGGTCCTCTGGTTGCTCGGCACTGAGGGCTTCAACGTCATCGGCATCACCGGTGAGGTTGCGACCTTCGCCGTCATCGACCTGATTGCCAAGGTCGGCTTCGGCTTCCTCCTCCTTTCCAACCGGAAGGTTCTGGAGGCTGCACGACCGGGCGCGATCTAGCGTCGATGCCCCCTGCCCGTCCGCTGCGAACGGCAGCGGACGGGCAGGCACCGGCGCATCAGCGCCCTCGCGGCCCGGGGAACCGGACCCATCTGCGGTTCCCCTGGTCGGGCCTCCAGATGTCGGGCCGAGCCCGTCGGGTCGGCTGCCCCTGGTACGCCGGGAAAAAGAGCCGCTAGTCGCCGAGCGCCTCCAGCACGGCGTCCATCGTGGGCCCCGCCTTCTCATGGATGCGCACCGTGCACCGGTGGTCGTAGTCGGTCTCGCTCTCGGTGAGGATGGCCAGGCGGCCACCACGCGACAGCACGACCCCGGGCAGTTGGCTCACCGGCGTGACCTGCAGGCTCGACCCGATCACCAGCATCACATCGGCGCGCTCGGCGGCGTCGTAGGCGGCCTCGATGGCCTCCATCGGCATCTGCTCGCCGAACAGCACCACCCCGCTCTTCATCTGGAAGCCGCACGTGCACCGCGGCACGCCGTCCTCGGCGCTGTCAGCCCGCGCACACAACTCGTCCATGCTCACGGCGGTGCTGCACCTCAGGCAGTACCCGCGGTCGAGTGAACCGTGGACCTCGATCACCGGGTCCGATCCCGCCCGCGAGTGCAGGCGGTCGATGTTCTGGGTGATCAGGGCCTTGACGATCCCGCGCTGCTGCAACGCGGCCACGGCCCTGTGCGCGGCGTTCGGCTCCACTGACCCCAGCATGTCGATCCGCGGCCGGTGGAAGCGCCAGAACAGCGATGGGTCGTCCATGAAGGTGTTCATGGAGGCCACCTTCATGGGGTCGTAGGTCTCCCACAGGCCACCGGCTGAGCGGAAGTCGGGGATGCCGCTCTCGGTGGAGATGCCCGCCCCTGTGAGCACTACGGCGTTCTCGGCATCCGCGAGCAGTTCGGCCAGGGCGCGGATATCGGCATTCACGGCCGGAACCGTACCGGGGGTGCAGGCCGTCGGATCGCATTTACTATCGCTAGGGTAAGGAAATATCCTTTCAGTCCCCGACCAGAAGGTACGCATGGGTTCCCGCGTTCGCGCGATATCGCTTGCCGGAGTGGCTATCGCTGTTTCATCCGTGGTCGTCCCCGCGGTGCAGTCCGAGGCACGGGCGACGCATGTGACGATCACGTCCTGCAGTGGAACGGGGACCACATTCGCAGGCGGGGCGGGCACGACCGCCAGCCCCTATCAGGTCGCAACGGCAGCCCAGTTGGCCGGCATCACAGGCGGGTACCTGTCCTGTGCCTTCACGCAGACCGCCGACATCAGCCTCTCGGGGTACTCCTCCTGGACTCCGATCGGTGCGGCGTCGGGAACCCCCTTCACGGGTTCCTACGACGGGCAGTCACGCACCGTGAGCAATCTTGCGATCGCCAACCGGGCAAGCCATGGGAGCGGCCTCTTCGGGTATTCGGACGGTGCATCGCTCGAGAACGTCATCGTCTCCGGCGTCATGATCGACCAGTACGTCGATGCGAGCTTCCGTAAGAACCTGAGCGGGGCGCTTGTCGGCAAGGCAACGAACACCGAGATCGACAACTGTCATTCCTCGGGTTCCATCGAGGGGTACAACGACCTCGGCGGCCTGGTCGGCGGCCTCACTGATGGATCGACCATCACGCGGTCATCATCCAGTGCGAACGTAAACGGCAACGCCTGGGATGCAGGAGGCCTCGTCGGCTACATGGCCGGGACGCGGCCGACGTCCATCTCGTCATCCTGGGCCACGGGGACGGTGACGAGCACGGGGGTCTTCACCGGTGGTCTCGTCGGTGGCACGTGGGATACGCCGACGATCACCGAGTCCTACGCGACGGGCGATGTGTCGTACACCGGAACGCGCACTTCGGGTTACGAGGGCTGGGCCGTGGGTGGGCTGGTGGGACTCGCCGCGGCAAACACGGGAGTCGGGGGCACGATTGTCCGATCGTTCGCAACAGGGGACGTGAACGGCGGCAGTCGCGGGTCGGGAGGCCTCGTCGGAACCGTCCCCGACTCGAAATACGAGATACGCGACTCCTTCGCCACCGGTGACGTGTACGGAGATCAGACCAGCGACGGTTCAGCCGTCTTGGTCGGGGGCCTCCTCGGGGGCCTTGATCGCGCAAACTCTGCTGTCGTCACCATCGCGAACAGCTACGCAACGGGAGCGGTCACCGCGAACCCGGCGGGCGGTGGCGGGGGACTGTTCGGCGAGACCTACCTATCGGCTTCCACCCCGACCATCACGAACTCATACTGGAGCCAGGCGTACGCACCCGCCGTCATCTCGTCGCCCCTCGGCACGCAGGTGACCCAGGCGCAGATGTCGAGCTATGCGCTCTATTCGGGAGCGGGATGGACGATCACGAACGGTTGGGCAGCATCGGGCACATGGGGCATCTGTGACGGATCCGGAACGCCATTCCTCCTGTGGAAGCACTCGACAGATCCATGCGGTTCCGCGCCGGGCAGTCCCGCCCCCGGCAGTCCTGCCCCCGCAGACCCCGCGCCGGGGACTCCCGCCGCAGCAGACCCCGCACCGGCTCCCGCTGTCGCGGCTGGCACGTCGGTGGCAGCTTCGCAGCAGGCTGCGCGCCCCAGCATTGCCTGGCGCATGGGTGCGGCACCCGTGCGATTCTCGCGCTCGGGTCGCCGGGTGGTGGTGACCAAGTCGGTCCGGCTTGCGGCCAAGGGGCGCTACACGCTCGAGTACAGGGACAAGGCCGGCAAGCGCGTTTCCCTGGGGAGGGGCACGCGCATCGGGCGGCGGACGCTCCGGAAGACCTTCTCGGCACCAGTTGTGACATTGACCAAGCCCACATCGCTGAAGATCAGGGCACATCTGGTTGCGCCACGTCAGGGGGCGGTGTACCTGTGCGTGATCATGCGTTACCCCGATGGCACGCTTGAGGATGAGGTGATGCGCCTTCGGTAGCACCTGTCCCCCCTTCGGGGTCGGTAGGGTGCGCGCCCATGCGTAGCGACGGACGATCTGCCCATCAGCTCCGGCCCATCAGCATCGAGCCGGGCTTCATCACCAGCGCCACCGGCAGCGTGCTCATTGCCGCGGGCAATACCCGCGTCATCTGCACCGCCATGGTGGAGGAGCAGGTGCCCGGCTGGCGCCGGGGCTCCGGCAAGGGGTGGGTCACCGCGGAATACGGGATGCTCCCCGGCAGCACCGACACCCGCAAGCAGCGCGACGCCTCGCGCGGCAAGGTGGACGGCCGCAGCACCGAGATCCAGCGGCTCATCGGCCGCTCGCTGCGCAGCGTGATGGACCTGGGGAAGCTGGGCGAGCGCTCGGTGTGGGTGGACTGCGACGTGATCCAGGCCGACGGCGGCACGCGATGCGCCAGCATCACCGGCGGCTACGTGGCGCTGGAGATCGCGCTGCAGTCGCTGGTGGACCAGGGGCTCATCGGCGAGCTGCCGCTGCGCGACAGCATCGCCGCGGTCAGCGTGGGCGTGGTGGGCGGTGAGTCGCTGCTGGACCTTCCGTACGAGGAGGACAGCCGCGCCGATGTGGACATGAACGTGGTGGCCACCGGTTCCGGTCTGCTGGT
>JAUROO010000147.1 GCA_030829765.1 Miltoncostaeales bacterium | reverse complement strand
GGCGCCGCGCCCGGCGCGGGGGTCAGTCCGACGAGTCCTCGCGCAGGGAGTGCCCGGTGAGCACGATGAAGAGGTCCTCGAGCGTGGCGCGTCGCTCGGCCACCATCTCGAAGGGGGTCCCGGCGCCATCGGCCCGCGCGCGCATGTCGTGGGCGCTGTCGCCGAAGGCCATCAGGATCTCGCCCTCCACCAGGTGGCTCGGGCTGATCGCGGCGGCAAGCGCCGCCGCGCCCGACGGTTCGGTTCGCAGTTCGAGCACCTCTGCCCCGACCTCCTCGCGCACCAGCGCGGCGGGCGCCCCCTCGCGCACCACCTGGCCGTGGTCGATGACAGCGATGCGGTCGCAGAGGCGCTCGGCCTCGTCCATGTAGTGCGTGGTGATCACCACGGAGGTGCCCCCGGCGCGCAGGTCGCGCAGGCGCTCCCACACCATGCGCCGCGCCTGCGGGTCGAGACCGGTGGTGGGCTCGTCAAGCAGGATCATCTCGGGCTCGTTTATGAGCGCGCGCGCGATCTGCAGCCGGCGCTGCATGCCGCCCGAGAGCTTCACCACGGTGTCGTCCGCGCGCTCGTGCAGGTCGACGAAGCGCAGCAGGTCCATCGCCCGCTCTCGTGCGGGGCCGGCCCTCAGACCGAAGTAACGCGCGTACACGAGCATGTTCTCGAGCACGGTGAGCTCGAGGTCGAGGTTGACCTCCTGGGGCACCACGCCGAGGCGGGCCTTCAGCGCCCGGGGCTCGCTGTGCGGGTCCATGCCGAGCACCGCGAGCTCGCCGGCGTCGCGCTCGGAGAGGCACGCAAGCATGCGCATCGTGGTGGTCTTGCCGGCGCCGTTGGGGCCCAGGAAGCCGAAGCACTCGCCGCGCCGCACCTCGAGGCTGATGCCGTCCACCGCCACGCGCGAGCCGTAGGCCTTGCGCAGGCCTCGTGCACGCACGGCGGGGCCGGCCACGGGTGGGCTAGGCCCGGGCGGCGCTGGTGGCGGTGGTGCCCTGGATCGTCATGCGCAGTCCGTCTGCCAGGCCGATCGTCGGCTCCCACCCGAGGATTCCCCGTGCGCGCGTGATGTCGGGCTGGCGCACCGCGGGGTCGTCCTGCGGAAGCGCCTCGTAGACGATCTCCGAGGCCGACCCGGTGGCCCCGCGGACCGCCTCGGCAAGTTGCAGGATCGTGTACTCCTCGGGATTGCCGATGTTCACGGGGGCATGCTCGTCGCTGCGGATAAGGCGCACGAGTCCCTCGATGAGATCGGTGACGAAGCAGAACGATCGGGTCTGGGCGCCAGCGCCGAACACCGTGAGCGGTGCGCCGTCGCGGGCCTGCCGCAGGAACGTGGGGATGGCCCGCCCGTCCTTCGGCCGCATGCGGGGTCCGTAGGTGTTGAAGATGCGCACGATGTGGGTGTCCACCCCCTGCTGCCGGTGGTACGCCATCGTGAGCGCCTCCGCGTACCGCTTGGCCTCGTCGTACACACCGCGCGGCCCGATGGGGTTCACATGCCCCCAGTAGTCCTCGCGCTGGGGATGCACCTGGGGGTCGCCGTACACCTCGCTGGTGGAGGCCAGCAGGAACCGCGCCCGGTGCTTCTTCGCGAGGCCCAGGGCATTGTGCGTGCCGTAGGAGCCCACCTTGAGCGTGTGGAGGGGAAGGCGCAGGTAGTCGATGGGGCTCGCCGGTGAGGCGAGATGGAATACCTCGTCCACCTGCTCGCCGATCTCGAGGTGGTGGACCATGTCGTGCTCGAGGAACACGAAGTCCCCGGAGCGGATGTGCTCGATGTTCTCGAGCGTCCCCGTGTCGAGGTTGTCCACGCAGATAACACGATGGCCGTCGGCGAGGAGGCGGTCGCACAGGTGCGATCCCAGGAAGCCCGCGCCGCCGGTGACGAGGGATGTCGGCATGGGGGTCAGGCTACCGGAGCACGCGCGGTCACCGCACCGCGTTGACGGCGCCCATGACCTCGCCGAGCCCGTCGGGATCGGTGACGACCCGCTCCCCGCCCGGCCCCTCCACCACGAATGCCGGCGTGGTGCGCACCCGGTCCGCACGCGCCGCCTTGCGCACGCGGTTCAGGTCGCGGACGGCCCGGCGCGCCTTGGCGTCGCGCGCGAGGCGCTTGGCCGATACGCGCTTGGCGGACCGCACCACCGTGCGCAGCGTGGCCTTGGTGAGCCAGTCGCCGTCGCGCGTGAGCCGCGTGCGCGCGAGCCCCGCGGCCACCTGCCATGCCCGGTTCTGCCGTGATGCGGCCAGCAGCACCCGGGCCGCTTCGATGCTGTTGACGTCGCGCCCCGTCACGAGCGGGCACAACAGCACGCGCGCTGTGCCATCGGATGCGACGGCATCGAGCAGGTCGGGGCTGATGGCCAGGTGGGCATAGGCGTCGTCGGGATCGCCGAGGTCCACGTAGGCCTTGATGGTGATGGGTCCACGTCCCGCAGCAAGGCCCCGCGTGCGCACGCCGGAGGGCACCGCGGTGGTCGGCGTGGTGGCGGGGGTCGTGTCTCCGCTGCCGGTGCCCACGCCCGTTCCTGAGGTGCCGCCCGTCGCGGGCCTGGCACCCCCCCCGGACGCGCTGTCGCCCCGGTCCCCGCGAGCGGGCGATGGGCGGTCGTCCCGGGGGGACCGCCCGGGTGCGGGATCGCGCGATGGGCGCGATGGCGCGATCGGGTTGGGCGGGAGCACCGGTTCCGGTGGCGCCGCCTGCGGTGGGGCAATCGGGTTGCGACCCCCGCCGTTGCCGGGATTGCGACCGGGATTGCGACCGTTGCCACCGTCGCTTCCGGGCCTGTCGGGACGCGCGCGCGCCTCGTTCCCGGAATCGGCACCGTGCCCGCCCGGGTGCGGCCCGGCGAGCGCGACGGCCCCTGCACCGCAACTCAGCACCACGGCGCAGCCGATCGCCGCGAGATGGGGGATCATCCTGCTCACGGGCTGAATATGACGCATGTACGCCCACCCGCGCAGGCGTGCGCGGCGTTCGCACACAATGTCCTTACAAGGTGTTCCCCTGCGTCCTGCGCGTCATCCGCGTCCCGCGGGCACCGGAGCGGGCTCGGCCGGCGCCGCGGCGACATCGCGCTCGGGTCCACCAGCCAGGCCGCGCAGCGACCACGCGATCCGCAGGAAGTGCGCACCGCCGGCCAGGCCGTCGTGCATGGACCTGCCGGTGGATGCCCGCATGAGCACGGGGACCTCGCCGATCCGGAATCCCGCGCGCCGCATGTGGATGAGGAGGGTGGTCTCGGTGAGTCCGCCGGGAAAGCCGTGGTGCGCCAGCCGCGTGACGGCCCGGGGGGTCATGGCACGCAGACCGGATGTCGGATCGGTGATGCACAGGCCATCGGCGGCCGCGCCCATCCACCGGCATGCGGCCATGCCGGCGCGCCGGAGCATGGGGATCCGGTAGCCGGGCGTGGCGCCCAGGAAGCGCGACCCGATGACCATGTCGGCATGCGCGAGGCCCGCGAGGAGGCGGGGCAGGTCACCGGCGCGGTGCTGGCCGTCGCCGTCCATCTGCACCAGGGCGTCCATCGGCCCGGCGAGCGCCGCACGGTAGCCCGCGCACAGCGCGCCGGCGTATCCCGCCCCGGCCTGCAGGGACAGCACCTCGGCACCGTTCGCACGCGCACGCGCGGCGGTGCGATCCCTGGAGGCATCGTCCACGACGATCACCCGTGCGGTCGGCAGCGCGGCCCGGGCACCCGCGACCACGTCACCGATCGCGTGCTCCTCGTCCCGCGCGGGGATCACGACGGCCGTGTGCATCGCACGCCACGATACGCGATCGTTCAGGGGTCCCACCGCCAGATGGTGGCGCGCCCGACGCGCGCCACCGCGCGCAGCCGGGTCCATGGCACCCCGGCGTCGATGGCCTCCTGGGCGTCGCGCCAGTTGTCCGGCCAGCCCCCGATTTCGCGGACCGGCCCGGTCACGACGTAGCCGCCCCGGTAGGACGCCACGTCGGGCAGGGGGTGCAGCAGCCGTGCCCGTGCACGCTCCTGCTCGTCGAGGAACGCGGGATCGACGGCCCGCGGCACGTCCACGCGGCCCCGGGGGAAGTAGGCGTTCAACTTGGCCCACCACGTGTAGTCGCGCGCCAGCACGGGCCCCCCCGGCAGGTCGCGAAGGCGGTCGGCCACGGCCGACACCAGGATCACGTTCGCCCCCCGGTTTCCGGACTCCAGGCGCGGCGCCACCGCCAGCACCGTCACCACGGCCACGGCAGGGACGATCAGCGGACTCAGGCGGCTGTCGAGGGCGATGGCCACCAGCAGCGCCGCCGGCACGGTGAGGAGGGTCATGAACCGCGCCGGCTTGTCGACGCTGACCAGCGTCGCGATCTCCAGGCACGCGAAGCCCCAGGCAAGCCATGCGCCGGGCAGGAGCGCCGCAGGCAGCCGCCGTGCCACCGCGACCGTGCCGGCGATGAGCACGAGCGGCAATGCCATCAGCAGGGGTGAGCGCGCCTCGCCCACGCCCGTCACCAGTTGCGCCAGGTACGAGGTGGTGGCGCCCCACCCCTCGGCGGGCGATCGCAGGCTGCCCGCGCCCGCCGTGGCCGTGAGCGGCCACAGGGGGCGTCCGTCCACGGCGAACACCAGCACGAGGGCGAGCGGGATGGCGCAGAGGCCACCCGCGAGGGCCCCGGCGCGTCGTGGCATGGCACGCAGGGCCGGCCACGCCGCGTATACGACCACCGGGAGCATGAGCAGGGCGCTCTCGCGCGCCGACCACGCCGCGCCCATCAGCACGCCGGCGCCGGCAAGCCACCATCCGGCGTGGCGTCCCCGGCGCGCGCGCAGTGCCGCCCATACCGCCAGTGCAACCAAGGCCGGCATGACGGCGTCGGGTCGTAGCCGGGTTGCCCACAGCACCTCCAGCGGGGCCACGGCCACCAGCGCGGCGGCGACCAGCGCGGGCCGGCGCCCGGCCAGTTCGCGTCCCACGAGGAACGCCGCGGCGATCGCCAATAGTGAGCAGGCGAAGGGCCAGGCCACTGCGCGGTAGTCGTCGGCGCCCGCGAGGCGGAACACCAGCGCAACCGGCCACAGGAACACCGCCCGCGACCCGAACCACTCGGACTCGCCGTCGGGCAGCGAGCCCCCCGCCAGGTTCTGCGCGACGGCCACGTAGCGTGCGTCGTCGGACCCGATCCCGAACTCCAGGCCTCCGAAGGCCCATATGCGGATGCCTGCGCCGAGCGCCAGGATCGCCGCCAGCAGGGCACCGGTGATGGTGCGGGGCCCGGGCCGCCAGCGGGTCATCGGCGCCGGGAGAAGGAGAGGTTCCGCAGGGAGGCGCGCGCGTCGGCGAACTCGCGCGGCGCCACGGTGCGCACCATCGCGGTGAAGGCCGCGCCGCCCACCAGTGACACCACCGCGAGCCAGGTGAACGCACCCCAGAAGGTGGCGGTGTCGGCCGGCATGAGGAATGCGGGGATGAGCGCCACCGCGCCCCCGACCATGCCGGCCGCGAGGATGCGTGCCTGTTGCGCCCCGAGCCAGCGCAGCGACAGCTGCGGGGTGCGGCGGCGCAGGAACCAGAGGGTGATGCCCGTGTTCGCGTAGACCGCGATCGCGCTGGCCAGTGCCAGCCCCGCCTGCTGCAGGGGTCCGAGCAGCAGCAGGTCCAGGCCGATCGTCAGGATCACCGTCACGATCGTGGCCACCATGATCTCCCGGGCATGGTTGCCGGCCGAGAGGGTCCGGTTGAGCAGGTAGCCGATGAAGTTCCCCCACACGGCGATGCCGTAGAAGGCGAGCGGTCCGGAGATCTCCGCGACGCAACTGGCATCGCACTTGCCGCGCCCGAAGGCCACCTGGGCGATCTCGGTGGCCCCGATGAACATGAGGATGGATAGCGGGATCGACACCATCGCGAGGATGCCCGCCGCGCGCCGGAAGGCGTCCACGCCGTCGGACTTCCGGTTCTCGGCGAAGAACCGGGCGATGAGCGGGAACAGCGGCGTGAGCAGGGGGAACAGCAGGACGGTGCGCGGCGCGGACCCGAGGGCGTTGGCGAACGACAGCGCGGCGTTCCGCCCGGCCTCCAGCGATGATGCGAACAGCTTGTCGGTGAAGGAGTTGACCTGCTGCAGGATCGATGCCGCCGCCACGGGGATGGCCAGCACGGCCACCTGTCCCAGGCGCGGGTGCGAGAAGGCCAGGCGCAGGCCCCCGCCGGCGCGCGACTCGCGCACGAACTGCGGGATCTGCAGCAGCACCTGGAGAAGGGCCCCCAGTGCCACGCCCCAGGCGGCGGCCGTGATGCCCAGGCTGCCGGCGCCCGCGATGACGCCCACGAGTATCCCGGCGTTGAAGGCCACGCCCACGGCAGCGGGCCCGGCGAAGCGTCCATGCACCTGCAGGATCGCCGTGAACAGCGCGGAGAACCCCTGCAGCATCAGCGCGGGCGCCATCACCCGCAGCAGGCCGGAGGCGATCTCCGCGCGCTCGGGGCCCATCTGGAAGAGCCAGATGATGGCCTCGGGCGCGATGGCGACGATGCCTGTGAGCACGATGAGCACGATCCCGATCCACCCCGCGATGGCCCACAGCAGGCCCCAGGCGCTCTGGGCCCCGCTGCGCTCGCGCTCCTGCTGGAACACCGGGATCATGAGGGTGGTCAGCACGTACAGCAGCACGGCGGCCACCGTGTTCACCACGAAGAGTGCGTTCACCAGCGCATCGGTATCGGCGGTGGCGCCGTAGACGCCGGCCAGCACGATCTCGCGCACGAAGCCCAGAACGCGCGAGAGGATCCCGAAGAGCGCGACGACGGCGGCCGCGCGGGCGACCTGCCGGATGCTCATCCCGCGGGGATCATCCCGTAGAGCCTGCGCACGCCGGTGAGGACGAGCATGCCGCGCACCCCGACCGCGGGCGTGTACCGGCCATCGGGGAAGGTGAAGACCCGCCGCCCGGTGCGGGCGTCAAGCGCGTAGGTCCTGCCGTTGGACGGCACGCGGGCGATCGTGGAGAACCAGACCAGGTTGCCGATGACCGTGGGCGAGCCGGCGATGCGCTCCCCGGCATCGAAGGTCCAGCGCACGCCGCCGGTGACGGCGTCGAGGGCGTACAACTTGCGGTCATACGAGCCCACGTACACGGTGCGTGCGTTCACCGCCGGGCTCGAGTAGGCCCAGTCGCCCAGCACGCGCACCCAGGCCACCGACCCGGTGCGCGCATCCAGCGAAATGACACGGCCGTTCACGTTGCTGGCATAGATGCGTCCGTACGCCACCGCGGGGTTCGCATAGAAGGCGCCGGCACCGCTGAGCAGGCGTCCCGGGCTGGTGGTGCGCCACCGGATGCGCCCGTTGCGCATGTTCAGGGACGTGATGCGCCCGCCGTAGTCGCCCACGATCACCTGGTTGCCGGACCGGGCAAGGCTGGACTTCACCTCGCCCGTCGCGCGCGCGGTCCAGATGAGCCGCCCGGTCCGCACATCCATGCACAGGATGAGCCCGCCGAGCGTTCCCACGTACGCGCGTTGCCCGATGATGAGGGGCGATGACTCGGTGGAGGTGCCCACGTCGCGTCGCCACACCACCTGCGAGGTGTCCTGCCGCAAGGCCTCGACGTAGCCGTTGATGGTGGTGAACAGCACCAGGTCCCCGGCGATCGCCGGGGACGCGGCGGACCGGCCGGTGAGCTTGCGGCTCCATGCGATCCGGCCCGTGCGGAGGTCCAGCGCGAAGGCCTTGCGCTTGTTGGTGCCGACGAAGGCCCGGCCGCCATTGATGACCGGCGGGAACTCCAGGAGTGAACCGAGGTCGCGGGTCCACGCACGGCGGTAGGGCGGCGGCAGCCGCAGGGCAGGGTTCGCCCGCGTGCGCTCCTCGTTGTACCCGTACTCGGGCCATCGGTCGCTGCCGAGATCGTCGCGCGGGGCCTGCCGGGCCTGGAAGCCCTGCGTCGTGCCCAGCTGATCGCCATCGTCGAGCCCGCCGGTGACCAGGACGAGTCCGGCGAGCACCACCGCGAGCGCTGCGAACACGCCGGAGATCGTCCAGGCGATGGCCTTCTCGGAGCGCGGCACGAGCCTCATGTGGTTCCCCCGCTAGGCCGTCCCGTCGCCGCGCCGCAGGCCGCCGCTGGTGGCGAGCGCGATGACGATCCCCACGAGGAACCCGATGATGGCGCCCGTGATGGCGGTGCGCACCCGGTTGGAGGTGCGGGCCGAGGACGATGCACCGGTGGCCAGGGTCACGATCGCGGGTGCCTCGATCTGCTGTGCGCGGGCCAGCTGCAACTCGGAGGCCACCAGCACCTCGCGCACGTCGGCGAGGCGCGCGAGGTCATCGGCCGTGGCGTCGCGGCGGGTGCGTCCCTGCAGCCGGGCCTCTTCCGCCGACAGCCTGCGCACCTGCTGCTCGAGCGTGCTGCTCACGGCCTCGTACCCGGTGCTGGCGCTGGTGAGCGCCGCTTCGGCATAGGCGTTGGCGAGCCGGATGGACTCCTCGCGACTGGCCGTGGTGGCGCGGATGCTGGCGATGGCGGGCTGGCCGGTGCTGGTGGTGCCCGGCGCGCGCGGCACGCTCACATCGCTGCGCGCGCGCACCTGCCCGCGGGTGAGCCCGGTCTCCTTTGCCACGGCGTCCACCACCGCGTCGCCCTGCAGCATCGTGGCGGCCGTGAGCGGGTTGGTGCCGGGGGTCGAGGCCAGGTTGCCGAGGATCGTGGTGGCCTGGCCCAGGTACACCTTGGACGTGGCCGAGTAGGTGGTGTCGGCGGTGTACGTGATCCCAAAGGCCACCAGCCCGGCGATGACGGTGGTGGCGAGGACGACCCACTTGCCGCGCCAGATCGCGCGCCACAGGTCCCCGAGTGTGATCTCACGATCAGATGCCACCGCTCACCGCCTCCCCGCGTCCGCCCATCGGCCGCAACCGGTCCCCGTCCCGCACGAGGACGTGCTCGGATAGGAAGCGTGTCATCACCACGCCCGCCCTGTGTGTTCCCAGTCGGGGCGCGACGTCCTCCCCTGCGGCCATCGCCAGGATGAGCGCGGGGTAGTCACCGCCGGCTGCGAGCGGCAGCGGGAAGCCGCCGCCGAAGCGCGTGTTGATATCGGTGACGCCCAGGATGCGGTCCTCCTCGCGGAAGCACTGGATGGTGCAGGGGCCGCACAGTCCGATCCCCTCGATCACGGCAGCGCCCAGTTCGACCAGCTGCGGGTCATCGAGGGTTTCCCCCTTGATCTGCTCCCCGCCCTTGCTCTGGTACATCGCGCGGGGGATGGCCCCGATGGCGTGGCCGTCCGGCGAGGCGAGGCAGTCGATGCTGAACTCCTCGCCCGGCAGCGCCTGCTGCAGCACGCTCGGCACCGGCGTGCGCGCGAGGAAGAAGTCAAGCTCCTCCCGGTCCTCGCACCGGTGGATCCACCGTCCGGCGAATCCGATACGCGGCTTGATCATCATGGGGTACGGCAGGCCCTCGCGGTCGGTGCCGTTCACCGGCCAGGTCGGCGGCGACGGCAGGCCTGCGTCCGTGAGCATCTCGTGGCACAGCCACTTGTCCTGGCAGGCCGCGGCGACCTCTGGCGACGGCAGCATCACGAGGCCGCCGGCGTCGGCCACCAGCGGAGCGGCGGTAGCCAGCACCACGGGATCGAGGTCGGTCAGG